>NZ_JBIAXS010000003.1:0-23071 GCF_042896885.1 Streptomyces sp. NPDC001231
ACCGCCAAGGAGAGTTCGACCAGGGTTTTCACCGGCCCGTCCGCGCACAGCACCGCATCGGTGAGCTCGAAGAGCGCATCCGCGCGGCTGTACAGACAGTCGTAGAACTCGACCCGAAAGCGGGACAGCACACCCAATGCCTCGCCTGCGGGCGCGTCGACGGGGAGACTCATATGCAGCGGCCGTTCTCTCACGATTCGTTACTCGACATCTCGAAGCGTGAGGAACGGCCGCGTCCGCTGTCCCGGGAAGAACCGCAGTTCAGCAGGTCGGGTGACCTGCGAGGTTAAACGCCAAGCTCAGAGCCTGGTTTGCTGAAGCCTTTGGGTAGATCGAGCGGGCGGTCTCGCTTCTTGGGTGGTGGCGGTCTCGTGGGCGCCGGGCGGATGCCTATTGCGGGGCTGGCCTCGACGCCTCGGGTTAGATCGGTGGCGCCCGGCGTCTTCGCGGCCGCCACCAGTGGTGGTGGGTGTTGCAGCCCGTCGGCACCGGGCGGACGCCTTCAGCGGAATGGACCTTGACGCCGCAAGGTGGGTCGGCGACGTCGGGGTGGCGAGCGTCAACACCCACCGCCCGGATCCCTCGTTGGTGTTAGTGGGACGAGCCCACCGCACGGTGACCTCTCATTGCAGCCGAGCCGTCCGAGCTCCCGCATAGACCGAGGCCCGCGCGGTGCGCTGGTGCCACGAACACGGCTAGTGAGGCGTCGGTCCGACCCTGGTGGTCGAGGCCTGGAATTAGGGAGCCGCGTGGCCCGCATGCGCTCGTGACCAGCGCAAACACCCGCACTCGGGGAGGGAACCATCTTGATCTATTGCGGAATCGACTGGGCGGAGAAGACCCATGACGTCGCCCTGGTCGACGACAGCGGCCAGTTACTGGCCAAGCGGCACATCACCGACGACGCAGTCGGCTACAAGATCCTGCTGGACCTGCTCGCTGAGTACGGCGACACCGAGGACAGCCCTGTCCCGGTGGCGATCGAGACCTCCCGCGGCCTGCTCGTTGCGGTGCTGCGGACCGGCAAGCGGCAGGTCTTCGCGATCAACCCGATGGCCGCGGCCCGCTACCGCGACCGGCACTCCGTCTCCCGCAAGAAGTCAGACCCGGGCGACGCCCTGGTCCTGGCGAACATCTTGCGGACTGACATGCACGCCCACCGGCCCCTGCCCAACGACTCCGACCTGGCCCGCGCCATCGCCGTCCTGGCCCGGGCCCAGCAGGACGCGACGTGGAACCGGCAGCAAATGTCCAACCAGCTCCGGTCCCTGCTCCGCGAGTACTACCCCGCAGCCTTGGACGCCTTCTCCACCTGGACCAACGGCCTGTGCCGGCCCGAGGCCCGCGAGCTGCTCAAACTGGCGCCCACCCCTGCCAAAGCGGCGCGACTGACCCGGGCGCAGATCAACGGCTGCCCTCAAGCGGTCCGGCCGCAAGCGCGGCATCGAAGCCGACACCGAACGGCTCCGCGAAGCCTTGCGAGGAGACTGGGCCCGGCAGCTGCCGCTGGTCGAGGAAGCACTCGGCAAGCAGATGCTGGCCCTCCTGAGCCAGCTGGAAGCCGCCTGCACCGCCGCCGATGACCTGGCGAAGGCGGTGGAGGAGGCGTTCCCTCAGCACCCTGACGCTGACGTCCTCCTCAGCTTCCCGGGACTCGGCGTCCAGCTCGGCGCCCGGGTGCTGGCCGAGATCGGGGACGACCACACTCGGTTCGCCGACGCCCGGGGCCTGAAGGCGTATGCGGGCTCTTCGCCGATCACCCGAGCCTCCGGCAAGAAGTCCAGCGTCACCCGCCGACGCGTGAAGAACGACCGGCTCAACCACGCCGGCTACCTCTGGGCGTTCGCCGCACTGACCGCCTCACCCGGGGCCAAGGTCCACTACCGCCGACGACGCGACAAGCACAACGACTGGCACGCCTCCGCCTTGCGCCACCTGTTCAACCGCATGGTCGGCCAGCTCTATCACTGCCTGCAGCACGGTCATCGCTACGACGAAGCACTGGCCTTCCCGTCCTCGTCGGAAGAACTCAAGGCGACCGCCGCATAGCCGGGGATGTCCCGACCGCTACTCCGGGATGACCAGGCCGAACTTGCGCAGCTCAGGCAGACAGATGGCCAGGCACGCGTCGACGGAGACAGCATCCGTGCGCACCAAGAGGTCCTCGTGAAACGGGCCTCCGCTCGCGACGAACGTCCATGGCTTCGTGCCCTCGCGCATGCGCTCGGCATCGGCCTTGAACAGGACCGTGACTCCCTGCTCGGCAAACGACTCCATGACACGCACCACGTCCACTGAGACCCCCTTGCGTCCCTAATCGAACAGCCAGCAAAGCTACACAGGCATCCCGGCCGCCCTCTTGACGGCTTGCCCCCGTGAGGCGTCTACCCAGACGCACGCCCCGTGCAGTGGCCCGCAACGTGCGCATACCCCTGTGCACGCGCGTTCGCCATGTCGACACCCGGGACCTGGGATCTGAACGGGGTGGAGGAGTGCTGGCGGACAATCCTTGTAGTGGCGTCCAGGAGCCGGAATGCGGCCGCGAGAAGGTGGTCATCGCCTCCCGCACCTATGTGAAGGTGGCGCCGACTGTCGCTGACGATGATCTCGGGCTTGAGATCGCATGGCGGGGTTCGGTTTGCGCAATGGTGAGGCCCGGGCGGGGGACGTCAACAACGGTCGAGCGCCTCACGCAGATTTACGCGGAGAAACAGAGGACGGAGCCATCCGCTCGCCGAGAGCTCGGTCGGCGAACGGTCGCGGAATACGCGAAACAGTGGCGGCCCCGGCGACGCCGGATGATCGAGTACTCCGCTGCCCGACACGTTGACAGCTCCATCAAGGCGCGCTGCCTGGGCGAGTTGGAAGCGAACGGAGTGGGCCGCGGAAACCAGGTGAACATCTTCCATGTCCTCAAGGCCGTCCTGCGCGACGGTTATGGCAGAGGGCCATGGCGGATGACCCTGTGAAGGACGTTGAGAACCTGAGTACGTGACAGGATGGTCATCCTGTCCCTCGCCTATGTTGAAGAAGGCGCTGACTACCGCTGACGAAGACCTGGTGCTCGAGATCGTCATGATGGTGAGGACAACCTCGCCCGGTACGCCAAGCTGGCGGCCGACGCGCTCGAGTCCCTGATCTCCGCTCGCCTGCAGGAGCACACGGAGAGAGCCTGACGCTTCGTGTCCAGCACGGCGGAGTGCCAGCCGAGTGTCTCCTCCCGGGCGCAGGTGAGGGGGCGTCCCGCTGGGTGTCCGTCCCGGTTGAAGAGCGAGGGGCGGACGCCCGTCCAGGCCCTGGCTGGGGGGTTTCACCGGGCGGACACGGGGTCGGTCCCGCCCTCGGCTGTCGCCGTGTCCGCCGACAGCCGGGGAAACGGGACTACCGGGGCGAGCCGGCCGAGGCGCCGTCCGGGCCAGCCGGACGTGGTGACGCTCTGGGTGCTTCCCGTTCGCGGACGGTGAGGACGAGATCCTGGCCGCGGGCGACACCCTCCTCGCACCGAGCGTGATGCGCGGCCTGCATGTACGACCACCAAAGCAACGTCGGTCGGGGCTCCAACCCCGATCCTGGTCTTCGACGTCTGGGAGCACGCCTTCTGCCTGCAGTGCAGGAACCAGAAGGTCGACTTCATCGACGCCATGTGAGCCGTCGCCAACCGGCAGGATGTGGCGACGCGCTACGACGCCGCCAAGTCCCGCACCGACGTGCTTCTGCCGGCCCCCTGACCGCAGCGGTCGTATGACGTGGCGCTCGTGATCGTCTTCGCGGCCTCAACCGGCAGGCGGCACACGGGAGGGCCTCGCCCCGGACAACGCTCGAATCACCCAAGGGCTCGGACGGTCAGGGCGTGCCTCGTCGACGGGTCGGCCTGATGTGCCTCGATGACGGTTCGCCGGCCGGGCGCCGTGACTGGTCCGCGGCACAGGCATGACCTGACGTGGCAGCCGAATCATGCCACGGGGACAAAGCCCGATCGAGAGCGTCCGGCCGGTGCGCGGCGCGTGCCGATGTGCCGACAGGTGTGTCGGTAACATCCGATAGGATGCCGACGCTTGCGTCGTCAAGTTCAAGTAAAGGGCCGTGCGTGCCCAGCGTCGCGCCCCCATCAAGTCGAACCGTTCCGCGCAGCGGTCCGACAGCTTGGTGCCCCCGAGCCCGCGCTCACGGCGGATTTGATCGCCGGGATGCTGCACACGGCCCTTGCCGCCGTCGAGGGCGGTGCTCCGCTCGATACGGTCACGGAGCGCACGCTCGTCCTGGTGCGCCGCGGCCTTGCTCCGCTCGGCAGCATGGTCCACGCACCAGAGGAAGGTCACTGAACGTCCTTCACTGTGCCGGCGGGTGACCTGGGTTTTTCAGATCACGGCGTGGGGGGGGGGGGCGCCGCCGCCCCCCCCCCCCCCCCCACGCCGGCTCCCTACCGGAGCCGGGCCCGCGTCATGCCGTCAGCGCTGCAGTGTCAGCAGACCCGGACGGTAGGGCAGGAGGCCGTAGTCGCCGCCGGAGTTGGGGCTGCGCCCCTGGTAGAGCAACTGCAGATTGCAGGGATCGACGGTCATGGTCTGATCGGGGCTGGTGCGGATCAGCTCGCCATGGCTGATGTCGTTGGTCCAGGTGGCGCCACTGTTGGCCTTGCCGGCGAAGGGATTGCTCTCGGTCGCGGCCTGGGGTGTCCATGAGCCGTTCAGACTGGTGGCCGTGAACGAGCGGAAGTACCGGCCCTGTGAGCCGATCGCCTCGACGATCATGAGGTAACGGTTCTGGCCCTGCAGCTTGTAGACCTGCGGGGCTTCGAACAGGTTGTTCGTCGTATCGCTCATGATCACTGTCGAGGTCGAGCCGAAGCTGCCCGGGAAGTTTCCGATCGGCATACTGGCCCGGTAGATCTTGCCGTTGTCGCCGGCGAAGAACAGGTACATGTTCGTGCCGTCACCGATGAGTGTCTGGTCTATGGGCCCTGTTCCGGATCCGGAGATGCTTCCGGAGAAGAGCACCTGCTCGGATGACCAGCCATTCGGGTTGGTGGGGTCGCTCGACGTCCGGTAGGAGAAGGCGGTCCCGCCCCACTGGTAGGCGAGCACCCAGATGTTCTTCGGCGCGAAGTAGAAGAGCGTGGGTGCGACGGTGGAATTGGACATCGTGTTCTGGCTGGCCGAGGCCATCTCCGACCAATTGGTGAACAGGCCGAAGTTCATCGAACCCCACCTCGTCCCCGTGTCGTGCGTGGTCGCATAGACGAGTTGTCTGCCGTTGTAGGGGGCGACGGTGAAGTCCTTGAGCGAGACCCACCCCTGCTTGGGCTGCGCCAGCGAGCCCGTTGATGTCCAGCGGTAGGCCGACGGAAGATCACACGGGCCGGGGGTGTCGGCGCCGACCTTGACGAGCTGCCACTGCTGGTTGGTGCCGCCCCAGTCGTCGTACTGGACGATGTTCGCGTTGTCGGCGGTGGAGGCGCCTTGCACTTCGAGGGCCTTGTTGCTGTGGCGCGAGATGAGCCTCACGTAGCCGTCCGAGCTGTCGGCCAGCCGCCACTGCTGGTTGGTGCCGTTCAGGTCGGCCCACTGGACGATCGAGCCGCCGTTCGCGGTGGACCAGTTGTAGACGTCCAGCACCTTGCCCGAGTGGCGTGACTTGATGCGGTAGTAGCCGTCCCCGGAATCGACGAACTGCCACTGCTGCTGGTTCTGGTTGTTCCTGGTCCACTGGGTGATGCGGGCGCCGTCGTCGGTCGCCATGTTGTAGACATCCAGGGCCTTGCCGCTGTTGCGGTTGACCAGCACATACGAGGCATTGGGGTCTACGGTCGCGGCCTCGGCGGGCTGGGCACCGAGGAAGGTGACCACGAGCAGCAAGGGCGCAAGGACGCCGAGTAAGCGTCTTGGACGGACCGGGGACGGGTGGCGAAACCACATCAGAGGGCCTCCTTGGGAGCGGGGTGAGGTGACGCCGATGAATCACGGAGCGGCCGCGCCGGGGACGGGGACAGGTTCGAAAGTTTCGAAGTCATCCCGGTTCTGTGACGCCACAAGCTAGGAAGGCGGGGCCCTCTGGTCAAGTTCTGTCGCCGATCTGTCCACAAACAGCTCCTCCCCTTCGGGCATGACAAGCTGTCGCGCCGACCGGAAACCCCCCGCAAGTTCGCGATACGGCTCGCCAGTCCAGGGATCCGCCCGGCTCGCCGGGGATTCGAAAGTTTCGAACGAAGAGCAGAAACTTTTTCCGCCGCGAGGGTTGACGAGTCACCGTCAATCTCTCAATCATCCTGTCTGGTAAACCGACCGTTGGCCGAGATTTCGAACCGCATTGTCCTGGGCAGACTGTGCTGCACGGCAGATCCGCGCACAGCTGCACGACAGATCCGCGCACCAAAACACCTGCGCCACCCCGTTTTTCGTTCCGGTGAGGCTCGCACCGACGCAACCTGACGCTTCGTGCAGTCGGAGAGGTGTGCGACGCCGCGTGACGCCCCCCGGCTGAGCCGCGATGGAGTACCCCCGTGCCTGTGTCGAGACCGCTGCCGCCCGGCGTACGTCACTCGGCGACCGACCGGGCGCCGTCCGTGCCGGTTGAGATCCTCCCGGGTCCCATGACCGCGGTGTCCGGTGATTCCGTTATTTCTACCTTGGAGGCACAGCCATGGGCTCTTATGCCCTTCCCAGACCCGTTGTCCGACGGAAGATCCGCGTTCTGCTGTTGGCGCTGGTCGCCGGCGTCCTCGGTGTGGTCGCCGCACTGGGCTCGCCGCCGACCGCACACGCCGCCGAGAGCACGCTCGGCGCCGCGGCGGCGCAGAGCGGCCGCTACTTCGGCACCGCCATCGCCTCGGGCAGGCTGGGCGACTCGACGTACGCGACGATCGCGGCCCGTGAGTTCAACTCGGTGACGGCCGAGAACGAGATGAAGATCGACGCCACCGAACCGCAGCGGGGTCAGTTCAACTTCACCGCCGCTGACCGCGTCTACAACTGGGCGGTGCAGAACGGCAAGCAGGTGCGCGGTCACACCCTGGCCTGGCACTCCCAGCAGCCCGGCTGGATGCAGAGCCTCAGCGGCAGCGCACTGCGCCAGGCGATGATCGACCACATCAACGGCGTGATGGGCCACTACAAGGGCAAGATCGCACAGTGGGACGTCGTGAACGAGGCCTTCGCCGATGGCAGTTCGGGAGCCCGGCGCGACTCCAACCTGCAACGCACCGGCAACGACTGGATCGAGGTCGCCTTCCGCACCGCGCGCGCCGCCGACCCGTCCGCCAAGCTCTGCTACAACGACTACAACGTCGAGGACTGGACCTGGGCCAAGACCCAGGCCATGTACGCCATGGTCCGAGACTTCAAGCAGCGCGGCGTGCCGATCGACTGCGTCGGCTTCCAGTCGCACTTCAACAGCGGCAGCCCCTACAACAGCAACTTCCGCACCACCCTGCAGAACTTCGCCGCCCTCGGCGTCGACGTGGCCATCACCGAACTCGACATCCAGGGTGCCCCGGCCACGACCTACGCCAACGTGGTCAACGACTGCCTGGCCGTCCCGCGCTGCCTCGGCATCACCGCCTGGGGTGTGCGCGACAGCGACTCCTGGCGACCGGAGCACACGCCGCTGCTGTTCAACGGCGACGGCAGCAAGAAGCCTGCCTACACCGCCGTCCTCAACGCACTCAACGGCGGCTCCTCCACACCGCCTTCGCATTCCGGACCGATCAAGGGTGTCGGTTCGGGCCGCTGCCTGGACGTGCCCGGCACCAGTACCACCGACGGCACCCAGCTCCAGCTGTGGGACTGCCACAACGGCACCAACCAGCAGTGGACGTACACCGACGCCGGCGAGCTCAGGGTCTACGGCAACAAGTGCCTGGACGCCGCCGGCACCGGCAACGGCACCAAGGTCCAGATCTACAGCTGCTGGGGCGGCGACAACCAGAAATGGCGCCTCAACTCCGACGGATCCATCGTCGGCGTCCAGTCCGGCCTCTGCCTCGACGCCGTCGCAGGCGGCACCGCCAACGGCACCCTGATTCAGCTCTACTCCTGCTCGAACGGCAGCAACCAACGCTGGACCCGCACCTGACAAGGCCTGCCACAAACGAAGGGTGAATCGGTGACGGCCTACAGCGCGGCTTCCCTCGTCCCTCCACGAAGACATCGCTGATGGTCCCGGGTCGCCGCCGTGGTGGCGGCGACCCCCGCGATCGGCATGGCCTGGTGGGCGGCGTCACAACCGTCCGGTCCCCGCGGAAGTGCAGGCAGGTGGCCCGACCGCGCGAACGTGATCACGCAGTTCGAGCGGGCGCAGCAGATCCTGGTGGACCCGGATATGTGAGCTGCACTGCACCATCTGGAGTTCCCGCAGTGTCCGGGGTGTCGCGAACCACGGGGAACGGGAAGCCTGGAAGGGCAGCGGGAAAGCAGACAGGTCGGTCAATTCTCTTGGTCCTCCCAGACGGTGTGCGGTGGCGGGAAGAATATTTCAGCAGACCGACACCGCAGCCGTGGTCCCCGGGCCGGCTGATGCACCACCGCCGCCCGGCCCGGGGCCACGAGACCCTGCCCGCCCGCTCCGAAGCCATGATCCACCCCGCGGTGATCGACGCCATGGGCCGCCGCCCCGCCCACGGAGCCACCCCGAACCGGCACGGCACCCGGACCGCAAACCAAACGGACAACCGAGAACCGAACGCTCGCCTAGGCTCGCTTCACGGCGCCCGGCGGCTCGAAGGGAAGACGTTTCCGTGCATACGTACGACAACCCTGTGATCAGCGGGTTCCACCCCGATCCGAGCGTGTGCCGGGTCGGTGACGACTACTACCTGGTGTGCTCCAGCTTCGAGTACTTCCCCGGGCTGCCGCTCTTCCACAGCAAGGACCTCGTGCACTGGGAGCACATCGGCAACGTGCTCGACCGGCCCGGGCAACTGCCGCTGCCCCTCCCCGGCGCCAAGGCGTCCGGAGGCCTCTACGCCCCCACGATCCGCCACCACGACGGCCGCTACTGGGTCATCAACACCAATATCGACGGTGGCGGCAACTTCGTCGTCTCGGCCGAGCGGCCCGAGGGGCCGTGGAGCGACCCGGTGTGGATCGACCTGTCCGGGATCGACCCCGACCTGGCGTGGGAGGAGGACGGCACCTGCTGGTGCGCCTTCTCCGGCCCCGGAGGGGGCATCAACATGGCCAGGATCGACCCGGTCAAGGGCGAGGTGCTGGAGGGGCCTTTCGCCACGTGGTCGGGCAGCGGGCTCAAGTACCCCGAGGCGCCGCACCTCTACCGCATCGGCGACTGGTGGTACCTGCTGATCGCGGAAGGCGGCACGGAACGCGGCCACAGTGTGTCCATAGCCCGCAGCCGCTCGCCGCGCGGCCCCTGGGAGGGCGCACCCGCCAACCCCCTGCTGTCCCACAGCGGTACCGCCCGCTCCATCCAGAACACCGGCCACGCCGACCTGGTGGAGGCTCCCGACGGCAGCTGGTGGATGGTGCTGCTCGCTGTCCGCCCCCGCGGCTTCACGCCCGACGTGCACGTGCTCGGCCGCGAGACGTTCCTGACCCCCGTGGAGTGGGACGAGAACGGCTGGCCCGTCGTCGCGCCCGTTCCCGAGAGTCACGCGGCCCCGGGCGGTGCCTGGCATCCCGTTCCGGCCCCGCCCGCCCGCGACGACTTCGACGGGCCCGCTCTCGCGCCGCACTGGATCTCGCCGTTCGCCCGCCCGGAGGGCTCCTGGTCGCTCACCGAGCGCCCTGGCTTACTGGTCCTCAGCGCCACCGGCCCCACCCTCGACCGCCCCGGGTACACCTTCGTCGGCCGCCGCCAGCAGCACCACGACTGCCGCGTCACCGCCGTGATCGACCCGGGTACGGGACGCGGTGGTCTCTGCGTGCGCCTGGACGAGGCCCACCATTACGAGGTGGAGGCCGGGGACGGGGAGGTCGGCGTCGTCGCCCGGATCGGGCCGCTGCGCCAGACCGTGGCCCGCCGGCCGGTCCCGGCCGGGCCGCTGCCCCTCACCGTGACGATCCGGACGTCAGGCCTCGTGCCCGCGTCGCCCGAACTCACCGACGGCGGGACCACGGGCCCCGACACCATCGCCTTCTGGCTCGGCGATCCCGACGCTCCGGACGCCCGGCCGCTCGCCGAACTGGACGGGCGCTACCTGTCCACCGAGGTCGCCTGCGGCTTCACCGGCCGTGTGATCGGCATGTACGCCACCGAGGGCGCGGTCGCCTTCGACTGGTTCGAGTACGCCCCGGCCCCGACGCCGTCCGTGTGACGCTCGGTGTGCGGGCGGGTGCCGCACCCTGAGGGGCACCTGTCCGCAGCCGGCTCGACCCCGGCTGAGGTGCCTCCCCGGCCCCCGGACGGCCTCCTCGCTGGGTTAGCCTGTCCCCCATGCCCCCCCGACCAGCCGGATCGCGCCCCACACTGTCCTTGGTGGCCAAAACCGCCGGTACGAGCGTGCCCACCGTGTCCAAGGTGCTGCGAGGCGGAACCGATGTCTCGGCGGAGACGCGCGCGAAGGTCATGGAAGCCGTGCAAGCTGTCGGCTACACCCGCCGGGCCGGGTCCAAGGGCGAGAGCGTGCGGGACGAGAGCGGCTTGTCCAACGTGCTCGATCTCGTGGTCACCCACTTCGAGGGGTCATGGGCGAACCTGCTGATAGCCGGGGTCGGGCGAGAAGCGGCAGCAGCGGGACTCGACGTCGTACTGACGCTCGCCGAGCCGCACAGCGACTGGGTGTCGCGGGTTCTGAGAAGGCGCACCGTCGGCGCGATCGGGACGCTGGTCGATCCCGCCTCGCGGCAGTTCAGCGCACTCTTCGCCGCAGGCGTCCCCGTGGTGCTGATCGACCCGATGAGCACACCGCCGTCAGGGGTGGCAAGCATCGGCGTGGCGAACTGGGAAGGCGGCCGTATGGCCGCTGAGCACCTTCTGTCCCTCGGCCATGTGCGGATGGGGGTGGTCGCCGGCCATGCCCGCCATCTCTTCAGCCGAGCGCGCGTCGACGGTTTCCGTGCGGCGGCCGACACGGCGACCGCCGGCAGTGCCACGGTGTCGGTGGCCTACGGCGGATGGAACCGCGCCAAGGCGACGACCGCCACTCACACCCTGCTCGACAGCGACCCGGGGATCACGGGGATCTTCGCCTGCGCGGACTCCATGGCACTCGGCATCTACGACGCACTGTATGCCCGGGGCCTGCGGATTCCCGAGGACATCAGTGTCATCGGCTTCGACGACCTGCCCGAGGCGCAATACATCACCCCCGGGCTGACGACCGTCAGACAGCCCAGCACCGAGTTGGGCGCCGCGGCGGTCAAGCTCCTGATCGAGCTCTCCCGGGGCGAAGACGGCGGCGCCCGGTCCCCCGCCCGCATGGAGCTGGCCACCGAGCTGGTCGTCCGTGCCTCCACCGGACCCGCCCCGGCAACCGCAGCGCCACGCCGATGACGCGGGCAGGCGTGTTCCGGTCGGTCTCATCGCGGTGCTGTCGTCACGACCTGGAGGACGAGGCGGCTCGGATGGGCAACGCCGTGACGGATCGTGTATTCCGCCGCGGTGGGCTCCGTGGTCGCCCCGGCCGGATCGAAGGCATTGCGTCCGACGTCCCAGCGGGGTGACGAACTCGGTGCGATGTCGACGCGCACCCGGTGGCCCGGCAGGAACGTGTGTGCTGTCGACCAGAGGTCCACGGCGAACTCCTGCTCCTGATCCGGCTCGACCGGCCGTCTGTCGCCCAGGCCCGTGACCGGGTCGACGGACCGCGCCGACCCCCGCTGCACGCCGTCGGTGACGACGAGGCTGCTGCCGTCCGGGTGCTCGTCGCACAGCCGCACGACCACATCCGCGTCCGTTCCCGTGGTCGCGAGGTGGACGACGGCATGGACCGCGCCCATCACCGTGAGTTCCTCGGCGAGCGGCACGGTGCGCCACGAGACCACGTCCTGCCGCGCCTCGATCGCCGCCTGGTCGGCGGGTCCCGCCTCGAACGGCGCGAAGAGGAGTACCGCACCGCCGCACGTCGGCACCGGGGATGCCGGATCGCTGGTCAGCCGCCGTTCACCGCTCTCGGCCGGCTCGGTCGCGAGTGTTTCCCCGGCGTTCAGGTACAGCTCGAGCATCCGCGTGTCGCGCGGGGGGAACTCGTCCAGTTCGATCCACCGGTTCGAGCCCATCAGGAACACGCGCACCGGCGGCATGTCCGCCGCGCCCGCGCACAGGGCGGTGTCGAACCACCGCACGTGCCGCGCGGTGAGGTCTCCGCTGCCGCCGAGATCGTCGGCGGACGTGCCCGGCCCGAAGTCCACACCGGCTGTCCGGCCCGACATGTTGTCATGCGACCAGGGGCCGACCAGAAGACGAGGCACCGGCCCGCCGGTGTCTTTCGCATGGCGCAGCAGCCGCCGGTAGATCTCCAGGGTCGATCCGAGGAAGACGTCGAACCACCCGCCGATCAGGAAGACCGGGATGTCGATCGCATCGATCCGGTCGACGATCTTCCCATCGCGGTGACGCGCCGACCCGAGCGGCTCCCGCAACCGGTCCAGACCCCACCCGACGATCGCCTCGGCGTCCCATCCGGCGTGCGGGGTTCCGGCCCGGAACGCGTCGCGGGTCGCGATCGCTCGCTCGGTCGCTTCCCACCGCTTCCGCTCGGCCTCCCGTTCGCGGGCGGAGCCGATGCGCGTGATCACGTCCGGGGCGATCGCGTAGTGCGTCCACGCGAGGGTGCTTCCGATCTCCGGCACCCCACCGCGGAACCGGAAACCGTCAAGCGCCGACATCGCCGGCGTCATGGCAGGAGCGATCGCCCGCAGAGCCGGGGCGCCTCCCAGAAGGGCGCTGAACTGGGTATCCGAGGCGTAGGACGCGCCCCACATTCCAACGGTGCCGGTGCATTCGGGACGTGCCGCGAGCCAGGCCACGGCGTCGGCGCCGTCGGCCACCTCCTGCGCACAAGGGTCGAAGACGCCTTCGGAGCCGAAGTGGCCCCGTACGTCCTGGAGCGCGACGAGGTAACCGGCGGCGACGAGGCGCCCGACGTCGAGCATCCCGTCGTGTTCCTCACGGGTCACGTCATAGGGATGGCGGGTCAGCAGGGCCGGCCACGGCCCGGTCCCGTGCGGAACCAGCAGGACGGTCCGAAGCCGTGTTCCATCGCGCAACGCACAGGTCACCTCGCGGCGCTCGGCGACCGGGTCCGGCGATTCACGGGCCGGGTCGCCGCGCCGGAGGGGGGCCGGCTCCTGAACGGGGCTCGTGTCGTCGCTCACCGGAGGGCGACCACCGTCCACGACGTCGGCGGCAGTTCGATGGTGAGCAGGCCGTCGGCGAGTGCCGCGCCGGCGTTCGCGGCCGGGGTCACCCGGTCCTGCTGGGCGAGCGTGTTCTTCGCGTACACGTCGGAGTCGGCGAGCGTGACCGCCTCGGTGATGCGCGAGGAGCCGAAGCTGCGCACATCGATCGTGACCTGCGCGGCTTCCGCCAGGTCGCGGTTGACGAGGAAGACCGCGGCCCGGCCCTCGTCGACGGTCGCGACGGCGTCGACGACGGATGCCTCTCCGTAGCGCGCCGTTTCGTACGTCGGCGCCTCGATCAGGGGTCGGATCACCTCGCCGGAGGCGAGCCGGCTCGTGATCGAGAACGGGTAGAAGGTCGTCTGGCGCCAGGCCGGGCCGCCGGGCTCGGTCATGATCGGAGCGATCACGTTGACGAGCTGTGCGAGGGATGCCGAGGTGACGCGGTCGCTGCGGCGGAGGAGCGTCATCAGCAGGTTGCCGACGACGACGGCGTCCGCCACCGTGTAGGTGTCCTCCAGGAGCCGGGGGGCGTGGCGCCACTCGTCGTGGATCTTCTCGGACGCCTGGTGCTCCTTGAGGTACCAGACGTTCCACTCGTCGAAGGAGACGTTGATCTTCTTGGTGGAGCGTTTCTTGTGCCCCACGTGGTCGGCAGTCGCGACGACGGTGTCGATGAAGTAGTCCATGTCGATCGCCGAGGCGAGGAAGGAGCCGAGGTCGCCGTCGTGCTCCTGGTAGTACGCGTGGCACGAGACGTGGTCGACGTGGTCGTAGCTGTGCTCGAGTACGGTGCGCTCCCAGTCGCCGAATGTCGGCATGGTGGATCCGGAGGAGCCGCAGACGACGAGTTCGAGGTCCTTGTCGGCCCTCTTCATCGCGGCGGCGGTGCGGGCGGCCATCTTGCCGTAGTCGTCCGCCGTCATGAATCCGGTCTGCCAGGGGCCGTCCATTTCGTTGCCGAGGCACCACATGCGCACGTTGTGCGGTTCCGGTGTGCCGTTGGCGATGCGCAGGTCCGACAGCGCCGTGCCGGATGGGTGGTTGGCGTACTCGAGCAGGTCCAGGGCGGGCAGGATGCCTCGTGTGGCCACGTTGACCGCCAGCATCAGCTCGGAGTCGGTGAGCTTGAGCCATCTGGCGAACTCGTCGAGGCCGACCTGGTTCGATTCGAGCGAGCGCCAGGCGAGGTCGCGGCGTACCGGGCGTTTTTCGCGTGGGCCGACGGAGTCTTCCCAGCGGAACCCGGAGACGAAGTTGCCGCCCGGGTAGCGGATGGTCGTGCTGCCGAGCTCTCTGACGAGTTCGACGACGTCCATGCGGAACCCGTCACCGTTCGCGCTCGGGTGTTCGGGCTCGTAGAGCCCGGTGTACACGCAGCGGCCGAGGTGCTCGACGAACGAGCCGAAGGTGCGGCGCCGGACAGGAGCGATGACGGCCTGCCTGTCGAGTTCGATGTGGGCGCGGGGCAATGCGGCGGTCCTTTCCGGTGGATGGCGCGGGGGTGTCGCGGGCTGGGTGGTGCCGTCGGTCAGCGGCCCGCCCCTGCCGAAAGGCATGGCAGGGGCAGGCGTGGGACGGTCCGGTTCAGGTCCTGGTACCGGTGTCAGCCCTTCACGGCGCCGGTGAGGCCGCCGACGATGCGCTTCTCGAAGATCGAGAAGAAGATCAGTGCGGGCAGCATGGCGAGTGAGGTGAAGGCGAGAACCTTTGCGGTGTCCGTGGAGTACTGCGAGGAGAACACCTGGACGCCGAGCGGCAGGGTGTAGTTCGCCTGCGAGTTGAGGACGTACAGGGGCAGGAGGTAGTTGTTCCAGCTGCCGACGAATCCGAGGATGCCGACGGTGACCACACCGGGCAGCGACAGCGGGACCACCATGCGGAAGAAGAATCCGGGTCGGCTCATGCCGTCGATCGCGGCGGCCTCCTCGATCTCGTTCGGGATGGCTCTGAGGAACGGCACGAGGATGATGACGGTCGTCGGCAGGCCGAAGGCGATCTGCGGGATGATCACGCCGAGCAGGTTGTCGACGAGGCCGAGGTCCTTGATGACGAGGTACAGCGGAGTGATCGCGATGACCATCGGGAACATCAGGCCCGCGGCGAACAGGGAGTACATCGCGCCCTTGAGCTTGAAGTCGTAGCGTGCGATCACGAAGCTCACCATCAGACCGAGGGCGACGATGCCGACGGTGCTGGTGATCGCGACGATGAGGGAGTTGGCGAACTCGCCCCAGAACACCGTCGACTTCAGGATGTCGATGTAGTTGCCGACCACCCAGGGGCGCGGCAGGGCGGCCGGGTCCGTGGTGATCTGCGAGTTGGTGCGGAATCCGCCGAGCACGATGAAGAGCACCGGTGCGATGCAGACGCCGACGAAGAGCAGCGCGATGAAGTAGGTGACGGGGTTGCCCCACTTCTGCGGCTTGTCCCGGTTGTCGCGGCGGCCGGTGGGTGCCTTCGGCTCCGGCGCGGGGGGCATCCGGGAGGTGGTGGTCGTCGCGCTCATCACACGGTCCCTTCGGTGACGGCGCCCCTGAGGTCGCGGCGCAGGACGAAGCGCTGGTAGATCAGCGCGACGATGAGCGAGATCACGAACATCACGACCGCGACGGCGCTGCCGTAGCCGTAGTTGCCCGCGTTGCGGCCCTGGGCGAGCATGTAGATCGCCATGGTCGAGGTGCCCGCCGTGCCCGAGACGTACTGGCCCCAGATGATGTAGACGAGGTCGAACAACTGCAGCGAGCCGATGATCGACAGGAAGGCCCAGATGCGGATCGTCGGTCCCAGCAGCGGCAGCGTGATGCGGCGCTGGATCTGCCAGTAGGAGGCGCCGTCGATCTGCGCGGCCTCGAAGATCTCGTCGGGGATCGACTGCAGGCCCGCGAGCATCAGGATCACCGCGAAGCCGATGTACTTCCACGTGATGATGGCCATCAGCGTCCAGATGGCCAGGTCCGGGTCGGCGATCCAGTCGGCTTCCAGGGAGCCCAGGCCGATCCGGTGCAGCAGGTCGTTGACGGCTCCGTTGCTCTGGAGCATCAGGCTCCAGCCGGTGCCGACGATGACCTCGGAGATGATGTAGGGCACGAAGATCAGGACGCGGATGGTCGAGCGGCCGCGGATCTTCTGGTTGAGCAGGAGCGCGAGGACGACCGCCAGCGGACCCTGGATGACCAGTGAGAGCACCAGGATCAGGCCGTTGTGCCACAGGACGTCGTGGAACGCGGGGTCGGTGAGGATCAGCTTGTAGTTGTTCAGGCCGACCCAGTCGGTGGGCTCTCCGTAGCCTTTCCACTGGTAGAAGCCGTAGTACGCGGCGAGCGCGACCGGGAAGATCACAAACGCCAGGAACGTGATGATGGCCGGTGCGGACAGGACCGCGATCTCCAGTCGCATCCTGGCACGGCCTCGGCGGTGCGCAGCCGCTCGCGGCGTGGCCGGGGGCACGGACGTGGCCGCGTCCCCGGCTCCGGGCGTGCCCTGCGACTGGCGGCCGTCGGCCGTGTCAGTGCCCAGGGTGTCGCTCATGTCTGCTTACTCAGCCCTTCTCGGCGGCAGCTTTGACGTCCTTGACGATGTCGGCGGCGGAGCCCTTGCCGGCCATCAGGTTCACGACGGCGATGTTCATGGCGTTGCCGACGTTCTGGCCGTACACGGTGTCGAGGAACTGCATCGAGTAGGCGGCCTTGTTGAAGGCCTGCAGTGCCGAGATGTTGTAGGGCTCGGTGACGCCCCCCTGGGCTTCCTTGTTCACCGGGATGGTGTCGAAGGCCTCGGCGTAGGTCTCCTGCTGCTCCTTGGTCACGACGAACTGGAGGAAGCCCAGGGCCTCCTTCGGTGCGTTCTTGGAGAGCGAGTATCCGCCGGCGCCGCCCATGATGGCGGTCGGGTCGCCCTTGCCGCCGGGCACGGCGGGGAAGGGGAACCAGCCCAGGTCGGGGAGCGGCTTCTTGTCCGGGGTCAGATCGGCGATCACACCGGGGTTCCAGTTGCCCATGAGCTCCATGGCCGCCTTGTGGTTGGCGATCATGCCCGCCGAGGACCCGGCGCCCTGCTGCGACGTTGCCGTCAGGAAACCCTTCTGGAAGGGTTCGGTCTCCAGGAGTTCAGCGAGGTCTTCGCCGGCCTTGGTCCAGCACGGGTCGTCGAACGTGAGCGACTTGGCGGCCTCCTGCATGGTCTCCTGGCTGCACTCGCGCAGGGCGAAGTTGTAGTACCAGTGCGCGGCCGGCCAGGCGTCCTTGGCGCCGACCGCGATCGGCACGACCTTGATCGCCTTCAGCTTCGCGACGGCGTCCTTGAGTTCGTCCATCGTCGTCGGCGTCGAGGTGATGCCGGCCTTCTTGAACAGGCCCTTGCTGTAGTAGATGCCCTCGGGCTGCGTGTCGAGCGGCATCGCGTAGACCTTGCCGTCGATCGAGACGCCTTCGAGGGCCGCTTCGCCCACGTTCGCCTTGTCGGTGTCGGTCAGTCGTTCCAGTGCCTGGATCTGGCCGGCGTTGACCATGGCCTGCATCTTGCCGCCACCGCGCTGCAGGAAGATGTCGGGCGCGGAGTTCGAGTTGAGCGCGTTCTGCAGCTTGCCGTCGAGGTCCTCGTTCTGGACCGACTGGATCTTGATCGTGACGTCCGGGTGCAGCGCGTGGTACGCCTTCGCGGCGTCCTTCCAGTACTGCGCACCGCGCCCTTCCATCGCGTTCGTCCAGAGGGTCACCGTGCCCTGGCCATCGGACGAACCGCTGTCGTCGCCGCCGGCGCAGCCGACAGCGGCGAGTGCGATGCACAAGCCGATCGCGGCAGCCGTCGCGCTGCGGGTTTTCCTCATCATCGTGGGAACTCCCTGATCTGTTGTCAGTGATCCAACTGTCGATAGTTTGCGCAAATTAATGGGCCATCCGCGAAGTAGGAGCAAGGTGTACCGCTAGAAATGAACGAGAGACAACCAACAGTTTTCGCAAGTTGTGCAATCGTTACTGACGTAGCAGCCGTCGTACGTGATCACGAACGGGTGCGGTGACGATCAGGAACGTGCTCAGTCGCACCCAGCCGGGCCCCGGCCGGCCGGGGCGGGCACCGGGAGGACGCCGAACGCCGACAGGCGGACCGCTCGACGTCTTGACATCGTTTTCCCCGTCTCCCTACGGTGCGCAGCACGTTGAGCGAGAGCCGGTTGGTCCACCCGCCCGCCCCGGCGAGTCTCGCCCCCCACCGCACCGCGGCAAAGGAACCCCACCATGCGGATCGTCGTCCCCCGGCAGCCGACAGCCCGGCTCTCCGACGCCTGGCGCCACTGCGTCGGCACGGGCCGGTTCGACCTCGCGCTGCGGAGCGACTACCAGGAGTCGCTCGACCTCGTTCAGCGGGAGATCGGTTTCCGGTACATCCGGGGGCACGGCCTGCTCAGTGACGGGATGGGCGTCCACCGCCCCTACGACTACGCCGGCGAGCGGCGCGTGCGCCACGCCTTCACGTACGTCGACCAGATCGTGGACGCCTACCTGGGGATGGACATCGCGCCCTTCCTCGAACTCGGCTTCATGCCGTCCGGGCTCGCCTCCGGCGACGACACCGTGTTCTGGTGGAAGGGCAATGTCACTCCTCCTCGCGACGAGAAGGAGTGGGCGGACCTCGTCCGCGCCGTCATCGGGCACCTGGTCGACCGCTACGGCGTCGACCAGGTGCGCCGGTGGCCGATCGAGGTGTGGAACGAGCCCAACCTGGCGCCGTTCTGGTCCGCGGACCAGAACGCCTACCACCGCCTCTACGAGGTGACCTCGCTGGCCGTCAAGGAGGTCGACGCCGAACTCCAGGTCGGCGGCCCCTCACTGGCGCCGGGTTACGAGGACGAGTGGATCCAGCGCTTCGCCGAGTTCGTCGAGGCCCGCGACCTGCCGATCGACTTCGTGAGCCGCCACGCCTACTCCTCCGGCCCCGTCCAGCCCGTGCCGTTCGGCGCCCACCAGACGCTCATGCCGGCGTCGGCGCTGCTGGAGCAGTTCGGCGCCCCACGGCGGCAGCTGGCGGGCACCGGGCTCGCGGACCTGCCGCTCCACATCACCGAGTTCAACTCCTCGTACCGGCCGGACAACCCGGTCCACGACACCGCGTTCCACGCGGCGTATCTCGCGCCGGTGCTGGTGAACGGGGGTGACCTCGCGGACTCCTTCTCGTACTGGACGTTCAGCGACGTGTTCGAGGAGGTGGGCATCCCCACCGCGCCGTTCCACGGCGGCTTCGGCTTGCTGACGCACCGTCAGATCAAGAAGCCCACCTACCACCTGTACACGTTCATGGCCGAGATGGGCGAGCAGGTGCTCGCCCGAGGCGAGGACCACCTGGTGACGCGGCACGGCGACGGACGCGTCACCGTGCTGGCCTGGGCGCCGGCCGACCCGGCCGGCGGCGATCCCGTCGACGGCCACACCGTCCGGCTGTCCCTGCCCGTCGGCGCCCCGGACGCGCAGGGCTCCGCCTTCGCTCGCCGCCGCTCCGTGAGCGAGGACGCCGGCAACCCCTGGGCCGCCTGGTGCGAGATGGGGCGGCCGCTCGCGCCCGGCAACCGCCAGCTCGACGCTCTCCGTGAGGCCGCCGAACCCGCCCGCTCGCACCGGAGCGTGCCCGTCGCCGGCGGGCGCGCCGACGTGGACCTCGTCCTGGGCCGCAACGAGGTGACGCTGCTGGAGCTCACCCCGGTCGTCGACGAGACGCCGGAGTGGTGGAGCGACGACCGGCTGTTCGGCCTCGGCGGCGAGGATGCCGACGCCTCCGTGAACCGGTCGTGAGCGCCCCGCCGCCCACCGGCCCGCTCGCACGGCCGGGAGCACGCCGAGACCTCGATGCTCGCCCTGCTCCGGTCCATGCTCGTCCACGTCAACACCCTGCCGGCCGGCAGGCCCTGGCGGAACCGGCCTGGGCATCGAGGCCCAGTGACGAGGAAAGGCGCGGCAACGCGCTGCGGGCACCCGGTGCACTGGACCGGCTCGACTTCCTCCACCGTTCGCCGACCGGTTCGGCATCCGGAACACGGCCACGAGCGTCAATCTGGGGCTCGCCCACTTCCTGGCCGAGGTGGCGGGCGAGTCACGAAGCTTCTCGCTGGTGCCCGCTGACGTGCCACTGCCGGAGATGCCGCTCATGGTCTGGGGCTGCCCGACCTCACGCTCACAGCGGGCTGGTGGCTCCGTGCCGCGCTGCACCTGCGGCCCGGGGCTCCCTTGACCCTGGAGGACGACCGCGGGCTGGCCCTCCGGCCTATCTGTTGGCGGACCGAGTGCGAGAGGAGCTCCTACCACCTCGCCTGGCCGCGGATGACCGGTTGTGCTGTCGTGATCCGCCCCGATCTACTGGAAGTCCTGACCGAACGGGCGCCCGCAACCGTCGTCATCCGAGATTTTTTCATGCTCCTTGGGCATGGCGAAGAGGGGAAATGACGCGGAAGCGCTCGGTCGTGCGGGGGAGGAGCGTGCTGGTCGGTCCTGGTCCTCTACCTCACCGCCGCTGACCCCAGTTCGCACCTTGCTCTGGACCTCTCGACTCACCTGACGGACCATCAGGTATGTCAGCATCCAATCAGCATTGGACCGGGGCAGTCTTCCGTACATGCTCTCGGTTGACGGCTTCGCGGCAGCCTGCCTCGCGCAGATCGCGCAGGTGAGAAGCCTGCTCGCCACGGCGCACGATGCTCTGGGACGTCTTCGAGTCGAAGACATGCCGATGTACAGTGAAGGACGCCCTTGACCTGCAGCAAGCAGGCAGGGAGCCGTCTTCCAGGAGTCCAAAGTGCTGCGTACTCTGTTCAAGTCCAAGATCCACCGCGCCACCGTCACCCAGGCCGACCTGCACTACGTGGGATCCGTGACCATCGACGCGGACCTGCTCGACGCCGCCGATCTGCTGCCCGGTGAGCTCGTCCACATCGTCGACGTCACCAATGGCGCCCGCCTGGAGACGTACGTCATCGAGGGGGAGCGCGGGTCCGGGGTCGTCGGGATCAACGGTGCCGCCGCGCACCTCGTGCACCCCGGAGACCTGGTGATCATCATCAGTTACGCCCAGGTCACCGACGCCGAGGCGCGGGCCTTTCAGCCGCGGGTCGTCCACGTCGACGCGGACAACCGTATGGTGGCGCTCGGCGCCGACGCCTCCGAGCCGGTGCCGGGTTCCGACCAGGAGCGCAGCCCGCAGGCCGTATCGAGCTGACCGACCAGGGGCGTGACCGTGAGCGACATCGAGAGCCGCGACGACCGGACGGCGGGACGCCTCGAGGCGGTGGAGGGCGGTGCGGTCGTCGGCCGCACCGAGTACTTCGTCCTCGAACGGCCCGGGCGCGCCCTGGTACCCGTCCACACGATCGTGGAGCCGGCTCACGAGGGCAGGGGCATCGCCGGCTCGCCGGCGCGCGAGCTGTACGCCATCGCCGGGCGCGAGGGTGCCGCCGTGGCCCCGCTCTGTCCGTACGTCGTCAAGTGGGCCGAACGTCACCGCGACGAGGCACCGGCGGCCGAACCCGAGCTGCTGGGTGCCGCGCGGGAGTGGCTCGCGGCGCATCCGGAACGGTTCTGAGCGGTCGATGCTCGCCCTGCTGCACACCTCGCCGGTGCACGTCCCGGTCTTCGACGCGCTGCGCGACGAGACCCACCCCGGCCTCCGGCTACGGCACTTCGTCGACGAGCAGATGCTGCGCCGGGCCCGCCGGGAAGGTCCGGCGGCGGTGACGGACGCGGTGGGGGCGGTGCTGGACCGGGCGGTCGCCGAGGGCGCCCGGGCGGTCCTGTGCACCTGCTCGACCCTCGGGGGCGTCGCGGAGGGGGCGGGGGCGTCGGGGCTCGCCGTGCCGGTGCTGCGGGTGGACCGCCCCATGGCGGCCGCCGCGGTCGCCGCCGGGTCACGGGTGGTCCTCCTCGCGGCGCTGGCGAGCACCCTCGCGCCGACCACCGCGCTCATCGAGGAGGAGGCCCGCCGCGCCGGGCGCACCGTCACCGTCCGCCCCGTGCTCGTCGACGCCGCCTGGTCCCGCTTCGAGGCCGGCGACAACGAGGGATACGTGCGCGAAGTGGCCGCGGTGGCCGACCGGGTCACCCACGCCGACGCGATCGTCCTCGCCCAGGCCTCCATGGCTCCCGCCCAGGACCTCACGACGACCCCGGTCCCCGTCCTCGCCAGCCCGCGCCCGGGCTTCGAGGCAGCGGCACGCGCGGCACGGCACAGCCCCGCCCGACCGCTCGACACCCCCGCATAGCCGAACAGGCCGCCCGCACCCCATGAGTCCGCCCGGCTGCTCGCCGTGCCTCCGTCGGGTGACTGGTGGCGCGGCGGTCGGGTAGGTGGGGGAGTAGTCCAGAGCCGATGTCGACCGACTGGCCGGAGGACGTCATGACCGACCCGTACCCGGACCCCACCTCGCCCTCACCCATGCCGGGTCCGGACCCCCAGCATCCGCAGCCGCAACCGCACCCCGTGCCCACACCGGAGCCGCCCCCGGCCCCGGAACCCCCTCCGGCACCAGGGCCGCCGCCGAGCCCACCGCCAGGCCCCGGCCCGACCCCGCCTCCCGGGCCTCCGCCCCCGGCCCCGCCGCCAGGCCCAGGCCCGATCCCGCCCACGCCCCCGGGCCCGATCCCCAGCCCTCCGCCCGGTCCTCCGCCTCCGGAGCCCCCGCCGTCCCCGATCCCGCCGGGCCCGGAGCCGGTCCCGAACCCGGAGCCGGGACCACCCCTGACCTGACGTCCGGCCTGACCCCGGGACCCGGCCTGATTCCGGGACCTGACCTGGTCTCT
>NZ_JBIAXS010000003.1:23168-380720 GCF_042896885.1 Streptomyces sp. NPDC001231
TCTGGGCCTGATGTCCGGCCTGGTTCCGGGACCTGACCTGGTCTCTGGGCCTGATGTCCGGCCTGGTTCCGGGACCTGACCTGGTCTCTGGGCCTGATGTCCGGCCTGGTTCCGGGACCTGACCTGGTCTCTGGGCCTGATGTCCGGCCTGGTTCCGGGACCTGACCTGGTCTCTGGGCCTGACGTCCGGCCTGACCCCGGGACCTGACCCGACCCCGGGACCCGACCTGACCCCGGGACCCGACCTGACCCCGGGGCCTGACCTGCCCCGGGACCGACCCGACCCCGGTACCGCGCAGGCGTATGGCGGGCATCTCTCGGTCCCGGAGTCAGGTCGGGTTCCGGGGTCACGCCCCGCCCGCGAATGAAGGAAGACGGTGGGCGGCTCCCCAGCCGCCCACCGTCTTCTGCCTGCTACGCAGCTACTCCCGTACTCCCGGCCGAGGAGGCCGGCGAAGCCGGAACCCCTACGCCGTCACCTCCGACCGGTCCCCGCCCCACAGCGTGTGGAAGGAACCGTCGCGGTCCACCCGCCGGTAGGTGTGGGCGCCGAAGAAGTCCCGCTGCCCCTGGGTGAGCGCGGCGGGCAGCCGCTCGGCGCGCAGGGCGTCGTAGTACGCGAGGGCGGCGGAGAAGCCGGGGGTCGGCACGCCCTGCCGGGTCGCGGCGACCAGGACCTCGCGCCAGTCGTCCTGGGCCGCCGCGATCTCCTGGGCGAAGGTGTCGTCGGACAGCAGGCTCGGCAGGTCCGGGCGGGCGTCGTAAGCCGCGCGGATCCGGTCCAGGAAGGCCGCGCGGATGATGCAGCCGCCGCGCCAGATGGCGGAGACCGCGCCGAGGTCGATGTCCCAGCCGTACTCCGCGCTGCCGGCGGCGATCTCGTGGAAGCCCTGGGTGTAGGACACGATCTTCGAGGCGTACAGCGCCTGTTCCACCCGGTCGGCGAAGGCGGCCGCCTCCGACTCGCTCAGCGGGGACGCCTTCGGGCCCGCCAGTCCGCGCGAGGCCTCCCGCAGGTCCGCGTGGCCCGACAGGGAACGGGCGAAGACCGCCTCCGCGATGCCCGAGACCGGCACGCCCAGGTCGAGGGCGATCTGGACCGTCCAGCGGCCGGTGCCCTTCTGCTCGGCCTGGTCCACCACCACGTCCACGAACGGCTTGCCGGTCGCCGCGTCCACGTGGGACAGGACCTCCGCCGTGATCTCGATCAGGTACGAGTCGAGCCGGCCCGTGTTCCAGGTGCGGAAGATCTCCGCGATCTGCGCGGGGGAGTACCCGGCCACGTCCCGCAGCAGCTGGTACGCCTCGCCGATCAACTGCATGTCGGCGTACTCGATGCCGTTGTGCACCATCTTCACGAAGTGCCCGGCACCGTCGGGGCCGACGTGCGTGACGCACGGCGCGCCGTCCTTCGCCTTCGCGGAGATCTTCTCCAGCATCGGACCGAGCGACTGGTACGACTCCTTCGAGCCGCCCGGCATGATGCTCGGCCCGTGCAGCGCGCCCTCCTCGCCACCGGAGATCCCGGCGCCCACGAAGTGGATGCCCTGCTCGCGCAGCTGGCGTTCCCGGCGCCGGGTGTCCGCGAAGTGCGCGTTGCCGCCGTCGATGATCATGTCGCCGGGCTCCAGGAGCGGGGCGAACTCCTGGATCACCGCGTCGGTCGGTTCGCCGGCCTTCACCATGATGACCAGGCGGCGCGGCCGCTCCAGGGCCGCCACGAACTCCTTCGCGGTCTCGGCCGCGACGAAGTCCCCCTCGTGCCCGAACTCCTCGACCAGGGCGTGCGTCCGGGCCACCGTCCGGTTGTGCAGTGCGACCGCGTAGCCGTTGCGCGCGAAATTGCGGGCGAGGTTGCGGCCCATGACCGCGAGTCCCGTGACGCCGATCTGGGCTGTAGTGCTCATACCGCCTGCTCCTCGAAAATCCGGTGAATCATCAAGTGGAACGCTGGGGCCCGCCGCCGGTGCCGTCGGCCGGTCCGCCGCCGGTGCCGCTGACGGCCGGTCCGCCGCCGGTCTCGTCGTCGGCCTGCCGTCCGCCGCACCGCTGCCCGCCAGTATCGCCGTTCATACCCTTTCGACCATCCTGACGTGCCGGTACGGCGGGCGCACATCCGGACCCGGCACCCTTCCATACGCGCGGCGGGGGCCCAGTGGCTCAGCGTGCGGCCCGCGGATCCGGCCAATCAGGGTCCGTAACTGGCCGGTTGGGGTGACGAACCGGCCGATAGCCGTCTTGTCACGGCCTGTTCGCGGCGGTTACTTTCGCCCCTCCTGACGCATGTCGAGGGGGGCTTGAGATGGCCGTACGCGGCCGGCACCGCCGGTACCAGCCGAACAGGATCAACCGCGCCTCGCTCACCGTCACGGCGGGCGGCGCCGGTATGGCCATTCCGCTCATCGGCGCCGGAGCCGCGCACGCCGCCGACGCGTCCACCTGGAACAAGGTGGCCGCCTGCGAGTCGAGCGGCAACTGGCACATCAACACGGGCAACGGCTACTACGGCGGGCTCCAGTTCACCCGGTCCACCTGGGAGGCGTACGGCGGGACGCGGTACGCGCCCCGAGCGGACCTGGCCACCCGGGACCAGCAGATCGCCGTCGCGGAGAAGGTGCTCGACGGGCAGGGGCCCGGTGCCTGGCCGGTGTGCTCGACGCGGGCCGGTCTCGCCCGGGGCGGCGGCGCCCCCGACGTCCACCCGGACACGGCCGGACAGCGGACCGTGCGCGGTGCCAAGAGCACCGCCCGCGAGGTCGACGTACGGCCGCAGACCGCCCCGCAGGCGCGGGCCGGCAGCGCCGAGATGTACAAGGTGGTCCGCGGCGACACCCTCTCCGGCATCGCCGAGGAGCGTCATGTCTCGGGCGGCTGGCGGCAGTTGTACGCGGCCAACCGTACGACCGTGGGCACCGACCCGAACCTGATCCTGCCGGGCCAGCGGCTCGCCGTGCCCAAGTCGCGTACGACGACCGAGCCGCACCGCAAGCCGTCCACCGCCACGCGTCCCGCCAGAGAGGCCAAGCCCGCCGCCGGCACGCCCAAGTCCCGGCCCCATGCCACCACGCACACCCTCGTCGCCCCTGTCGGCGGCAGCGTCGGCACGCCCTACCACGCGACCGGCGCCCACTGGTCGAAGGGCTACCACACCGGCGTCGACTTCGAGGTGCCCACCGGCACCTCGGTGAAGGCGGCCGCGGCCGGCCGGGTGGTCAGCGCGGGCTGGGGCGGCGCCTACGGGTACCAGGTGGTCATCCGGCACGCCGACGGCCACTACACACAGTACGGCCACCTGTCGGCCATATCCGTGCGGGCCGGGCAGACGGTCGCCGCCGGGCGCGGCATCGGCCGCTCGGGGGCCACGGGCAACGTCACCGGACCGCATCTGCACTTCGAGGTACGGACGGGGCCCGGCTTCGGCACCGACGTCGACCCGCTCGCCTATCTGAGGGCCCGCGGCGTCAGGATCTGAGCCGCCGCAACAGGTCCGGAACCCGGGTCCAGAGCCGGACTCGGACCCGTACCCGGATCCGGACCTGTACCCGGACCTGGACCCGCACCCACCCAGACCCAGTCCCAGGTCCGGGCGCCGGAGGTCAGGATCCGACGCGGGACTCCTGTCGGTCGGGCGCGGGCACCGGTACGCAGGGGTTCGCGTAGAACTGCCCGCCGTAGCACGGGGCACCGTAGAACAGGCCGAGGATGAGCGGCGGTTCGCCCTGCGCGGGGTCCTCCTCCCGCGCCGCCGGTACGACCGGGACGACGACCGCGTCCACCCTCACGCCCCGCCCGGAGGCCCCGGACGCCTCGGCGGACAGCGCCGCCTCGGCGGGCGACGCCAACCCGGCGGGCGACGCCTCCCCGTCCGGGACCGGCCCGCTCACCACGACCGGAGCCGTACGCTCGATGCGCTCGGTCGTCAGCAGGATCAGCCCGCCCGCGGCCACCACACCGCAGCCGAGGGCGAGCACGGTGCCCGTCGTGCCGTAGCGGAAGGTCTCGCCGAACAGCGTGAGCCCGACCGCGGCCGCCATCACCGGGTTCACCACCGTCAGCGTGGCCAGCGGCGCCGCCAGGCCACCACCCCGGTACGACGCCTGCGACAGCAGGATCCCGGCCGTGGCCAGGACTCCTATCGCGGCCAGGGACGGCAGTTCCGACGCCGCGATCCCGCCGGTGAAGTCGACCGTGACGGTCTTGGTGAACACCGAGGACATGCCGAAGGCGATGCCGGAGCCGGTGGCGAGCAGCACGCTGCGCACCGCCGGATGCCGGTGCGCCGCCCGGCCCGCGACCGTGAGCGCCGTGACCACACCGGCGGTCACCACGGCCAGGCCCCCGCGCTGCGCGGTGCTCAGCGACTGGGCCTGGGAGGCGCCCACCAGGGACAGCAGACCCGCGAGCCCCACCGTCGCCATGATCGCGCCACGCCAGGCGGCCGCGCCGGCCCGCCGGCCGACGAACAGCGCCGCCATCGGCAGCGCGAACACGATGGTGAGGGCGCCCAGCGGCTGCACCAGGCTGAGCGGTCCGCAGGCCAGGGCCACCACGTGCAGCAGCCCGCCGAGACCGTTCAGCACCAGCGCCGCCCACCAGGCGGGCCGGCGCAGCGGCGCGTACCGCTCGCCGGGCGAGGACACCGCGACCCGCTCCTGGACGATCGCACCGCCGGCGTAGGCCACGGCGGACACGAAGGACAGCAGCACGGACAGCGCGAGGGCGCTCATGAGCTGCACCTCCGCGTGGGGCTGGGGCGGCGACCCCGGCGCGACGAACGGTCGGCTTCCATGGTTGACCACCCTGCCGTGCCGATCGCCTCCCGTCGTCGTCCCTGAGCAGTCATTAGGTCCTACTGCCGATGGAGTACGCCCCGCCCGCCGTCCTCCCCTGGGTGGGCGACACGGGGGCGCGCAGCGCCTGCCGGAACCCCTTGCGCACCGCTCGACGGGCCTTGGTACTACTGCTTCCCGTGAACCTCGCCCCCGACCTCGCCGCACTGAACGACCTCGGCGGCTTCTTCGTCCTGCGCACGGGCGCCCCGCCGCACCGGCCACTGCCCTCCCTCGCCCAGGCCTACGCCACCCCCGTCACCGATCCCACGACCGCCCCCGTCACCGATCCCACGACCGCCCCCGTCACCGATCCCACGACCGCCCCCGTCACCGATCCCACGACCGCCTCCACCACCGACCCGGCGACCGACCCCGACGGGCATCCCCTGGCCGTACGGGTCCGCCGGGTCGCCGACGGCATCGGCGCCCCCGAAGCCCGGGTCGCCGCCTCGGTCGCGCACCAGGCACTCGCCGCCCGGCTGTGGTCGGCCGCGCTCGGCTGCGCCGTGCTGTACGGGCGGCTCCCCGACCTGGACGCCCGCCTGATCCGCTGGGACCCCGCCGGCAGCGCCCCGGACGACCTGTGGCTCACCGAGGTGCGCGCCCGCCCGGCGGACCCGGACACGGTCGCGGACGCCGTCCTGCACGGGCACCTCGAACCCCTGGCGGCCGCCCTGCGCGCCCGCTACCGCCTCGCACCCGGGCTGCTGCGGGGCAACGCGGCCTCCGCGCTGGCGGCCGCGGCACGCCTGCTGGAGAGCCGGGCGCGCGACAGCGGCCGTACCGCGGCAGGCCACCACGCCCGGGAACTGGCCGCACGCCTCCTCGCCCACCCCCTCCTCCACGGGGCCGGCACGGGCACCGGCACCGGCTTCCGGCGGCGCAGTTGCTGCCTCTACTACCGCGTCCCCGGCGGCGGCCTCTGCGGGGATTGCTGCTTCACCCGGGTGCCGGGCTCTTCCCCACGGGCCGCATCTGAGTGACCATGAAGGCGACCGGCCGCTTCGGACCAGGGGGTTGCGGGTGCGCGTGGGACTGCTGACCCGGGAGTACCCGCCGGACGTCTACGGCGGTGCGGGCGTCCACGTCGAGTTCCTCGCGCGGGAGCTCGGGCCGCTGGTGGACCTGGAGGTGCACTGCTGGGGCGAGGGCCGCGCCGACGGCGTCGTACGCCACCGTCCCTGGACCGCGCTGGACGGCGCCAACGACGCGCTGCGCACCTTCTCCGTCGACCTCGCCATGGCCGCCGCGCTCCAGGGCCGCGAACTCGTCCACTCCCACACCTGGTACGCCAACCTCGCCGGTCACCTCGGCAAACTGCTGTACGGCGTGCCGCACGTGATGACCGCGCACTCCTTGGAGCCCCTGCGCCCCTGGAAGGCCGAACAGCTCGGCGGCGGCTACGCCCTGTCCGGCTGGGCCGAGCGCACCGCGATCGAGTCCGCCGACGCGGTCGTCGCCGTCTCCGGCGCCATGCGCGAGGACATCCTCGACTGCTATCCGGCGCTCGACCCGGCCCGGGTGCGCGTCATCCACAACGGCATCGACACCACCCTCTACCGGCCGGACCACGGCACGGACGCCCTCGAACGCGTCGGCCTCGACCCGGACCGCCCGTACGTGCTGTTCGTCGGCCGCATCACCCGGCAGAAGGGCGTGCCCCATCTCCTGCGGGCGGTACGGGACATCGACCCGGCCGCGCAGGTGGTGCTGTGCGCGGGTGCGCCGGACACACCGGAGATCGACCGGGAGTTCCGGGACCTGTACCAGGAGCTGAGCCGGACCCGCGACGGCGTGCACTGGATTCCGCGGATGCTGCCGCGCCCGGACGTGATCCAGCTCCTCACCCACGCCACCGTCTTCGTCTGCCCCTCCGTCTACGAGCCGCTGGGCATCGTCAACCTGGAGGCGATGGCGTGCGGCACCCCCGTCGTGGCCTCCCGGGTCGGCGGGATCCCCGAGGTGGTCGACGACGGACGGACCGGGGTACTCGTGCCGGTGGACGACGATTTCGAGACCGGGCTCGCCCGCGCCCTCGACACGGTGCTCGCGGACCGGGACGGCGCCGGCCGCATGGGTGAGGCCGGAAGGCGGCGCGCGGTGGAGGAGTTCGGCTGGGACGCGGTCGCCCGGCGCACCGTGCGGCTCTACGAGGAGATCCTCGGACAGGCTTAGGGCTCCATCCCTCCTGCTCAGGTGCAGGAGGGAGGCAACCGGGTGAGGGGAGCGACCATGCGTCGTGGTGGACCTTCGGTCCTCGGGATCGTCCTCGCGGGCGGAGAGGGCAAACGGCTGATGCCCCTGACCGCGGACCGCGCCAAACCCGCGGTCACGTTCGGCGGCACCTACCGGCTCGTCGACTTCGTCCTGTCCAACCTCGTGAACGGCGACATCCTGCGCATCTGCGTGCTGACCCAGTACAAGTCGCACTCGCTGGACCGGCACATCACCACCACCTGGCGGATGTCCAGCCTGCTCGGCAACTACATCACCCCGGTCCCGGCCCAACAGCGGCTCGGGCCCCGCTGGTACCTGGGCAGCGCCGACGCGATCCTTCAGTCGCTCAACCTGATCCACGACGAACAGCCCGACTACGTAGCGGTGTTCGGTGCTGACCACGTCTACCGCATGGACCCGCGGCAGATGCTCAAGGAGCACATCGAGGGCGGCGCGGGCGTGACGGTCGCGGGCATCCGGGTGCCGCGCGCCGAGTCGTCGTCGTTCGGGGTGATCACCCCCGGTTCGGACGGGCAGACCGTGCAGCGCTTCCTGGAGAAGCCTGCCGACCCGCCGGGGCTGCCCGACGACCCGCAGTGCGTCTTCGCCTCGATGGGCAACTACGTCTTCTCCACCAAGGTGCTGATCGAGGCACTTCAGCGGGACGCGGAGGACGAGCGGTCGGTGCACGACATGGGCGGCTCGATCCTGCCCCAGCTCACCGACCGCGGCGAGGCGCAGCTGTACGACTTCGGTTCCAACCACGTGCCCGGCGAGACCAGCCGCGACCAGGGCTACTGGCGGGACGTCGGCACGCTCGACGCGTACTACGAGGCGCACATGGACCTGATCGCCGAGCGCCCCGCGTTCAACCTCTACAACCGCGACTGGCCGATCTACACCCACTCGGGTCAGCTCTCACCGGCCCGGTTCAACGCGGGCGGGATCGCGGGCGAGTCGATCATCAGCGCCGGCTGCCTGATCCGGGGGCAGGTCACCCGCTCCGTGCTGTCGCCGGGTGTCCGGGTCGACCCGGGCGCGGTCGTCCAGGGCTCGGTGCTGCACGACAACGTCCGGGTGGGCCGGGGCGCCATCGTGCGCGGCGCGGTCCTGGACAAGAACGTCGAGGTGCCGCCCGGCGCGACGATCGGCGTCAACCCCGAGCGGGACGCCGAGCTGTACACCGTCTCCCGGGGCGGGGTGATCGCCCTCGGCAAGGGACAGCTGGTCCCGTAGCCCGACGCGGCGCGTCCGAGGGCCGCGCGGGGGGCGCCGATCCGCGACGCGTCGCGCGCGACACCCGCCGGTTGCCGGGCTGACCGGCCCTCAGACCTGATCATGCAGGCAGTGACGTCTCCTTCGGAGGTCTTCCTGCATGAGATGGACCCGGCACCTGCGCCTGTGCGCGACGGTGGCGGTGGCAGCGTCCGCGCTGACCGCCGCTCCCGTCGCCGCACCGGCCGCCGAAGCGCGCGACGACCGGCTCACCGATCTGGTCGACCCGTTCATCGGCACCGCGAACGAGGGCAACACCTTCCCCGGCGCTGCCGTGCCCTTCGGCATGGTGCAGCTCTCGCCGGACACCGGTCACAGCACCGGTTACGACCACGCCCAGGACCGTGTCCGCGGCTTCTCCCTGGTCCACCTCTCCGGCGTCGGCTGCCGCATCGGCGGCGACCTGCCGGTGCTGCCGACCACCGGTGACGTCACTCGGACGGACTACGCCAAGTACGCGGCCGTCTTCAGCCACGGCACCGAGCGGGCGAGCCCCGGCTACTACCGCGTCGGCCTGTCCTCCGGTACCGGCGGTGCCGGCGGTATCGGCGCCGAACTGACGGCGAGCGCGCGTACCGGGGTGCAGCGCTACACCTTTCCGGCCACCGGCAAGGCCAACATCCTGCTCAACGCGGCCCAGGCGCTGCACAAGCCGGTCGCCGCGAAGGTGGAGATCCTGGACGACCGCACCGTGCGGACCGCGATCACGGGCCGCGGCTTCTGCCGGGACACCCGGCCCTACACGGTCTACACCGTCACCCGCTTCGACCGGCCGTTCACGGCGTACGGCACCTGGGACGGCACCACGGTCACGGCGGGGTCCAGAACCGGACACGGCGGCGCCTATGTCCGCTTCGACACCACCGAGGACCGCACGGTGGAGGCGACGACCGCGCTGTCCTACGTCGACGCGGCCGGCGCGGCGGGCAACCTGGCCGCGGAGGGCGGGCGTTCCTTCGACGCGGTGCGCGACGCGGCCCGGCGGTCCTGGGAGAGGCGGCTGGGCGACGTGCGCGTCCGGGGCGGCGGGGCGGTCCTGCGCCGTACGTTCTACTCGGCGCTGTACCACTCGTTCCTGGCGCCGAACACCGGCAGCGACGCCGACGGCCGCTACACCGGCTGGGACGGGCGGATCCACCGCGCGCGGGGTTTCACCTACTACCAGAACTGGTCGCTTTGGGACACCTACCGCACCCAGGCCCCGTTGCTGGCCCTGCTCGCGCCGCGCGAGTCCCGGGACATGGCGATCTCGGTGATCAGGGTCGCAGAGGAGAGCGGCTGGCTGCCCAAGTGGGGCTACGGCACCGTCGAGACGAACGTCATGACCGGCGACCCGGTCACCCCGTTCCTGACCAACGCCTACCAGCAGGGTCTGCTGAAGGGGTACGAGGAGCGGGCCTACCGGGCGCTGAGGCGGAACGCCGACGGGGTGCCGCCCGCCGACTCCCCGGCCGTGGGCCGCGACGCCAACCGGGACTACCTCGGCCGCGGCTACGTCCCGTACCGCAAGGGCCACGAGCCCGCGAAGCCCGGTCACTCCGACTACGCGTTCGGCGCGTCGGCGACCCTGGAGTACGCCCTGTCGGACGCGATGCTCGCGCAGATGGCCCGCGCCCTCGGCCACCACGGGGACGCCGCGCGGTACGCCGCCCGCTCCCGCGCCTACCGCGAGCTGTTCGACCCCGCCACCGGCTTCTTCCGTGCCCGCGACGCCTCCGGCGCCTTCACCGGACCGGCGGACCCGGCCCGCGGCGTCGGCTTCCACGAGGGCACGTCCTGGCAGTACCAGTGGCTGGTGCCGCAGGACATGCCCGGCCTGGTGCGCCTGATCGGCGGCCGGCGCGCCGCCAACGAGCGGCTCGACGCGTTCTTCGCCTACGCCGACCTGCTGAGGGACCCGGAGCGCACCGTCCGCGAGACCTGGGTCAACGGGCCGTACGCCTACTACGGCGCGGACAAGTACAACCCGATGAACGAGCCGGACCTCGCCGCGCCGTACACCTACCTGTCGACGGGGCAGCCGTGGAAGACCACCGACGTCGTGCACGCCGCGCTGACCCTGTTCACCGACGAGCCGGCCGGGCTGAGCGGGAACGACGACCTGGGCACCATGTCCGCCTGGAACGTGCTGGCCTCCGTCGGCCTGTTCCCCGTCCAGCCCGGCTATCCCGCCTGGGGCCTGTCCACGCCCGTCTTCGAACGCGTCGACCTGCGACTGGACCGCCGCTACTACCCGCGCGGTGGCCTCACCATCACGGCACCGGGCACCTCGCGGGAGGACCGGTACATCCAGTCGGTCCGGGCCGGCGGGGTGCCGCACGAGCGGACGTATCTGACCACCCGCGCCCTGCGGTCGCTCGGCACCCTGAGCTACACCGTGGGACCGCGGCCCTCGGCGTGGGGCACGTCCGCGCAGGCCGCGCCACCCGCCCTGCGATGACACCCGCGGCAGGCCCGAAGTGACCTCAAAGGCCCCATGTGTCCCACCCCTTTCTCCGAGGGTCCGACTTAATCTGTTGTTAACTGAGAGTAGCTTGATCGTACTTGACTGTAATCAGTCGAGGGCGGTTGACTGCCTACACACCCACCGCCGATGCGAGGCAAGCCATTGACTCCCGACCTGCTCGCTCCCCTCGACCTGGCGTTCTGGAACATCGAGTCCGCCGACCACCCCATGCACCTCGGTGCCCTCGGGGTCTTCTCCGCCCACTCGCCGACCGCCGGCGCGCACGCGGCCGACCTGCTGGCCGCCCGCGCGGCCGCCGTGCCCGGCCTGCGCATGCGGATCCGGGACGTGTGGCGGCCGCTGGACCTGCGCCGGCCCCTCGCCCAGGCGCTGCGCCCGCCGCTCGGCTTCGGCGGCGCCGCCCGCGAGCCCGACCCCGGCTTCGACCCGCTCAACCACGTCCGGCTGCACGCCCCGGCCACGGACTTCCATGCCGAGGCGGGCCGGCTCATGCAGCGCCCGCTGGAGCGCAACCGCCCGCCCTGGGAGGCGCACGTGCTGCCGGGCGAGGACGGAGTCTCCTTCGCCGTGCTGTTCAAGTTCCACCACGCCCTCGCCGACGGCCTGCGCGCCCTGACCCTCGCCGCGGCTGTTCTGGACCCCATGGACATGCCCACCCCGCGGCCCCGTCCGGCCGCGCCCGCCCGCGGTCCGCTGCCCGACGTCCGCAAGCTGCCCGAGGCGCTGCGCGGTGCCCTGTCCGACGTGGGCCGCGCCCTGGACATCGGCGCCTCGGTCGCCCGCTCGTCCCTCGCCACACGGTCCACCCCGGCGCTCACCGCCGAGCCCACCGGAACCCGCCGCACCGCCGGCGCGGTCGTCGACATCGACGACGTGCACCTGGTCCGCAAGGCCGTCGGCGGCACCGTCAACGACGTGCTGATCGCGGTCGTCGCCGGCGCCCTGCGGCGCTGGCTCGACGAGCGGGGCGAGGGCACCGAGGGGATCGCGCCCCGCGCCCTGATCCCGGTCTCCAGGCGCCGCCCGCGCACCGCCCACCCGCAGGGCAACCGGCTCTCCGGCTACCTGATGGAGCTCCCCGTCGGCGACCCGGACCCGCTGCGCCGGCTCGGCGCCGTGCGCACCGCCATGGACCGCAACAAGGACGCCGGGCCCAACCGGGGCGCGGGCGCGGTCGCGCTGCTCGCCGACCACGTGCCCGCCCTCGGCCACCGGCTCGGCGGACCACTGGTCGCCCAGGCCGCCCGGCTGTGGTTCGACATCCTGGTCACCAGCGTGCCGCTGCCCGGCATCGGCCTGAAACTCGGCGGCCACCCGCTGACCGAGGTCTACCCCTTCGCGCCGCTGGCCCGCGGCCAGTCCCTGGCCGTCGCGATCTCCACCTACCGCGGCCAGGTCCACTACGGGCTCGTCGCCGACGCGCAGGCCGTGCCCGACCTCAACCGGCTCGCCCGCGCCGTGGCCGAGGAGGTGGAGACCCTGATCACGGTCTGCGGATCCTGATCACCGCGGTTTGGCCTACTGGCCCGGCGCTGCCGTAAAATCCCCGGTTCGAAAGCGGACGCGAGTCGGAGCGCCGCACGGGTGATCAGGGAACGGCAGCGCGATGACGGTGACAGACGAAGGCTCGACGGCCACGGACGAAGTGGTGTACGGGCCCGGGATCGACCCCGAACGCCTCGCCGTGTGCCTCGGCGTGCTCAAGGAGCTCGACGGGATCGACGTGGACCACCCGGACGCCGTCGCCGTGCGCCGGGCCACCTCGCACATCTACCGCACGGTCAAGCAGCGCCGCCGCCAGGAGCGCCGGGCCGCCAAGACCGCGAACGACAAGGCGGTCACGGAGGCCACGGCCACCGGCTCCGCGCAGCGCATCGACGACGAGACCGAGGGCATCCTGCCCTCGTCCGTGACGCGGGCGGGGCAGATCGCGGGCATTCTCCAGCGCCCGCGCTCCTGCTACGTCTGCAAGACCCGCTACGTCGAGGTCGACTACTTCTACCACCAGCTCTGCCCGCGGTGCGCCGCCGAGAACCGCGCCCGCAGGGACGCCCGCGCCGACCTCACGGGCAAGCGCGCCCTCCTCACCGGCGGCCGAGCCAAGATCGGCATGTACATCGCGCTGCGGCTGCTGCGCGACGGTGCGCACACCACGATCACGACCCGCTTCCCCAATGACGCCATCCGCCGCTTCAAGGCCCAGCCCGACAGCGACGAGTGGATCCACCGGCTGAAGATCGTCGGCATCGACCTGCGCGACCCGGCCCAGGTGGTGGCCCTGGCCGACTCGGTCGCCGCCGAGGGGCCCCTGGACATCCTGATCAACAACGCAGCCCAGACCGTACGGCGCTCCCCGCAGGCCTACAGCGAGCTGGTCGCCGCCGAGTCGGCCCCGATGCCGGCCGGTGAGCTGCCCGCGGCCGAGGTGATCGGCACGTTCGGCTCGGGGGCGGTCGCGGAGCTGCCGGTGGCGGGCGGCGGCGCGCTCACCGCCCAGGACGTCACCGACCTGGCACTGGTCTCCGGCTCGGCGTCCCTGGAGCGGATCGCGGCCGGCACGGCCATCGACGCCGGCGGGCTGGTGCCCGACCTGCACCACACCAACAGCTGGATCCAGGCGGTGGAGGACGTCACGCCGGTGGAGCTGCTGGAGGTCCAGCTGTGCAACTCGACGGCGCCCTTCATCCTGATCAGCCGGCTGCGTCCGGCGATGGCGGCCGCCGCGGCCCGCCGCACCTACATCGTGAACGTCTCCGCCATGGAGGGCGTGTTCAACCGCGGCTACAAGGGCGCCGGCCACCCGCACACCAACATGGCCAAGGCCGCCCTGAACATGCTCACGCGCACCAGCGCCGAGGAGATGTTCGAGAAGGACCGCATCCTGATGACGGCCGTCGACACCGGCTGGATCACCGACGAGCGCCCGCACCCCGACAAGGTGCGCCTCGCCGAGGCCGGCTTCCATGCCCCGCTCGACCTGGTGGACGGCGCCGCCCGCGTCTACGACCCGATCGTCCGCGGCGAGGCGGGCGAGGACCTGTACGGCGTCTTCCTCAAGGACTACGCGCCGGGCAAGTGGTGAACCGCCGGCCGGGACGGCCCTCCGGCCGCCCGGCCGGGCCCCTCCCGACGTCGTGTCAGTCCACGGTCCGCAGCCGGTAGTTGCCCGCCGCGAGCAGCTCCAGGACCGTGCGCCAGTCCTCCAGTACGCCGGCGTCGAAGCCGGTGCTGCGGGCCTCCTCGGCCGCCTGGCGCAACGACAGCGCGTCCTCGTCGGACTCGTCGGGCAGACGGCCGCCGGCGGGCGCCGCGTGCCGCCGTACGAGGCGGGAGACGCGCTCGCCGAGCAACGCGTGCACCGCGTCCGCCGCCGGGTCGGAGGCACCGGTTCGGCCACCTGGCCGCAACAGCCCGCCGATGCCGTGGACCAGGCCCGCCACCTGGAGCTCCTTGTCGGCCGGATGGTGCCGGCGCAGCAGGGCGGCGGTGCGCAGGGCGTGGGCGCGGGCGTCGGGCGGGCAGGCGTACAGCAGGTCCATGAGCTCCTCGGCGCTGCGCAGCTCCATGCGTCGGTCCTCCCGCGAGAAAGCCGTCGTGGTGGGTCAGCAGATCATGGCGAGCTTGCGGCGCGGCCAACGGAACCTGAACTGTCCCATGGATGTGCCGGGTAGCCCTCAGGGATGAATCCCGCCCCGCACATGATGCGACAAATCACCCTGTAAGTGGTCCAATCAACACGCGCGACGTCAGATAGTTACCTGCTCTTTGCAGCCCCATCGAGCAGGGGTCCGCTCATTTGGTTAATCTGGGGTGGACGGACAGCGACTAGGGGTTCCATCCACACCCATGGTCCGTCCCGGGGCAAGCCGGTGCACCACGGCCTGCTCGCACCTCAGTTGCCGACGCCACCGCGTCCGAGATGCCAAAGAACCAGACCCGAGCGGGCTTCGGGCGGCGCGGTGCGTACCGGCCGCTGCCCCGAGGGTGACCGACACATAAGGAGTGCGCGGTGACACCGGAGAAGACGAATCGCGAGCAGCGCCCCAACGAACGCACGGAGCGCGCGGGCCGACGGCCCGCAGAACTGGGCAGCCTCGACGTGTGGGCCCGCTCCGCCCCGATCCGCCTGGCGGGCTACGAGGACGACCTGGCCGAGCCGCACATCCTGCCCAGCGTGGACTGACCGGCCAGAACCCGTCGCGATCGCCGACCGCATGGGCGTGCCAGACTCACGCCCATGCTGATCAGAGAAGCCGCGGCCGAGGACTGGCCGCGGATCTGGCCCTTCTGGCACCGGATCGTCGCCGCCGCCGAGACCTACGCCTGGGACCCGGACACCTCCGAGGAGGATGCCCGGGTCCTGTGGATGAGCCCCGCCAAACGCGTGTACGTCGCCGAGGACGACACCGGGACGATCGTCGGCTCCGCCTACGTCACCCCCAACTACGGCGGTCCCGCGGCCCGCGTCGCCAACGCGGGCTTCATGGTCGACCCCGACCAGGCCGGACGCGGCATCGGCCGCGCCCTGGCCGAGCACGTCCTCGAAGCCGCGACGGCCGCCGGCTACCGCGCGATGGTCTTCAACGCCGTAGTGGAGACAAACCCCGCCGTCGGGCTGTGGACCTCGCTCGGCTTCCGGATCCTCGGCACGGTGCCGGAGGCGTTCGAGCACCCCCGGCACGGCCTGGTGGCCCTGCACATCATGTACCGGGCCCTCTAGAGCGGGTCCTGCGGGCCCGGCGGCAGGTCCGCCGTACGGGGCCACGGGCGCAGCCGCTCGACCTGTTCCGCCAGGTCCAGCAGGTCCGCCTCCGAGCCCGGCCGGCCCACCAGCTGAACGGCGCACGGGGCGCCCGAGGGCAGCGTGCCGAACGGCACCGTCATCGCGGGCCATCCGGTCAGGTTCCACGGCGGGGTCATCGGCGAGTAGGAGGTGTCGGCCAGCACGTTGCGCAGCCAGCCACGCTCGTGCCAGGGCCCGGCCTGCGGGGAGCGGCGGGCCAGCGCAGGGGTGAGCAGCACGTCGTACTCGGCGAAGAACGGCTCCATCCGCCGCCGCAGCGCCTCCCGCCGCGTGTCAGCGCGCACCCCGTTCAGGAACCGCCGCCCCACGGCCGCATGCACCCGGGTGCGCCGGGTCAGCCGCCGCGGGTCCAGGCCCGCGGCGTCGACGGCCGTGCCCGCCGTCCAGTGCCGCAGAGCCGTCACGCCCAGCGACATCGGGTACGGCGGCTCGGCCCGGCGCACCCGGTGACCGGCCCCGGCCAGCAACCGTGCCGCGTCCCGGGTGGCGGCGGCGTAGGGCCTGCTCACGCCCACCCCGGCGAGCGGGCTGCGCACGGACACGGCGATGGAGCGCGGGGCCGCCTCCCGACCGCGTACGGCCTCGGTGCCGGTCAGTACGGAGAGCATCAGCCGCGCGTCCTCGACGGTCGTGGCGAGCGGCCCGTTCTCGGCCATGCCGAACCAGTCGCCTTCGCCGATACCGGCGGGCACCACCCCGTGACCCGGCTTGATGGTGACCAGGCCGCAGTTGGCGGCCGGGATGCGCAGCGAGCCCATGCCGTCGTTGCCGAGGGCGATCGGGACCATGCCGGCGGCGACCGCCGCCGCGCTGCCGCCCGAGGAGCCGCCCGCGTTCCGGGAGGTGTCCCACGGGTTGCGGGTGGTGCCGTGGACGCCCTCCGTGGTGCCGAAGACGCACAGCTCGGGCACGTTCGTCACCCCGACGACCACCGCGCCCGCCGCCCGCAGCCGGGCCACCGTGACATGGTCGTCGACGGCCGGCGTGTCCGAGGTCGCGGCCGAACCCACGCGGCTGGACTCGCCCCGCACCGCCAGGTTGTCCTTGACGGCCACCGGCACACCCGCGAGCGGCAGCCCGGCCAGATCGCCGCGGGCCGCCACCTCGTCGGCCTCCTCGAGCGCGGCCTCGGCACGGACGGCGCGGAAGGCACCGACGCGGCTGTCGAGCCGCTCGATACGGGCGAGGTGCTCGGCCACCACCTCGCGGGGCGTGGCCCGCCTCTCGCGTACGGCGGCGGCGATCTCGGCGGCACTGCGGCCGGCCCAGCTGGTCACGGGCGCTCCTCGGATGGGGGACGGGCGGTTTCGTACTCGTGAGTACGCAGGGAGAACTGTGCCCGGCGGCGGGTGCCGCGGTCGAGAGGTGCCCGTCGCGGAAAGGCCGGTGCAGCGGCGTATGCGGCCCGTCCGAGTGGGTCTAAGGTCGAAGGCAGAGGACGCGTACGAGGGGAACCGGTCGGCGATGGCACAGGACGAGGCCGTGATCGGCTGCACGGGGGAGCTTCTCATCGGAACGCGCGGATCCGCCGGTCCGGGCGAGATCCTGGTACGGGTCAGAGGCGGTTCCGAGACCTTCCTCGCCTGGTCGCAGGAACCGCTGCCGATCGGTGCGACGGTGCTCGTGGTCGAATCACGCGGATGTCGCGAGGTCGACGTCATCGCGTGGGGCGACCCCTTGGAGAGATTGCGGGACGATCTTGTGGATCGGGGCTGATCCGGCCTGATCCGGCCTGATCCGGCCTGATCCGGACTGATCCGGACTAAGGAGAACAAGACCATGTTCGGTTACCGCGTTCCCGCCCCCGACGAGGCGATGCTGATCTCCGGAGGCAGGCGGGGACTGGGTGGCGCGCCGTTCCGGGTGGTGACGGGCCACGGCAAGTTCGTGCTCCCCGTCTTCCGCAAGGTCCGCTTCCTCACCCTGTCCATGTGCGAGTCCGAGGTCGTCGAGACCTGCGTCACCAGGCAGGGCATCGCGCTGCACGTGCGCGCCGTCATCGCCTTCAAGGTCGGCAACGACACCGAGAGCATCATCAACGCGGGCCAGCGGTTCCTCTCCGACCAGGACCAGATGTCGGTCCTGACCGGCCGGATCTTCGCCGGCCACCTGCGGGCCATCATCGGCTCGATGACGGTCGAGGAGATCGTCACGGAACGGCAGAAGCTCGCCGCCGAGGTGCTGGACACCTCGAAGACCGAGATGGCGAAGATCGGCCTGATCGTGGACTTGCTGCAGATCCAGTCGATCGACGACGGGGACACCGGCTACATCGACGCGATGTCCGCGCCGCACAAGGCGGCCATCCGGCGGCAGGCCCAGATCGCCCAGGCCCAGGCCAACCAGGCCGCAGCCCAGGCGGAGCAGGAGGCGGCGCGCAAGCAGGCCGAGTACGCCCGGCAGACCGCGGTGGTGAAGGCGGAGTACTCGGCCGAGGTGGACCGTGCCCAGGCGCAGGCGGCCCAGGCCGGCCCGCTGGCGCAGGCACACGCCCGGCAGGAGGTGCTCGACGCCCAGACCGAACTCGCTCAGCGGCAGGCCAGGCTGCGCCAGCAGGAGCTGGTGGCCGAGATCGTGAAGCCCGCCGAGGCCGAGGCCGAACGCGTCAGGGTCCTCGCCGCCGCGGAGGCGCAGCGGATGAAGGTCCAGGCCGAGGCCGCGGCGTCGTACGACCGTGTCGCCCTGGACCGGATGCTCATCGACCAGCTGCCGCTGATCGTGAAGGAGGCGGCGGGAGGCCTCTCCGGGGCCAACGTCAACGTCCTGAACGGTGCCGACGGGCTCGGCGAGATCGCCGCCGGTCTGGTCGCCCAGGGCCTGACGATCCTGGACTCGGTCCGGCAGAACCTGAACGGCCACGGCGACCGGAACTCCGGCGGCGCCCGGCCCGAGGAGGGCGACGGCCGGCTCGCACTGCGGGGCCCGAGCGCACCGCGGCCGGACACCGGGGAAACCGAGCCGCGCGAGGGCAGGGCCGACGGGGAACGGCCGGACCCCCGGACCCGCTGATGCCCGCGCCGGGCCTGGACTCTCGGACTCGCTGATGTCCGCGCCGGGCCTGGACTCTCGGACTTGCTGATGCCCGCGCCGGGCCTGGACTCTCGGACTTGCTGATGTCCGCGCCGGGCCTGGACCCCCGAACTCGCTGATGTCCGCGCCGGGCCTGGACTCTCGGACCCGCTGATGCCCGCGCCGGGCCTGGACTCTCGGACTCGCTGATGTCCGCGCCGGGCCTGGACTCTCGGACTCGCTGGTGTCCGCGCCGGGCCTGGACCCCCGAACTCGCTGATGCCCGCGCCGGGCCCGGACCGCCGCCCGCCCACCCCCACGGAGCGTCCCGTATGCATGATGACCGCGGCCTCGTCGAGGCCCGCCTCCGGCGGGTGCTCGACGAGCGCATCCGTCCCGCCGTGTATCCCGAGTCCGTCCCGCTGGAGGTGGCGGTGTGGCACGCGCCCGGCGAGCCCGTACCCGTCGCCGAGGGCCTAACCGCCGAGCCCGAGCCGATCGAGGTGGGCAGCCGGTGGGGTGCGCCGTGGGGCACCAGCTGGTTCCGGGTGACCGGCACCGTGCCCGAGGCATGGGCCGGGAGAACCGTCGAAGCCCTGCTCGACCTCGGCTTCGACGAGAACATGCCCGGCTTCCAGTGCGAGGGCCTGGTCTACCGGCCGGACGGCACCCCGGTGAAAGGGCTCAACCCGCGCAACCAGTGGGTCCGCGTCGGTGCCCCCGCCCTGGGCGGCGAGGAGGTGCGTCTGCACATCGAGGCCGCCTCCAACCCCGTCATCCCCGGTTTCCTGCCCACCCCGCTCGGGGACCGGGAGACGGCGGGCGACGAGCCGCAGTACACGCTCACACGCATGGACCTCGCCGTGTTCGACGAGAACGTGTGGCAGCTCGTCATCGACCTGGAGGTGCTGGGCGAGCTGATGGCCGAGCTGCCGGCGGACGCGCAGCGCCGCTGGGAGATCCTGCGCGCCGTGGACAGGGCGCTCGACGCGGTCGACCTCCAGGACGTGAACGGCACGGCGGAGCGCGCCCGCGCCCGGCTCACCGAGGTGCTGGCCGCGCCCGCCGCCGCCTCCGCGCACCGGATCAGCGCGGTCGGGCACGCCCACATCGACTCGGCGTGGCTGTGGCCCCTGCGCGAGACCGTGCGCAAGGTGGCCCGCACCGCGTCCAACATGACCGCGCTGCTGGAGGACGAGCCGGAGTTCGTCTTCGCCATGTCCCAGGCCCAGCAGTGGGCGTGGCTCAAGGAACGGCGGCCCGAGGTGTGGGCGCGGGTGAAGAAGGCCGTGGCCGACGGGCGGTTCGTGCCGGCCGGGGGCATGTGGGTGGAGTCCGACACCAACATGCCCGGCTCGGAGGCGATGGCCCGGCAGTTCGTGCACGGCAAGCGGTTCTTCCTCGACGAGTTCGGCATCGAGAACGACGAGGCCTGGCTGCCCGACACGTTCGGCTTCGCCGCCGGACTGCCGCAGATCATCAGGGCGGCGGGCTCCACCCGGCTGCTCACGCAGAAGATCTCCTGGTCACGCACGAACGCGTTCCCGCACCACACCTTCTGGTGGGAGGGTGTCGACGGCACGCGGATCTTCACCCACTTCCCGCCCGTCGACACCTACAACTGCTCCATGACGGGCGGCGAGATCGCCCACGCGGCACGTACCTTCAAGGACAAGGGCGCCGCCCGGCACTCCCTCGCCCCCACCGGCTGGGGCGACGGAGGCGGCGGCACCACCCGGGAGATGGTCGCCAAGGCGGCCCGGCTGCGCGACCTGGAGGGCTCCGCGCGGGTGGTGTGGGAGACACCGCGGGCCTTCTTCGACCGGGCCGAGGCCGAGTACCCGCAAGCCCCCGTCTGGGTCGGTGAGTTGTACCTGGAGCTGCACCGCGCCACCCTCACCAGCCAGGCCGGGACCAAGCGGGGCAACCGGCGCAGCGAACACCTGCTGCGGGAGGCCGAGCTGTGGGCGGCGACGGCGGCCGTACGCACCGGATTCGCCTACCCCTACGAGGAGTTGGACCGGATCTGGAAAACCGTGCTGCTGCACCAGTTCCACGACATCCTGCCCGGCTCCTCCATCGCCTGGGTGCACCGCGAGGCGCGGGCCACGTACGAGCGGATCGCCGGGGAGCTGAACCGGATCGTCGAGTCCGCGCAGCGCGCCCTGGCGGGTGAGGGCGCCACACCGCTGGTCTTCAACGCGGCCCCGCACGCGCGGGCGGGCGTCCCGGCCGGCGGCGCCGCCACCCCGGCCACCGGGGGAAGCACGGAGCTGAGGCCCCGCGCGGGCGGCGGACACGTGCTGGACAACGGTCTGCTGCGGATCGGGATCGACGACCGGGGCCTGGTCGTCTCGGCGTACGCCCTCGAGGCCGGCCGGGAGACGATCGCTCCGGGCCGGGCCGCGAACCTCCTCCAACTGCACCCGGACCTCCCGAACATGTGGGACGCCTGGGACGTGGACGAGTTCTACCGCAACACGGTCGCCGACCTCACCGACGCCGAGTCCGTCACGGCCGGCGAGGACGGTGCCTCGGTACGGGTCGTACGGTCCTTCGGGGACTCCCGGGTCACCCAGGTGCTGTCGCTTCCGGCGGGGGAGCGGCGGCTGGTGCTGGACACCGAGGTGGACTGGTACGAGACGGAGAAGTTCCTCAAGCTGGCCTTCCCGTTCGACGTGCACGCCGAACGGTACGCGTCGGAGACGCAGTTCGGGCACTTCTACCGGCCCACCCACACCAACACCTCCTGGGACGCGGCCAGGTTCGAGGCCTGCAACCACCGTTTCGTGCATGTGGCCGAGCCCGGCTGGGGCGTCGCCGTCGTCAACGACTCGACGTACGGCCACGATGTGACCCGCACGGTCCGCACCGACGGCGACCGGGGCACCACCACCACGGTCCGGATGTCCCTGCTGCGCGCCCCGCGCTTCCCCGACCCCGAGACCGACCAGGGCACGCACCGCTTCCGGCACGCCTTGGTGCCCGGCGCGGACATCGGGGACGCGGTCCGCGAGGGCTGGCGGATCAACATGCCCGAGCGGCGGCTGACCGGCGGCGGGGAGGTGGCTCCGCTGGTGACGGTGGACGAGGACGCGGTGGTCGTGACGGCGGTGAAACTGGCCGACGACGGCAGCGGTGACGTGGTGGTCCGTTTCCACGAGGCCCACGGCGGCCGGGCGAGGGCGACCTTGACGGCCGGGTTCGGGGTCGCGGACGTGACGGTGACGGACCTGCTGGAGCGTCCCCTGCCCGAGACGGCCGAACCGGAGCGGGACGGCGGCCGGATCGTCGTGCGGCTGCGCCCGTTCGAGCTGGTGACGCTGCGGCTGCGGCGCGTGTGAGGTCCTGAACCGGGGGCGGCGCGGCGGGATCGCGCGCCGTGCCGCTCTTTCCCGGTGAGGTGCGCGGCCACGATGATGTGGCGATGACACGAAGAACGGTGCCCGACCACTCCTGGGCCGCCCAGCCGGATCCGTTGCTGGCTCTGGCCGAAAGGGAGTTGACGTTCTACATCCGGTCCTGTGACCGGGCCAGGCGGCTGCACCGCGGCACGGAGCTGGGCGCCCTCGCCACCACCTCGGTGACGGTCGTCGCCGCCGGTCTGCACGCACCGGCCTGGCTGACCGCGGTGATCGCGGGCGGTGCCGTGTTCTTCACCGGCATGCGACAGCTGTTCGACCCCGGCTCCCGCTGGGTGCTCACCGCGCGGGCACGCGAGACCCTGCGCCGGGCCGTCGACCGGTATCTGCTCCTGCCCGAACCGGAACGCGACGCCGCGGCCCGGCAGACCCTGCGGACAGTGATCGAGGAGGTCGGCGCCGATGAACTGCGCGAATGGTCCGAGTCCCGGACCCGTGGTCCGGAACCGCCACTGCCGGCCCCCGGCCCCTGAGTACGACCGGAATTCAGGCCCGACCGCGCGAGTTCCCCCGCCACCGACCGAAAGGCCATCCGTGTCCGCGACGCCCGCCCGCATCACCGCGGTCGACACCTACGACATCCGCTTCCCCAGTTCGCGCGAACTCGACGGCTTCGACGCGACGAGCCCGGACCCCGACTCCTCGGCGGCCTACGTCGTACTGCGCACGGACGCCGACGACGGACCCGGAGGGCATGCCGCCGCCCCCGATCCGGCCGCCGAACGCGCCGCGCCGGAGGCCCGCCGGCCCAACGGACGCATGGTCGCCGCGGTTGGAGTCGCCGCGGCCGTCGCGTACTTGGCGAGCCCGCTGTCCGGTGCCACCACCGGCACCGCCCTCGCCGTCGCCGGCGGCATGCGGGGCCTGCGGCCGCGCCGGGAGGCCCGGTGAGGACGCTGGGCGGGAGCGGGGTCGAGGTCAGCGCCCTCGGCTTCGGCGCCGCCGCCATCGGCAACCTCTACACCGAGGTGGACGAGGAGCAGGCGCGGGCGGCCGTGGCCGCCGCCTGGGAGCAGGGCATCCGCTACTTCGACACCGCCCCGCACTACGGCCTCGGCCTGTCCGAACGCCGCCTCGGCGCGGCCCTGCGCGGCCTTCCCCGGTCGGAGTACACGATCTCCACGAAGGTCGGCCGCCTGCTCGCGCCCACGAACCAGGGCGGGAGCGACCTCGCCCACGGTTTCGCCGTGCCCGCCACCCACCGCCGGGTGTGGGACTTCAGCGCCGACGGGGTACGGCGCGCTCTGGAGGCCAGCCTCGAACGGCTCGGCCTGGACCGCGTCGACGTCGTCTACCTCCACGACCCCGACGACCACGCCGAGCAGGCCTTCCGCGAGGGCTACCCGGCGCTGGAGGAACTGCGTGCCCAGGGCGTGGTCGGGGCCATCGGGGCGGGCATGAACCAGTCGGAGATGCTGACCCGTTTCGTGCGCGACACGGACGTGGACGTGGTGCTGTGCGCCGGCCGGTACACCCTGCTCGACCAGCGTGCCCGGACGGAGCTGCTGCCCGCGGCCGCCGAGCGGGGCGTGTCCGTCGTCATCGGCGGCGCCTTCAACTCCGGCCTGCTGGCGGACCCCAGACCCGGAGCCACGTACAACTACGCCAGTGCAGCAACAGAGTTGGTGGAGCGAGCCCAGCGCATGAAGGCGGTTGCCGACCGCCACGGTCTCACCCTGCGGGGCGCGGCCCTGAGGTTCTGCGCCGACCATCCGGCCGTGGCCTCCGTCCTGGTCGGTACCCGCTCGGCCGAGGAAGTCCGCGACTGCGCCGAGCAGTTCGCCACACCTGTGCCCGCCGCCTTCTGGCAGGAGCTGAGAGACACCGGACTGCTGCCCCCGGAGGAACCGCCACGAGGAGCGATGCCGTGACGGTCGACGCCCACCACCAGTCCGGGACCTGACGGTGCGCGACCAGGACTGGATCAGGGGAGACGAACCGCTGCCGCCGCGCCGGAACCTCACCGTCGAGGACCTTCAGCCGCAGGCCCGTGCCGCTGGAGCCGAACGCCCGGTCCTCGTCCAGACGGTCACCGTGCCCGAGGAGCCCCCGAGCTGCCGGCCCTGGCGGACGCGCACGACCTGATCGCGGGCGTGGTCGGCCGGGTGGACCTCACCCGGCTCGACATCGCGCGCCGAACGGGCCCGGCTGCGGGACCTGCCCGGCGGCCGCCACCTCAAGGGCGTCCGCCACCAGGTCCAGACCGACCCCGCCACCTGGACCACCGCCGGTCTGTGCCCGTACGACGACGTGGTCCTGGACGCCTTCGGCCCGGACCGTCTGATGGACGGCTCGCACTGGCCGGTGTGCGCCCCGGCTGTGGGATACGCCGAGGTCCTCGCCGCGGCCCGGGAACTGACCTCGAAGGCCGCCGCCGAACGCGCGGCGGTCTTCGAGGGGGCGGCGACCCGGGTGTACGGACTGTGACCGGGCGGGCGCGCCTCAGCCGAGTTCGTAGTCGAACCAGATCCGGTGCGTGCCGTCCGCGTCGATCCGCAGGCCGCCGGTGCCGGTGATCCCGGCCAGCTCGCCGGTGCCGCTCGCGGGGACGACGGTGAAGAACTCGGCCGTGCGGTCGGTGCCGGTCGTCGTGGCCGAGTGGACGAAGTTGAAGGCGCCCCGCCGCTCGTTCAGAGTGCCCTCGAACGACTCCATCGCCACATACGTGCCGACGCCGGACTCCTGGTCGTACGCGGCGGTGAACAGGGTCGCCGCACGGCCGGTGATCTCGCCCTCGAAGTGCTTCTCCAGCGTGGCGACGCCGACCGGGAGGCCGGTGGAGACGTCCGGGTCCGGCTTGAGACCGGTGGGGTTGAACGACTTCACGGTGAAGGTGCCCGTAGCTCTCATGCCCGCGACCGTACCGTCCGGGTCCGACGACGGGGTCCGGTCACGGCTCCCGGGCGCCTGCCGCCAGCCGGGTCGGCGGCAGGAAGTCCCGCACATAGGTCCGGTCCCAGCAGGCACCGGTCGCCCGCAGCTGCCGCCAGGTCGTGTAGTGGTAGCGGAAGAGCCGGGCGCGGACGTAGCGCGGGGGCTCGTCGGGCGGGAAGGGGGAGCGGCGCAGCAGCCGGAGGGTGTCGCGGTCGTTCTCCAGGAGCCGCTCCACCAGCGCGCCGAACCAGACGCCCGCGTACGCCGGGGACAGCGCGGCGAACCACATCATCCAGTCCAGGCGCAGATGGTAGGGCGCGAACTGGCGCGGCCAGTGCCGGGGATCACCGGGCTTGCCCCGGAACTCGTACTCCCGCCACTCCGCGTCCTCGTGGTCCTCGTCCCGCACCTCGTCCAGCGTGCCCTCCACCACCACCTCGTAGCGGACGCGGGTGACGCTGCCGAACGCGCCGTAGGTGTTGACCAGGTGCAGCGGGTCGAAGGAGCGGTTCATGACCTGCCGGCGGGAGACCATGTTCACCACCGGGCGGTAGCTGAGGAACACCACCAGCGCGGCCACGGCGAGGACCACGACCTCGTACCACAGCGGCGCGGCCGGCACGGACGGCGCGCCCCCCGGGAAGCGGACCGCGGACAGCGCCAGCACGATGGTGATCCAGTTCAGCCAGGAGAAGTTCCCGGACAGCACCAGCCACAGCTGGGTGACGATCATCAGCGCGGCGCCGGCCGTGGCGATGGGCTGCGGGGTGAACAGCAGGAACGGCACGATCAGCTGCGTGACGTGGTTGGCGGCCACCTCCGCCTTGTGCAGCGGGCCCGGCAGATGGTGGAAGAACCAGCTCAGCGGGCCCGGCATCGGCTGCGTCTCGTGGTGGTAGTGCAGACAGGTCAGCTTCCGCCAGCAGGCGTCGCCGCGCAGCTTGATCAGCCCGGCGCCGAACTCGACCCGGAAGAGGATCCAGCGCAGCAGGAACAGCACGACCACCGGTGGGGCCACCTCGTCGTTGCCCAGGAAGACCGCGAGGAACCCGGTCTCCAGCAGCAGCGACTCCCACCCGAAGCCGTACCAGGTCTGCCCGACGTTGACGATCGACAGGTACAGCGCCCAGGGGACGAGCCACAGCAGCATGCCGGCCCACAGCGGCACCAGCGAGTCCACGCCCGCGACCAGCGCCGCCGACACCGCGCACCCGGCCCAGGCGACGACCGCGAAGAGCCGGTCGGAGTAGCGCAGGTGGAACAGGCTCGGCGCCCGGGTGAACGGCACCCGCTGGAGGAAGCGGGGGATCGGCAGCATGCCCCGTTCGCCGAGCAGCGCCCGGAACTGGAGGGCCGCCGTCAGGAAGGCGACGAGGTACACCACGGCGAGCGCCCGCTGGAAGACCAGCCGGCTCAGCCAGTACTCGGGTGCGGTGAACCAACCCACGGTCGAGCGCTCCTCTCTCTTCGTCCTCCGGGAAAGTCACGGGCCCCGGCTACCCCACCCCCGGCTCGAAGAATCAGCCGATCCCTGGCAAGGTGTCCCCATGGCTGAACAGGGAGCCCCCGCCCTGTCACTCCCGGAGGACTGGCCCGCCCACCCCGATCCCATTCTGGCGCTCAACGGCATGGGCACCTTCGACTGGGACCTGGACGCCGGGCTCGTACACCTGGACGCCCAGGCCCACCGGATCTTCGACCTCACCCCCGGGGAGGACGACCGCCGTCCGGGCAGCGTGGGCCGGCGGCTGCTGCGGTCCGAGCGTGAGCGCCTGGACGCCCTGCTGGCCCGGGCGATGAAGGAGGGCCGCCAGAACTACGGCACCTACGTCCGCCTGCGCCTGCGCGACGGCGGCCTGCGCTGGGCCCACGTGCAGGGCTACATCCAGCGCGACGAGACGGGCCGGCCGCGCAGGATCACCGGGATCCTCCGCGACGCCTCCGAAGAACTCGGCGACCTCGCCGCCCGCCGGGAGCGGGCCGACCAGGCCGCGGCCCGGCGCAGGCAGACCAACGTCGTGGAGACCGCCACCGCCGCCCTCGCCCACGCGCGCACCGTGCAGGACGTCATCGACGTCGTCAAGGACTCCCACGGGCTGGCCCTCCTCGGTTCCAAGAGCCTGGTCCTCGGCCTGGTCGAGGCCGGCCGCATCCGGCTCGTCGCCGAGGGCCCCGAGGGCTCCTCCGTGCCCGGCACCCGCGTCACCCGGATCGACGAGCCCTACCCGATGAGCGAGGCCGTGCGCACTCTCAGCCCCCGCTTCATCGAGTCCCCCGAGGACTTCGCCGAGCGCTACCCCATCCTGTGGCCGCACATCACCGGACTGGACATCACCTCGGCGGCCTATCTGCCGCTGATCGCCCAGGCCCGCCCGATCGGCGGTATGGGCCTGCTCTACAGCGACCGGCGGGGCTTCACCCCGGAGGAGCGCAACGTACTGATCGCCCTCGGCAGCAGCATCGCGCAGAGCCTCCAGCGGGCCATGCTCTACGAGCAGGAGAAGGACCTCGCCCAGGGCCTGCAACAGGCCATGCTGCCGCGCACGATCCCCAGCGTGCCCGGCGCCGACGTCGCCGTCCGCTACCGCTCCGGCTACGCGGGCGGCTCCCTGGGCCGGGACATCGGAGGCGACTGGTACGACCTGATCCCGCTGCCCGGCGGCCGGGTCGGCGCCGTCATCGGCGACGTCCAGGGCCACGACACGCACGCCGCCGCCGTCATGGGCCAGCTCCGTATCGTGCTGCGCGCCTACGCGGCCGAGGGCCACGCACCGGCCACCGTGATGGCCCGCGCCTCGGTCTTCCTGCACGAACTCGACACGGACCGCTTCGCCACCTGCCTGTACGCGGAGGCCGACCTGTCCACCGGCGTGGTCCAGCTGGTGCGGGCCGGGCACATCGATCCGCTGGTCCGGCACAACGACGGAAGCTGCCACCGGGTCGCCGTCGACGGGGGGCTGCCGCTCGGCCTGTCCGCCGAGTTCGGCAGCCTGGAGTACCCGGTCGGCACCATGGAGCTCGATCCCGGGCAGTCCTTGGTGCTGTGCACCGACGGCCTGGTCGAACAGCCCGGCGCCGACCTCGACGACGGCATGCGGGCCCTGGCCCGGTCCGTCGCCGCCGGCCCCGGCGACGTACGGGACCTCGCCGACCGGCTGATCGCGATGGCCGAGGCACGGGGCGGCGACGACGACGTGGCCCTGCTGGTGCTGCGCCGCCGGGTGCCGGCCGAGCGGCAGCCCGTCGGCCGGCTCCAGCAGTACGTGGCCCCCGGCGATCCCGAGGCCCTGACCCGGGCCCGCCACATGATCCGCACGGCGGTGCGGGACCGGGGCGCCGGGGAAAACGCGTACGAGATCGAACTCGTGGCCGACGAGCTGATCACCAACGCCCTGATACACACCGAGGGCGCCGCGATCGTCACCCTGCGGGTCCTCAGCGGCCCGAACCGGCGGCTGCGGATCGAGGTCGAGGACTCCTCCAGCGCCCTGCCGCGCCGCCGCGAACCGGGAGAGGAAGGCGTCTCCGGCCGGGGACTGCTGCTCGTGGACCGGCTCACCGACGTGTGGGGCGTGGAGGCGCGCGGCGGCGGCAAGTGCGTGTGGTGCGAGTTCGCGGTCCCTGACCAGAGTTGAGGGGCGAGAACCGAGAGCTGAGAGCCGGGAGCCGAGAGCCGAGGCGTTCGGCGCACCGTATGGCGCCCCGGGCCCGCGGTGGCACTCTGGACCCATGCCGGAACTGCCCGAGGTCGAAGCGCTCAAGGACTTCCTGGCCGACCACCTGGTCGGCCACGAGATCGTGCGCGTGCTGCCCGTCGCGATCAGTGTGCTGAAGACGTACGACCCCCCGGTCACCGCCCTCGAGGGCCGCGAGGTCACCGCGTTGCACCGGCACGGCAAGTTCCTGGACCTGAGCACCGACGGCGGCCCCCACCTCGTCACCCACCTGGCCCGCGCGGGCTGGCTCCAGTGGAAGGACCGTCTGCCCGACGGCGCGCCCCGCCCCGGCAAGGGCCCGCTCGCCCTGCGCGTCGCCCTGGAGAACGGCGCGGGGTTCGACCTCACCGAGGCAGGCACCCAGAAACGGCTCGCGGTGTACGTCGTACGGGATCCGCAGGAGGTGCCCGGTGTTGCCCGCCTCGGTCCCGACCCGCTGGCCGAGGACTTCGACGAGGAGCGGTTCGCCCGGCTGCTCGCGGGGGAGCGCCGGCAGATCAAGGGCGCCCTGCGCGACCAGGGCCTGATCGCGGGTGTCGGCAACGCCTACAGCGACGAGATCCTGCACGCGGCGAAGATGTCCCCGTTCAAGCTGGCCGCCTCCCTGACGCCGCGGGAGACGCGAACCCTGTACGAGGCGCTGCGCACCACCCTGACGGAGGCGGTCGCGCGCTCCAGGGGCCTGGCGGCCGGACGGCTGAAGGCGGAGAAGAAGGGCGGCCTGCGCGTGCACGGCCGGACCGGCGAGCCCTGCCCGGTGTGCGGGGACACCATCCGCGAGGTGTCCTTCAGCGATTCCTCGCTCCAGTACTGCCCGACCTGCCAGACGGGCGGGAAACCGCTGGCAGACCGGCGCCTGTCCCGGCTGCTCAAGTGACGGCTCAGCGCGCGTCGAGGGTCACCAGGGGCCGCCCGTCCGCGGTGCGCACCTCGAAGCGGTCGATCTGGCCGGGATGCATCGTCGTGCCGCCCGCCACCGTGCTGGACCCCGCGTCGTGCGGGGGGACGTTCCAGGTGGTCACGGTCTGCTCCGAACCGTCCCGGCCGATCACGACGAGCCGGCAGGAATGGGGGCCCGCGCCGTCCTTGACCCGCACTTCCACATCGGTGCCCCAGTCCCGGTCGGCGGCCCTGACCTCGGCCCACACACCCGTGGTCGCGTCGGTCGCCGCGTACCGGGCGGGCCCGCCGTGGTGCCCGACGACGGCAACGACCGCGGGTCCGCCCACGGCGAGCACCACCGAGGCGGCGAGACCGTAGAGGACGCGCCGGCGTCCGGCCCGGCGCCGCCGCGCCACTTCGCCGAGCAGCCGGTCCAGCAGCGCGGGGCCGGGCCGGGTCATGGGGTGCACGAAGCGCGGCGTGGCCCGCCGGTACAGCATCAGCTGCCGCGCCGTGGGTCCGAACTCGGTGACCTGCGCCGCGCAGCGAGGGCACTCCATGAGGTGGTCCTCGAAGCGGAAGGCGTCCGCCTCGTCCAGCATGCCGAGCGCGTACGCGCCGACGTCGCGATGCCGTTCCAGGGACCTCATGCCGAATCCTCGTGCCTGTGAGTGCGGGTGGGGTTACTCCTTGCTCCCACCCGTACGCACCCGGCACCGGATTCACTCAGCCACGTTCCGAATCGTAATCAAGACGTTCGGAGCAGCCGGCGCCGCGGATTGGTCGGATTCCAAGAAAGATCTAGAAGAGGTGGATGGCCAGATGCCCGAGGGGCAGTCCGAGCCGCCAGGCGGGCGTCCACACCTTCGGCCCCTCGTCCTCGCCGACCACGCCCGCGCCGCCCGGCACCGCGTCCAGATCGGGCGCGAGCAGTTCGGTCTCCTCCAGCCAGCGCCAGGCCGCCTCGGCCAGCGCCAGGTCCGGCGAGGGCACCCCGCGGGCGTCCGCCTCGGCCGCGAGGCAGGCCATCCGCTCGCCCACCCAGTCCTGCCACGGCTGGTCGTACGCGGTCAGCGACAGCCAGGTCTCCAACTGGGAGACCACCCGGACACGGGAGAGCTCGCCGCCGGTGTCGGAGAGGAAGATGGTGAGCGCCAGCGCGTCCCGCCCGGCGCGGAACTCGAACGACGTCGGCGGCATCAGATCGCCGGTGCGCAGCAGTTCGTCGGCGATGTACTCGGCGTACAACCAGGCCATGGGGACGGCCAGTTCGCCGCCGCCCTGGCCGTCCGTGCTCTCGTGACCTCTGTGCAGCATCCCTTCCTGCCTTCCTCCGGTGCGCGCTCCTCGCCCGACCCCGGGTCCCGGGGTCATGCCCCCTGTCGGAACACGGATGAGGACAGCCGATTACTCAACAGCGGTCCACGGCAAGGCGCTTTACGGAGGTTTGACTCGGCAGTCGGTTTCACCGCAGGTCGGCCGCGTATCCCGGAAGCATCCGGCGCAGGGCGCGCAGCGCGTAGTACGCGCGGGACTTCACGGTACCGGGCGGGATGCCCAGGGTCCGGGCGGCCTCCGCCACACTGGCCCCCCGGAAGTACACCAGCACCAGGACTTCACGGTGCTCGGGAGTGAGTGTCTTCACAGCCTTCCGGACGTCGAGCGTCGCGGCGGACCGCTCGGCGTGGTCGGCGATGACCCGCGCGTTCTCCAGGTCCGCGTCCCCGACCTCGGGCGGCCGGGCCTGCCGGGCGCGGCGCGCGTCGATGGCGAGCCGGCGCGCCACGGTCAGCAGCCACGGCCGCACCGAGTCGAAGGCGTCGGCGCGCAGCGCCTCGGGGTGCTGCCAGGCGCGCACGAGCGTCTCCTGGAGCAGGTCCTCGGCGCGCTGGCGGTCGCCGTCGCACAGGCGCAGCAGCAGTGCGAAGAGCGGTCGGCCGTGCTCGCGTTGCAGTGCGGCGAGCTCGTGCTCGGCGGTCGTCGTCCCGTGCGGGAGGGTGGTTCCGGCCGTCATGGCCGTATGGCATCGCAGGGGGCCGCACGGGGACAGGGCGCTCACACTGCTGTGCGACGGACGGTCGATCGCGTCGACGAACGGTACGACGAACGGTCCGTCAGGCCCCTTGTCGCACACGGACGGGCTAACGAAGCCCCGATACCGTTTGCGAAAGCCGTCAGATTCGTACCCATTTGTCTGTCCATACGACCGCCCTGGGGTGAACTGATGATCGCACGCAGACAGCAGGTGTCCCTGGTCGTGACGGCCCTCCTCACCGCGGCCGCCGCCTGCCAGGCCCACCAAAGGGAAGAGCAGCACCCTCCGCCCGGACGGGCCGCCCCGGCCCCGGCCCCGGCCCCGGACTCCGCGACCGCGCCCGCCGCGTTCACGCTCGTCGCCTCCGGCGGCATCCTGCCCGAGACCCCGGTGCTGGAGCGGGCCGCCTTCGACGCGGGCGGCTCGGGCCACGACTTCCGTCCGATGCTCGAAGGCGTCAAGGACATCGTCTCCCGGGCCGATCTGGCGCTGTGCCAGCTGGGCACCGTCTTCGGCGCGAACGCGCCCTACACCGGCGCCCCGAGCTACAAGTCCCCGCCCGAGCTGGCGCCGTCCCTCGCCGCGGCGGGCTACGACAGCTGCGCCACCGCCTCCGAACACGCCCTGGACGACGGCGCCGACGGCGTCCGGCGTACCCTGGACGCCCTCGACGAAGCCGGGCTGCGGCACGCCGGTACGGCGCGCGGCGAGAGCGAGTCGCGCGGCACGCTCCTCCAGGCCGGGCGCGCCGTGGTCGCCCACCTCGCCTACACCTACGGGACGAACGAGGACCTCCCACCCGATCAGCCGTGGGCCGTCCGCGTGATCGACGAGAAGCGGATCATCGAGGACGCCAGAGCCGCCCGCCAGGCGGGTGCCGAGGTCGTGGTCGTGTCCCTGAACTGGGGCCGGGCATGGCAGGACGCGCCCGACGCGCAGCAACTGGACCTCGCCCGGAAGCTGACCGCCTCGCGTTCCGGCGGCCGGCCCGACGTCGACCTGATCCTCGGCAGCCACGCCCATGTCCCGCAGGCCTACGAGAAGGTCAACGGCACCTGGGTGGTCTACGGCCTCGGTGACCAGATCACCGGAGCCACGACCGACGACAGCGGCGCGCGGAACCCGCGCGCCAACCAGAGCACCCTCGCCCGCTTCACCTTCTCCCCGCCCGCCCGGCCCGGCGGGCGCTGGGAGGTGGCCCGGGCCGAGTTCGTCCCCGAGGTGTTCGACCTCGACGCCGGCCGGGTGCTGAACCTGAGCAGGGCCATCGCCCAGGGCGCCGACCTCCGGGGCGTGCGCGACCGGATCCGCGCCGTGGTGCTCAGCCGGGGCGCGGCGAAGGACGGGCTCGTCATGGGGGAATGAGGCCGGTCAGTCGACGTCCACGTGCTCGAAGAGGTCGAGCATCTCCCCGAGCACGCGCAGGCAGGCCCGTACCTCGGACTCCGTCAGATCGCCCCCGACCCGGCGCAGCAGCAGGTGCTCACGGGCCAGCACCGCGATGATCGCCGCCCGGCCCGCGTCCGTGAGCCGGATCAGCGACGAGCGCTGGTGCGCCGGGTTCGGGACGCTGCGCACCAGGCCGCGGGCCGCCGCGTCGTTCACCATACGCTGCACGAACTGGCGGCTGATCGCCTGCGCGCGGCCCATCTGCGGAACGGTCATCGGGCCGTGCTTGTGCAGCAGGTCGAGCACGGCCCGTACGCCGACGGACAGCCCCTCGACGGCCTCGCCCTGCTCGACCTTGCGCTGCACCCGCCGGTACAGCGGGCCCACCAGGTCGAACACCTCGGTGAGGCGGCGGCCGAGTTCGTCGGGCGGGAGGGGGGCCCCGGGATCGTCGTCGATGTCGCTGTCGATGTCGCTCATCGCACCATCATGACACCTCGGTTGCCAAACCCCGCCCCGAAATGACACCCTGGTTGTCATGACTGCTGCTGCGGATCTGCGTTTCCTCCCTTCCTCCGACGGCGACCTCGCCTACCTCGACTCCGGCAGCGGGGACCCCGTGGTCCTTCTGCACTCCGGCTGGGTCGACCACCGCGTCCTCGGCGCCCAGATCACGGCCCTCGCCGCCGAGTTCCGGGTCATCGCCCCGGACGTACGCGGCCACGGCTTCTCCGCCAACGCGACCCGGCCGTTCCGGTGGGCCGACGACCTCGCCGCGCTGCTGCGCCACCTCGACGCCGGCCCGGCGGTCCTCGTCGGCGTCTCGATGGGCGGCGCCATCGCCACCGACACCGTGCTGGAGTACCCCGAACTGGTCCGCGGGGTGGTCCCCTGCGGCGCCGCCACCAGCGAGTTCCAGTACACCGACCCGTGGGCGCGGCAGACGCAGGCCGAGTCGGCCCGCGCCCTGGGCGCCGGCGACATCGAGGGCTGGCTCGCGTCCTTCCTGAGCTTCGCGGCCGGCCCGCACCGCACCCCGGACGACATGGACCAGGACATCCTGCGCCGGCTGCGCGACATGGCCCTGCACACCCTGTCCAAGCACACCGCCGACGAGAAGAACTGGCACGTGCCGCTGACCGGCTCCTGGGACCGCGTGCCGAAGATCGGCGTACCCGTGCTCACCGTCAACGGCGCCCTCGACGTGCCCGACCTCATCGCCGAGGCCGAACGCCTCGCCCGCACCGTCCCCGACGGCCGCTCCGTGACGATCGAGGGCACCGCCCACTACCCGAACCTGGAGAAGCCGGAGGAGTTCAACGAGATCGTCGCCGACTTCGTCCGCGCCCTCCCGGCCCGCTGAACGCCGCCGCGGTCCCCGGCCCGGCACGACCCGAACGAGAGGCCCTAACGCCGGGCCAGCTCCGAGCGCTTGTACGAGTACCCGAAGTAGACCACGCACCCGATCAGGAACCACACGGCGAACCGCACCCAGGTCTCCCACGTCAGGAACGTGATCAGCCAGAGCGAGAAGACCACACCCAGCGCCGGCACGAACGGCATCCACGGCGTACGGAAGCCGCGCGGCAGGTCCGGCTGCCGGTAGCGCAGCACGATCACCGCCGTGCACACCACCACGAACGCCAGCAGGATGCCGATGTTGGTCAGTTCGGCCGCCTCCGCGATCGGCAGGAACCCCGCGATGACGGCCGACGCCACCCCGACGATCCACGTCACCCGCGTCGGCACGTGCCGCGTGGGGTGCGTCTTCGCGAACCACTTGGGCAGCAGCCCGTCGCGGGACATGGCGAACCACACCCGGGTCACGCCCAGCATGAACGTGAACATCACGGTGAGGATGCCGATGATCGCGCCCACCGCGATCACGTCCGCCAGCCGGCTCAGCCCCACCGACTTGAACGCGGTGGAGAAGCCGCTCTCCTTGTTGATGTCCTTGTAGTTCTGCATGCCGGTCAGCACCAGACACGCCGCCACGTACAGCACCATCGCGATCGCCAGCGAGTAGATGATCGCCTTCGGCATGTGCCGCTGCGCGTCCTTGGACTCCTCGGCCGCCGTAGACATCGCGTCGTAGCCGAAGACCGCGAAGAACACCGTCGCCGCACCGGTGAACGCCCCGCCGACCCCGTAGGGGAAGAACGGGTGGTAGTGGGCGGTGTTGATGTGGAAGACGCCGACCACGATCACCACCAGCACGACCAGCACCTTCAGTCCCACCACGATCGTCTCGAAGCGGGCCGCGCTGCGGATACCGAGGTTCAGCAGCCAGGCGATCAGCAGGCACAGGATCGCCGCGAACAGGTCGACCTTGTGCCCGGCGCCGGTGCCGGGCGCGCCCAGCATCCAGGCGGGCAGATGCGCGCCCATGTCCTCGACCAGGAAGCTGAAGTAGCCGGAGATGCCGATCGCGACCACCGCCACGATCGCCGTGTACTCCAGGAGCAGGTCCCAGCCGATGAACCAGCCGGCGAACTCGCCGAGCACCGCGTAGCCGTAGGTGTAGGCCGAGCCCGCCTTCGGGATCATGCCCGCGAACTCGGCGTACGACAGGGCCGCCGCCGCGCTGGCGACGCCGGCGACGAGGAAGGACACCAGCACCGCGGGACCCGCCGTACCGTTGGCCACCGTGCCGGCGAGAGTGAAGATGCCCGCCCCGATGATGCCGCCCACGCCGATCGCGGTCAGCTGCCACAAGCCGAGTGATCGCTCCAGCCGTGGTCCCTCGGCGGCTTCCGTCTCCTCGATGTGTTCGATGGGCTTACGACGGAGAATGCCCTCACCCATCCGGAGCCCGGCCATGCGTCTCACCTCTTCACAGACGGCAAACGGCTGACGGCGGATCATGATGGCCCAGCACCGCCGGGTACGGAAGACGCCACGCACGGTCCGGGCGGCGGCCCCCGGCCGCCCGCCGCGCCGGCCGAGCGCCGTGAACGGGCCCTACGGAACCACCGTCACCGGCCAGCGTCCCGCCTTCACCAGGCGGACCGCGACCGATCCGATGATCCGGTGGCCGGCCTGCTCGGAGGCGCCCACCACCACCGCGTCCGCCCGCAGCTCGTCGGCGGCCTTCATCAGACCGTTGTACGGGTCGCCGGGGAAGGTGTGGAACTCCCAGCGGACCTCGAATATCCCCTTCAGCCGCTCCGCGGACTCCCGGATCTGCTGCACGAGGTCCTCGGCGATCTCGTCGGTCGTCTCCGCCACCGGAGCCCCGAGCGCCGCCCCCGCCGTCATCACCGGCTGCACGTACACCACGGCGAGCAGCGCGCCCTGCCGGCGGGCGAGACCGGCGGCGTACGCGGCGGCCCGCATGGAGGAGTCGGAGCCGTCCACGCCGGCGACGATGACCTTCGGCCCGTCCGTGCCCCGCTCGAACCGGTGCGCGTGCCGCTCGTGCTGCTCGTGCTGTTCCGTCACATGTGCGAGGCTATCGGAATCCCCCGTTCCCAACGCCGCGCGGGTCACCTCTCGACGGGCGCCCCGCGCGCCCGGTTCCTACAGTCGGAACCATGAGCGCCACCACGTCAGAGCCATGACCGCCGCCACCGGTGCCGCCCCCTCCCGGGGCGCCGCCGATCCCGCCCGGACGCCGCGGAGGAAGGGCCTCCTCAGCAGGGTGCCGCAAGGCTTCGCCACCTTCTTCGGCGCTCTGGCCATGCTCTGCGCGCTGCTGGACCTCATCGCCCCGCTGCGGGTCCTGCTCCACCCCGTCGTCCGCGTCCTGGACCTGCTCCTCGTCCCGGTCAGCGTCAACCTCGCCTACGCCGTCTTCCTCGTCCTGCTGGCCGGCGCGACCGCCGCCCGCAAGAAGGTCGCCTGGTGGCTGGTCGTCGGCTATCTGGGCCTGGTGATCCTCGGCGACGTACTCGGCCTCGCGGCCGGCGAGTACGCCGAGTCGGTACCGTCCCTCGTGCTGTGCGGTCTGGCACTGGTGCTGCTGATCACGGCCAGAGGCGAGTTCTACGCCGCCTCCCGCCGCGGCTCCTGGTGGCGGGCGCTGGCCGTGCTGGCCGCCGGACTCGCCGTGGCCGTCCTGGCCGGCTGGGGCCTGGTCGCGCTCTTCCCCGGCACCCTGCCCTCCGGCCTGCACCTGGCGTGGTCCGCCAACCGGGTCATGGGCGGACTGGTATCCACCCGCGACTTCGACGGCCGCCCGCCGCGCCCGGTGACCTTCCTGCTCGGCCTGTTCGGAGCGCTCGCCCTGCTCAACGCCGCCGCCACGCTGTTCCGTTCGCAGCGCCTGGAGGCGGCCCTGCACGGCGACGAGGAACCCCGCATCCGCGCCCTGCTCAAGGCCTACGGCGAGGACGACTCCCTCGGCTACTTCGCCACCCGCCGCGACAAGGCCGTCGTCTTCTCGCCCAGCGGCAAGGCCGCCGTCACCTACCGCGTCGAGGCCGGAGTGTGCCTGGCCAGCGGCGACCCCGTCGGCGACCGCGAGGCCTGGCCGCACGCCATAGCCGCCTGGCTGGACGCGGCCCGCCGCTACGCCTGGGCGCCCGCCGTCATGGGCGCCTCCGAGGAGGGCGCCCGGGCCTACGCCCGCGCCGGACTCGGCGCCCTCCAACTCGGCGACGAGGCGATCGTGCACGTCGCCGGCTTCGACCTCGACGGCCGGGACATGCGCGTGACCCGGCAGGCGGTGCGCCGCGTCCGCCGCACCGGCGCCACCTGCCGCATCCGCCGGCACGCCACCCTCACCGACGCCGAGATGGAGGAGATCGTCGACAAGGCCGACGCCTGGCGCGACACCGAGACCGAACGCGGCTTCTCGATGGCGCTGGACCGCCTGGGCGACCCGGCCGACGGCGACTGCCTCCTGGTCGAGGCCCTCGACGCGGAGGGCCGGCTGCTCGCACTGCTGTCCTTCGTGCCCTGGGGCCGCGACGGCGCCTCCCTGGACCTGATGCGCCGGGACCGCGCCGCACCCAACGGCGTCATGGAGTACATGGTCGCCGAACTCTGCGCCGCCGCCCCGAAGCTCGGCGTACACCGCATCTCGCTGAACTTCGCGGTGTTCCGCTCGGTGTTCGAGGAGGGCGCCCGCATCGGAGCCGGACCCGTGCTGCGGCTGTGGCGCGGCCTGCTGCTGTTCTTCTCCCGCTGGTGGCAGCTGGAGGCCCTGTACCGGTCCAACGCCAAGTACCACCCCGCGTGGTACCCGCGTTTCATCTGCTACGGCGAGACCGCCTCCCTCGCCCGTATCGGCCTGGCCTCCGGCATCGCCGAGGGCTTCGTCGCCGTACCCTCGCTGCGCAAGCTCTGGGGCAAGGGCCACCCGGCTCATCCGGCCACCGGACCGCGCCCGGCCACCACCGAGGGCCTGCCCCCGCTGACGGCGCTCGGACTCGACGAGGAGGCACGGGCCGAAGCCGGCGGTCCGCTCGCCGGCCTGCCCGAACAGGTCCGCGTCCGGCACGCCGGGCTCGACCGGCTGCGCGCGGCCGGCACCGACCCCTACCCGGTGGGGACGAAGGCCCGCACCCGCACCCTCGCCGAGGTCCGCGAAGGGGAGCAGCTCACCGTGGCCGGCCGGATCCTGCTCGTCCGGGACTTCGGCGGCATCGTCTTCGTCGTGCTGCGGGACTGGTCCGGCGACCACCAACTCGCCCTCACCCGTGACCGGACCGGGCCGGCCGCCCTGAAGCGCTTCACCGCCGACACCGACATCGGCGACCACATCACCGCCACCGGCCGGGCGGGGCGGAGCGACAAGGGCGAGCCGACCGTCTTCGTCACCTCCTGGCGCCTGCTCGGCAAGTGCCTGCGCCCGCTGCCCGACAAACGCCGGGGCCTGACCGACCCCGAGACCAAGGTGCGCCTGCGCTACCTCGACCTGGTCACCAGCCCCGAGGCCCGCGAGGTCGTCCGCATCCGCTCCACCGCCGTACAGGCCCTGCGCCAGGGGCTGCTGGACCGCGGCTTCCTCGAAGTCGAGACGCCGATGCTCCAGCAGATCCACGGCGGCGCCAACGCCCGCCCGTTCACCACTCACATCAACGCCTACGACCTCGACATGTACCTGCGCATCGCACCCGAGCTGTACCTGAAGCGCCTGTGCGTCGGCGGTCTGGAGAAGGTCTTCGAGATGGGCCGCACCTTCCGCAACGAGGGCGTCTCCCACAAGCACAACCCCGAGTTCACGATGCTGGAGGCCTATCAGGCCTACGCCGACTACGACGTCATGCTCGACCTCGCCCGCGAGCTGATCCAGGGCGCCGCCACCGCCGCCTTCGGCCGACCGGTCGCCCACCAGGACGGCATCGGGTACGACATCTCCGGGCCCTGGCCGGTCAAGACCGTGCACGGCGCGATCTCCGAGGCGCTCGGGGAGGAGATCGGCCCCGGCACCGGCCCGGAGACACTGCGCCGGCACTGCGACCGCGCCGGCGTGCCGCACACCGCGGACGACACCCCCGGCGAGATCGTCCTGGAGATGTACGAGCGGCTGGTGGAGGAGCGGACCGGGCCGCCCGTCTTCTACAAGGACTTCCCGACCGAGGTCTCCCCGCTCACCCGGCAGCACCGCACCGACCCGCGGCTCGCCGAACGCTGGGACCTCGTGGCCTTCGGCACCGAACTGGGCACCGCCTACTCCGAGCTCACCGACCCCGTCGAACAGCGCCGCCGGCTGACCGCCCAGTCCCTGCTCGCCGCCGGGGGAGACGCCGAGGCGATGGAACTGGACGAGGACTTCCTCGACGCCCTCGAATACGCCATGCCGCCCACCGGCGGCCTCGGCCTCGGCGTCGACCGGCTGATCATGTTCCTCACCGGCCTGACGATCCGTGAGACGCTGCCGTTCCCCCTCGTACGCCGCCGCTGAGGCACCCGCGCACAATTGCCGCCGGGCGCTGGGCCGGGCGGGTGCTTTCGTGGCGCCGTGCCGGTGGAGAGGCGGAAGGCCCGGACACTGATGAGTCATGCAGAAGGATCAGTTGCTCACGCGGCGCCGGGCGTTGTTCGCCGGGGCCGTCGCCCTCGGAGCGGCGGGCACGGCCGGCACGGCCGGTCTGCTGCTCTCCGGTTCCTCCGACACTCCGGTACCGCCCGCCCCCGCCGCGGGCCCCGAGGCGCGCGGCGCCCTCAACTCCTCCGCCTACCGTCTGCGGCCCCTGGCCGGTGACGTCCCGCAGCGGGCCGCGCCGCTGCCCGCCAAGGTGCGGACCACGCCGATCCTGCGTTTCACCGGCCGCGGCGACACCATGATGCTGTCGTTCGACGACGGACCCCACCCCGAGTTCACCCCGCACGTCCTGGACACCCTGGCCAAGTACGACGTCCGGGCGACGTTCATGGTCTGCGGGGAGATGGCCGACTGGAACCGGGACCTGCTGGCCCGGATGGCCGACGAGGGACACGTCGTCGGCAACCACACCTGGAGCCACCCGCTGCTCACCCAGCTCGGCCGCCACGGCATCCGCGACGAGATCGAGCGCACCAGTGACGTCATCGAAAAGGCCTACGGCGAGCGGCCGTTGTGGTTCCGTGCCCCCTACGGTGCCTGGAACCGCGACGTGTTCCGGATCAACGCCGACCTGGGCATGGAACCGCTGGCCTGGAGCGTCGACAGCCTCGACTGGACCACCCCCGGCACCGGCGTCATCGTGCGCCGGATCGAGCACGGCGCCGCCCCCGGGGTCGTGGTGCTCTCCCACGATGCCGGGGGCGACCGCTCGCAGACCGTCCGCGCGCTGCGCGACTACCTCCCCAAGCTCCTCGACGAAGGGCACCACTTCACCGTGCCGCGCCGGGAGTACACCTGAGCCGGGCCGCGCGCACGGCCCGGCGCCCGCCGGGTCGGGGTCCGCTCAGCGGACCCCGACCAGGCGGGCGAACACGACGACGTTCCCCTGATATCCGTTCTGCTTCGTGTAACCGCCGCCGCAGGTGATGACCCGCAGTTCCGGCGTGCCCTTCGAGCCGTACACACGGTCTCCGGGGAAATCGTTCTTCGCGAACACCTCGACGCCGTACACCTCGAATACGGCCGTCTTCCCGTCCTGGCGGTTGATTTCGACGCGGTTTCCCTTCCGCAGGGCGCCGAGTCCGTAGAACACGGCGGGTCCCGCATCGTTGTCCACATGGCCGACGACGACCGAAGTTCCCTTTTCCCCGGGCGTCACCGCGCCGTTGAACCAGCCGGCCAGATTCGGGTCCGCGGGCGGCGGCGCGGCGACCCAGCCGTCGGAGTCCACACCGACCGGGGTGATGGGCGCGTCGATCTGGAGGACGGGGATCCTGACCCGGTCCGGCACCGAGCGCGACAGAGGCTGCAGGATCCCGCCCGAGGGGAGCGGCGTGTGCTTGAGGTCCGGTGCCGCCGCCGTCGCGGGCTGGGGCGGGCCGACGTCGAACTCCCCGGAGCCGTTGCGGATCAGGGCGAGTCCGGTCAGCAGGGCTAGCGCTATCACGCCCCACGGTGCGCGCTTCCTCGGTGTCTCCCGCTCCTCCTCGACGAATCCGGTCAGCTCTCTCGCAGGCATTCGGCATCCCCTCTCGACACGGCCGTCGCCGTGTCAATCGCGCATGCGAGAAACGCTAAGTCCGGCGCGCGCAACCGGCGACGGGACGCACGCGAACGGGTGGCGGAGCCGTTTTGCCGTGCGCCATCCGAGGCGGTCCGGAAGGGTCATTTCTGACGGTCCGTGACCTGCATCGATATTCAATGGGGTGAAAGTCCTGGTGGATTCGCTCACCGAGACGGACCAGCCCCGAAATGCGCCCGCGTGGAGCGCGTCCGAGGGTCGGTGGCGGGAGGTGCTTTCTCACCGATCGACCGGGTACGGGTCCCCGGGGCGCCTTCCGCGGAGGATCACATGCGTACTACTCGTACCCTCATGGCCCGCTCGGCCCCCTCGGTCTCCTTGGTGGTGCTGGCCGCGGCGGTCGCCGCGGTGGGATTCACCGCCCCGGGGGCGGTGGCGAAGGCCGGCGAAGTCCTCGGCATCACACGGGACGGCGGCGTGGGTGGGGGCCAGGGAGGCGGTGCAGGTGGAGGTCCCGGAGTGGGTCCGGGAGGAGGCACGGGACTGGGACCGGGGTTCGGGACGGGAGTGGGCCCGGGGTTCGGGACGGGAGTGGGTCCCGGATTCGGAACGGGAGTGGGTCCGGGATTCGGATTCGGCCCTGGAGTGGGCGGCCGGGGGGATCGGTTCGACGAGTTCCGTGGTGGCGGCCGGGGGGATCGGTTCGGTGAGTTCCGTGGCTTCGGTGAGTTCCGTGGTGGCGGTCGGGGGGATCGGTTCGGTGAGTTCCGCGGGTTCGGTGAGTTCCGTGGTGGCGGTCGGGGGGACCGGTTCGGTGAGTTCCGCGGGTTCGGTGAGTTCCGTGGTGGCGGTCGGGGGGACCGGTTCGACGAGTTCCGTGGTGGCGGCCGGGGGGATCGGTTCGACGAGTTCCGTGGTGGCGGCCGGCGGGACCGGTTCGATGAGTTCCCCGGTGGTGGCCTTGGCGTTGGCGGCTTCGGAGGGAACTTCGGCGGGGACTTCGTTGGCCCCGTCGGCCCCAATGGCCTGGGGGGCCTCGTTGACAAGGGAGGCGAGGGCGCGGGCGTCGGCGGTCTGGGGAGCCTCGGTGACAAGGGAGGTGAGGGGGCGGCGCCCGGCGTCGGAACGGGTGGCGGTTCCGGGGTCGCTCCGGGCACCGGCCTCAGCGGCAGCCAGGGCCCGGGTGGCGTCCAGAGCATCGTGCCCTCGCCCGGCGTGATCGCCCGCGGCGGTCAGCTGGTGGTCACGATCGACGGCTGCCGCGGCGGGACCATGTCGTCGACCGTGTTCTCCCGGTCGACGCTGCGGCCGTTCGACGGCGTCGGCGAGCGCGCGAGGGGTGTCGTGACGATCCGCGACGACGCCCGTCCCGGGACGTACGACATCACGGTCGACTGCAACGGCCGGCGGCTGACCCGGCCGGAGGCCTTCACCGTCGTCGGCGGTGTCCGCGGCGGAGTGGGCGGCGGCACCACCACCGGTGCCACCCCGGCCGACATGGCCATCGGCGGCGGGCTGATGGCGGCGGGTGCCGTCGGCGGCGGCGTGCTCTGGATGCGGCGCCGGTCCGACAAGCGCTCCTGACGGCTCCGTACTCCGGATCCGGCCCCCGCCCTCGTGTGCGGGGCCGGATCTCTTTCTGCCGGCGGGGCCCTCGGTCTTCCTGCCGACGGGGCCTTCGCCTCTGGTCCGTGTACGCCGGAAGGCCTTCGCCCCGGACCTGGAGAGGTCCGGGGCGAAGGCCTGTCCCAAGGGAGAGGGCACGGTCAGGCGGTGCCCTCCTCGCCGGTGCGCCGGCGGGAGAGGCGGTACGCCGTGCCGACCGAGCCGCCGATGAGCGCGGTGCCCAGGCCGATCTGCTTGAGGTCGAAGCCGGCGACGGTCCCGCCCACGCCCGCGCGGACGCCGTGCCGGAAGTGCTCCGAACCGCCACCTCCGCCGCCTCCGCCGCGACCGCCGAAGCTCCCCTCGTCGTCACCGCCGTAACCGGAGCGGCCCTTGCCGCCGTAGGAGCTGCCGCCCCCGCCGCCGTAGCGGTCCTCGTCACCGCCTCCGCCTCCGCCTCCGTAGGAACGGCTGTCGCCGCCCCCGTTGCCGTAGGAGCGGCCGTCACCGCCGCTGGCGACGGCGGCCGGCGCGCAGAAGGTGAGGGCGCCGACGCCCAGCAGTGCGGCCGATACAACACCTATTACGCGCATGGTGGGTCCTCCGGTCCCCGAGGAGCAGCAGCGGACCTCTTCCGCTTGTGCCGGGTATGCGCCTCGCTGACCAAAACGCTAGGGAGGTGTGCACTCCGGCGCGATTGCACCCGGGCGAACGGGGCAACGGTTGGGCCGCACAGGGGATTCACACGGGGCCGTCAGTGTGTCAGATGGGGGAACAGGTCCAGGAACGGCCCGGCGGTGGCAGAGACCCCGCGGCTGTAGGGGGCGTCGAAGTCCCAGATCAGGAAGAGGAGGAAGGTGATCAGCGCGGAGAACAGCCCGGCGAGGATCAGCTCCCGTTTCGTGCGCCGGATCTGGAGCGCGAACACCATGCCGATGGTGATGACGCCCCCCGAGATCAGACCGAACCACACCACACCCGGCATCGTCGCCCCCATGGAGCCGGCGCGTGCGGTGCGGGCCTGGGCGGCGGCGGCCACCTGGTCCACGAGTGGCTGGTAGGCCTGCGCCTCGAAGTCCGATGTGGGCTGGTAGTCGGTGACGTCGGCGCGGAGGCGGGCGAGCAGCGCGTCGCCCCGCTCGGTGACATGGCCGTGGTCGGTCATGGTCTTCCACTCGGTGGTCACGACGTGTCCGGCGTAGGTGTCGACGTCGGCGCGGATGCGGTCGCGGACGTCGGGCGGATAGACGCGGACGCGCTCGGAGACCTCGTGCAGCGCCTGGGCCTCCGCCTGGACGTGGTCCTGGGCGGCGACGCGCGCCTCCCAGACACCGGCGATGGCCAGCCCCAGCACGATGGCGTAGACCACGCCGATCCACATGGTCATGTACTCGATGACGTCCGGGGTCTCGGTGGGATCGTCGTCCACGGCCTTCGTGCGGTGCCGAAGGAGGGTGATGACCACGACCACCGCACAGGCGGCCAGCATCGCGAGAACGAGAACAAGCCATTCCGACAACGGGTTCCTCCAGGGGGTCAGCGCGGGCGGAGCGCGGCCACGGCGGCCAGTGCGGGTACCGCGATGAGCAGGACGTAGGTGAGGGGTGAGGGGCTGCGCCGTGGTGTCGGCCGGTGCGGCTGGGTGTAGTGGCGCGGGTAGGTCACCGGCGCCACGGACGGGCGGGGACGGGGCTTCGGGGCCGGCGGTGCGGGTGGCGGGGGTGGTGCGGGCGGTGGGGGCGGTGGGGGAGTGGGCCGGGGCTGCGGGGCGGCCGGGGCCGGGCGTGGGGGCGGCGGGGGTTTGGGCTTGGGAGTGGGCGTCGGCTTCGGCGGCGGTTCCGGCTTGGGCGGCGGAGGCGGCGTGGGCGTCGGTGTGGGTGTGGGCGTGGGCGTCGGTGTGGGTGTGGGCGTGGGCGTCGGTGTGGGGGTGGGACTCGGGCTGGGCGGCGGCGTCGGCCGCGGGCACGGCGGCGGAAGAGGCGGAAAGGAGGGCCAGGAGCCGCTGCCGGCCACTGCCACCGCCTCTGTGCCGTCCGGGCCCGTGGAGGCGTACGCGCAGGCGTCGGCCGCGGCCGGGGCGGCTCCGCCCACACACGTCCACGCCAGCAGTGCCGGCGCCAACACCCGCAGCACCAGGGCGGATCGCGTTGGTTCGGGTCGTTGCACGAGCAAGATCATGAGCTGTCGCGGACCGTGGCACGCCGCGGTGGACGCGGATTGCCCCGAAGGTGGGATGCCGCAGGCCGGAGGGTTTGATCGGCGGGCCGGCTCGACGCCGCCGATGGGTACGCGCGTACGAGGTGGCGCGGAACGTGTCACGGGTTCCGGAAAGAAATCTCTGCCGCGGTTGAACACAACCACCTGTGCCGTGCGTACCCAGTGTCGTGCGGCGGCGCAGTAGGGCGCTGCAACACCTTTTTGATTATGGGGAGTTGACGATGAACACCTCCTGGCGGAGCGCCTCACTCGTGGCGGCGGCCGCGGCCGTGCTGGCGCTGACGACGGCGTGCGGTCAGGAAAGCGTCCCTTCGGCGGGCAGTCAGAACGTGGGTGCGACCGCCGCGGCCGGCGGATTCGGCAGCGCCGGGACGAGCACCGGCACCGGTGCCGACACCGGCAACGGTTACGGCGCCGACGGTCAGCAGGCTGCCGCCAAGGCCGCCGGGGAACTCGCGGTCTCCGCCAACGCGGAGCTGGGCAAGGTGGTCACCGACAGCGCCGGGATGACGCTGTACCGATTCGACGCGGACACGGCCCAGCCCCCCAAGTCCACCTGCGACGCCGACTGCGCCACGGCCTGGCCGCCGGTTCCCGTCGACGACGCCACGGCCGGCGCCGGAATCGACAAGGCCCTGCTCGGCGAGGTCACCCGCGCCGACGGCACCAAGCAGCTGACCATCGCCGGGTGGCCCGCCTACCGCTACGCGAAGGACACCAAGGCCGGCGAGACCAGCGGCCAGGGCGTGAACGGCAAGTGGTTCGCGCTGGCGCCCGACGGCAAGAAGGCCTCGTTGGTGAACCTGCCGGGCCTGTCCGTGAAGAAGACCGAACTGGGCGACGTCGTCGTCGACAAGAACGGCATGACGGTCTACCGCTTCTCGAAGGACCAGGCGTGGCCGAAGTCGGTCTCCGCCTGCACCGGTTCCTGCCTGGAGAAGTGGCCGGCCGTGGCGCCCGTCGCCGTCAGCGACACCAAGGGCGTGTTGAAGAAGGGCATGATGCCCTTCACCCGGCCCGACGGCGTCAAGCAGATGACCATCAACTGCTGGCCCCTCTACACCTTCTCCGGGGACGAGGCGCCCGGGGACGTCAACGGCCAGGGCGTGGGCGGCACATGGTTCGCCGTCTCCCCCGACGGGAAGGCGATCGGCGCGCCGCAGTAGGGGCCGCTTTCCCCGGCTTTCCCCCTGCTCCCCCCTGCCCCCCTGCTCCCCCCCTGCTTTCCCCTGCTTTCCCTCCAGACCGGACCGCCCCCTCCGTACCGCACGGAGGGGGCGGTCCGCCGTGTGCGCAGATCGTGGCAATCCACCGCGATGCGGGTGCGACGAGCGGGCCGGAAGCGCAGGTGGTGACCGGGAACGGATGGTCAATTTCCGTTTCCGCTCGCCCGTTCGGCGGGCGATCAGTAGCCTCAGCTCGAACACCGGATCGCCTACGCAGTGGAGAGATGGATGGAGCGTCCCGCCTGGGCTCCGCGAAGCATCGACATCTCGGTGCCGAGCGTCGCTCGAATCTACGACTTCTACTTGGGCGGTTCGCACAACTTCGAGGTCGACCGGGAAGCGGCCCGCAGGGCCATGGAGTTCATGCCGGGGCTGCCCAAGATCATGCAGGCCAACCGGGCCTTCATGCGCCGGGCCGTGGACTTCGCCCTGGAGGAGGGCATCACCCAGTTCCTGGACATCGGGTCCGGCATCCCCACCTTCGGCAACGTCCACGAGGTCGCCCAGGCCGCCCGGCCCCGCGCGCGGGTGCTGTACGTCGACCACGACCCGGTGGCCGTCAGTCACAGCAAGGCCGTTCTGGCGGGCAACGAGGACGCGGACGTGGTCGCCGCCGACCTGCGCAAGCCCGGGGAAATCCTCGCGAGCCCCGAGTCGGGGCGGCTGATCGACCTGAATCGGCCAGTCGCGCTGCTTCTCGTTGCCATACTGCACTTCGTGGAGGACGCGGACGACCCCTACGGTGCGGTGGCCGAGCTGCGCGACGCGCTCGCGCCGGGCAGCCTGCTCGTCCTCTCCCATGCCGCGTACGAGGGAATCCCGCTCCCCACGGCGCGGAGCCGGTCCCTGGTGGACGTGTACAAGGACATTCGCAACCCGCTGATCATGCGTTCGCGCGAGGAGATCGCGCGGTTCTTCGAGGGGTACGACATGGTGGAACCCGGGCTGGTGCCGATGCCGAACTGGCGGCCGCGTACGGCGCCGGAGGACGAGGACCCGTATGCCTTCTCCGGTTTCGCGGGCGTGGGGCGTACGGCGTGATCGCGGAACAGGACGGGCCGGAGGGCAGACTGCGCCGACTGACGACGATCTGGAGCCGGGCCGTCTTCCCGGTGACCTCGACGTCGCTGACCCGCCCGGAGTTCGAGGAGCGACTCCTTCCGCTCGCCCGCCGGTTGAGCACGGCGCTACGGGACCGGGCCTTCGCCGCGGAGGAGGGTGAGGCGGTCGGCGCGGCCCTGGTCGACGCGCACTGCACCGCGCCCGAGGCGCTCAGCCGCTCCCTGGACTGCCTCGACGCCTACCTGGTGCTGTACTGCGGTGAGGACGGCGACCAGGAGGACCTGCGGGCCCGCTCCGCGCGGTTGCAGCACTCGATGGCGGCCGGGTTCGCGCGGGCGCTGCGCGAACGCACACTGGCCGAGCAGGAGGCGATAGCCCAGGCGGCGCTGCGCGCCCAGGGCGTGGTCGCCCAGGCCCTGCACGCCAGCGAGGCCCGCTTCCGCGCCGTGTTCGAAGGCGCGGCGATAGGCATCGCCATCGCCGACCTGGAGGGCAACGTCCTCCAGGTCAACAGCGCGCTGCTGCGCATGTTCGGCGGCTCCGAGCAGACCGTGCGCGGCCGCAACGTACGGGAGTGGACCCACGCCGACGACGCCCCGCAGATGTGGCGGCTGTACGAGGAGCTGGTGCGCGGCGAGCGCGAGCACTACCACGTGGAGAAGGCCTTCTACCGGCCGGACGGAACGGTTCTGTGGACCAACCTGACGGTGTCCCTGCTCCGCGACGCCGACGGCTACCCGCAGTACCAGCTCGCCCTCATGGAGGACACCACCGAGCGGCGGCTGCTCAATCTGAGACTGCGGTACGAGGCCACCCACGACGCGCTCACCGGCCTGCCCAACCGCACCCTGTTCTTCGAACGCCTGGAGAAGGCGCTGAACGCGGGTGAGGACCAGCGCTTCGGCCTGTGCTACCTCGACCTGGACGGCTTCAAGACCATCAACGACAGCCTCGGCCACGCGGCCGGCGACCGGCTGCTCGTCGAGGTCGCCGACCGGCTCCAGGCCTGTGCGACCGCGCCCGGCGAGATGGTCGCCCGGCTCGGCGGTGACGAGTTCGTCGCGCTGACCACCGGCCCCGGCACCCGGCACGAGGTCGACGAGCTCGCCGCCCGGATCATGAACGCGCTGGTCGCTCCGATCCGCATCGACGGCCGGGAACTGGCCGTACGCGGCAGCATCGGCATCGTCGAGGGACCGGCGGGCGAGCGCAGCGCGGCCGAGGTGCTGCGCAGCGCGGACATCACCATGTACCGGGCCAAGTCGGCCGGCGGCAACCGCTTCGAGCTCGCCGATCCGGAGGCCGACGCCCGCGCCATCACCCGGCACGGACTGACCACGGCGCTGCCGGCCGCGCTCGACCGGGGCGAGTTCTTCATCGAGTACCAGCCCCTGGTGCACCTCGGCGACGGCAGCGTGCGCGGCGCCGAGGCGCTGGTGCGCTGGCTGCATCCGCAGCACGGCGTCCTCGGCCCCGACCGGTTCATCCCGCTCGCCGAGCACACCGGGCTGATCGTCCCGCTGGGCCGCTGGGTCATGGAGCAGTCGGTGCGCCAGGCCCGCCGGTGGCGGGAGACGCGCGGGGACGGCGCCGAGGGACCGCTGCGCATCAACGTCAACCTCTCGCCGTGCCAGCTCACCCACCCCGGGCTCGTCCAGGACACCGTCGACATCCTGGAGCGCGCGGGCGTGCAGCCGGACGCGCTGTGCCTGGAGGTCACCGAGACGGCGCTCATCGGCGCCGACGACGACCTGCTCAAGCCGCTGCGCCGGCTGGCCGAGATGGGCGTCGACATCGCCCTGGACGACTTCGGCACCGGCTACTCCAACCTGGCCAACCTGCGCCGGCTGCCGGTGAGCGTGCTCAAGCTGGACCGTTCCTTCACCCAGGGCATGCAGCGGTTCCCGGCCGACCCCGTCGACCTGAAGATCGTCGAGGGCATCGTCGCGCTCGCCCACAGCCTGGACCTCGCGGTCACCGTGGAGGGCGTGGAGACCGCCGCCCAGGCCGAGCAACTGCGCGTCCTGGGCTGTGACACCGCCCAGGGCTGGTACTACGCCCGCCCGGGCCCACCGGACCGCCTGCACGACCTGGCCCTGGCGGACGCGACAACGTAACCGGCGACGCCCGACGGCTCCGAGGGGCGCGGGGAACAACGCGCCCAGCCACGACGGACCCGCGGACGAGCACGTTCCTCGGGGCCCCGAAGGGGTCCACAGGGGCGCGGGGAACCGCGCGCCCAGTGACAACGGACCCGCGGCCGAACACGGTCCTCGGCCCCCAGGACGTGGGCCCGACACGGGCGAGCGCCTGCCGACACCCGTTTGGACCCGGCTCTACCGGGCGGCGTCCGCGGCGCATCCGCAGACCATCTCGCTGTCGGCCACCATGCCGGTGTCCGGTGCGCACCGCACCCTGCGGATGTACGAGTCGGTGGTGGCCGGTCTTGAGCGCGGCGGATGGCCGACCGCTTCGGTCGTCCCCGTCATGGTCGGCGTGGAGGGGATGGTCGACCGCTTCGGTCATCCCCGTCATGGTCGGCGTGGAGTCGTTCGTCCTGGGTTCGGCGCTGGATCTGGTGGCACCGGCCGCGATGTTCGACCCGGGGCCGGACTCGTCCCAGGTGCCCAGGTTCACCGCCGCGGTGCACGCCCGGGACGAGGTCTCCGCCGCGCAGGGGCGGCCCGCCGCGGACCTGGCCTTCGAGGTAGCCCTCGCGGCGCCGGTCGACGGCCTGCGTGCTCGACCGGCCGCGGAAACCGCCTCCGGCGCATGTTAGTTGACGTCGAGTCGGGCAGACGCTCAGTCAAACTGACTGGCAATCAAGTGCACGTTCGGAAGCGCGGAGGCCGCTCAACGGTCACCGCTCCAGCAGCATCCGCTGAAGTTCCCTCGCCGCCCTGGGCGGAGCCACGTCGCTGCGGTGGGCCAGCGCGATCGTGCGATGCAGTCCGGGACGGGCCAGCGGGGTGACCCGCAGACCGTGGCCGGCGCGCGTCGCGACCATGCGCGGGACGACGGCCACCCCGAGCCCCGCCCGTACGAAACCCAGCACCGCGTCCATCTCGCCGCCCTCGACGGCGAGGTCCGGCTCGAAGCCCTCGGCGCGGCACGCGGCGACCGTCAGCTCCCGCAGGTCGTAGCCGTGCCGGAACATCACCAGACGCTCGCCCTCCAGATCCGCGATGCCGACCGAGCGCCGCCCCGGGCCACCGGGCGCCGACGCCTCCGGCGAGGAGACCACCACCAGGTCCTCGCGCAGCAGCTCCACCGTGGTCAGGGCGGGGGAGGGGGTCGGCAGCGGCAGCACGACCAGCGCCAGGTCCAGGGCGCCGCGGGCCAGCTCCCGCACCAGGTCGTGGGAACCCCCCTCCTCGACCAGCAGCCGGATGCCCGGGTAGCGGTCGTGGAAGGCGCGCAGCACGTCCGGCAGCAGGCCGGTGCACAGGCTCGGGGTGGCGCCGAGCCGCACCCGGCCCCGGCGCAGCTGCACCAGTTCCTGCACCTCGTGCCGCGCCGTGTCGGCGTCGGCGAGGATGCGCCGGGCCAGCGGCAGCAGCGCCTCCCCGGCGTCGGTGAGCGTGATGTTGCCCCGCGCCCGCAGGAACAGATCCGCGCCCAACTCCCGCTCCAGCGCCTTGATCTGCTGCGACAGGGACGGCTGGGCGACATGCACCAGATCGGCCGCCCGGGTGAAGTGCCGGGTCTCGGCGACCGCCACGAAGTACTGGAGCTGCTGGAACTGCACGAGACCAGCATAGCCAATACCTATCGAAACCAGCTGGACCATGTCTTGGACCGATGGGGTCCTTCGGCCCTAGCGTGCTGAGACATGGCACTGGCAACGCGGACGGACCGACGGCCGTCCATGGCACGCACCGTGTGGGGCTCGACCGTCGGCAAGAAGACCGTGATGGCGGTCAGCGGGCTGATCATGCTGCTGTACCTGGTCGTCCACATGATCGGAAACCTGAAGATCTACTTCGGGGCGGCCGAGTTCAACCACTACGCCCACTGGCTGCGCACGCTCGGCGAGCCGTTCATGCACTACGAGTGGACGCTCTGGCTGGTCCGCGTGGTGCTCGTGGCCGCCGTCGTCGCCCACGCCGTCTCCGCCTACCAGCTCAGCCGCCGCGACATCAAGGCGCGGCCCAGCAAGTACGTGCACGCCAGGCCCCGGGCCAGTTACGCCACCCGCACCATGCGCTGGGGCGGGATCATCCTCGGCCTGTTCATCGTCTGGCACATCCTCGACCTGACCACCGGCACCGTGCACTCCGGTGGATTCCAGCCGGGCCACCCGTACCAGAACGTCGTGGACACCTTCTCCACCTGGTACGGCAACGTCATCTACATCGTCGCCATGCTGGCGCTCGGCCTGCACATCCGGCACGGATTCTGGAGCGCCGCCCAGACCCTCGGCGTCGGCAGCCGCACCCGCGACCGTGCCCTGAAGACCGCCGCCAACGTTCTCGCACTGCTGCTCACGGCCGGCTTCATCGCCGTCCCGGTGGGCGTCATGACCGGAGTGGTGAGCTGACATGACCTCCTACGCCGACTACGCGACCGGTGCGCCGGTCGCCGACACCAAGGCCCCGTCCGGCCCGATCAACGAGCGCTGGGACAAGCGCCGCTTCGAGGCCAAGCTGGTCAACCCCGCCAACCGGCGCAAGCACACGGTCATCGTGGTCGGCACCGGCCTCGCGGGCGGCTCGGCCGGCGCCACCCTGGCCGAACAGGGCTACCACGTCGTCCAGTTCTGCTACCAGGACTCCCCGCGCCGCGCCCACTCCATCGCCGCGCAGGGCGGCATCAACGCGGCGAAGAACTACCGCAACGACGGCGACTCCATCCACCGCCTGTTCTACGACACCGTCAAGGGCGGCGACTTCCGCGCCCGCGAGTCCAACGTGCACCGCCTCGCGCAGATCTCGGTGGAGATCATCGACCAGTGCGTGGCGCAGGGCGTGCCGTTCGCCCGCGAGTACGGCGGCCTGCTCGACACCCGCTCCTTCGGCGGCGTCCAGGTCTCCCGCACCTTCTACGCCCGCGGCCAGACGGGCCAGCAGCTCCTGCTCGGCGCCTACCAGGCGCTGTCCCGGCAGATCGCCGCCGGCAACGTCGAGATGCACCCGCGCACCGAGATGCTCGACCTGATCGTCGTCGACGGCCGGGCCCGCGGCATCGTCGCCCGCGACCTGATCACCGGGAAGATCGACACCTACTTCGCGGACGCGGTCGTCCTGGCCAGCGGCGGCTACGGCAACGTCTTCTACCTGTCGACGAACGCCATGAACTCCAACGCCACCGCGATCTGGCGGGCGCACCGGCGCGGCGCGTACTTCGCCAACCCCTGCTTCACCCAGATCCACCCCACCTGCATCCCGCGCACCGGCGACCACCAGTCCAAGCTCACCCTGATGAGCGAGTCGCTGCGCAACGACGGCCGCATCTGGGTCCCGAAGGCCTCGGGCGACAACCGCCCGCCGAACGAGATCCCGGAGGACGAGCGCGACTACTACCTGGAGCGCATCTACCCCTCCTTCGGCAACCTCGTCCCGCGCGACATCGCCTCCCGCGCCGCGAAGAACGTCTGCGACGAGGGCCGCGGTGTCGGCCCCGGCGGCCAGGGCGTCTACCTGGACTTCGCCGACGCGATCCGGCGGATGGGCCGGAAGAAGGTCGAGGAGAAGTACGGCAACCTCTTCGACATGTACGAGCGGATCACCGCGGAGAACCCGTACGAGGTGCCGATGCGGATCTACCCCGCCGTGCACTACACGATGGGCGGCCTGTGGGTCGACTACGACCTCCAGACCACCGTGCCCGGCCTGTTCGCGGTCGGCGAGGCCAACTTCTCCGACCACGGCGCCAACCGCCTCGGCGCCTCCGCCCTGATGCAGGGCCTGGCCGACGGCTACTTCGTCCTCCCCGCCACGATCAACGACTACCTGGCCCGCAACCCGCACCAGGAGGCCGTCACCGGGGACCACCCCGCCGTCCAGGAGGCCGTCGCCGAGACCGAGGACCGCCTCAACCTGCTGCTGGCCGTCGACGGCGACCGCACCCCCGACTCCTTCCACCGCGAAGTCGGCGAACTCATGTGGGAGTTCTGCGGCATGGCCCGAACCGAGGCGGGCCTGCGCAAGGCACTGGACCGCATCCCGCAGATCCGCGAGGAGTTCTGGCGGCGCATCAAGGTGCCCGGCACCGGCGAGGAGTTCAACCAGTCCCTGGAGAAGGCCAACCGCGTCGTCGACTACCTGGAGCTCGCCGAGCTCATGTGCCTCGACGCGCTGCACCGCGCCGAGTCCTGCGGGGGCCACTTCCGCGAGGAGTCCCAGACCCCCGACGGCGAAGCGGCCCGTAGGGACGAGCAGTTCGCCTACGCGGCGGCCTGGGAGTTCGCGGGCACGGGCGAGGCGCCCACCCTGCACAAGGAAGACCTGGTCTTCGAGTACGTCCACCCCACCCAGCGGAGCTACGCATGAGGCTCACCCTGCGCGTCTGGCGGCAGAAGAACGCCGACGCCGACGGCGCCATGTCCACCTACGAGGTGGACGACATCTCGCCCGACATGTCCTTCCTGGAGATGCTGGACGTCCTCAACGAACGGCTCATCCTCTCCGGCGAGGACCCGGTCGCCTTCGACCACGACTGCCGCGAGGGCATCTGCGGCGCGTGCAGCCTGGTCATCAACGGCGACGCGCACGGCCCCGAGCGCACCACCACCTGCCAGCTGCACATGCGGTCCTTCGAGGACGGCGACACGATCGACATCGAGCCGTGGCGCGCCGCCGCCTTCCCGGTGGTGAAGGACCTGGTGGTGGACCGCTCGGCCTTCGACCGGATCATCCAGGCCGGCGGCTACATCAGCGCCCCCACCGGCTCCGCGCCCGAGGCCCACGCCACCCCCGTACCGAAGCCGGACGCCGACTTCGCCTTCGAGCACGCCGAGTGCATCGGCTGCGGCGCCTGCGTCGCCGCCTGCCCCAACGGCGCGGCGATGCTGTTCACCTCCGCCAAGATCAACCACCTCAACGTGCTGCCGCAGGGCGCGCCCGAGCGCGAGACCCGCGTCCTGGACATGGTGGCCCGGATGGACGAGGAGGGCTTCGGCGGCTGCACCCTGACCGGGGAGTGCGCCACCGCCTGCCCCAAGGGCATCCCCCTCGTGTCGATCACCAGCATGAACAAGGAGTGGCTGCGCGCGACCCGCAAGGCGTCGAAGCGGTAGCCCAGCAGAGAACGTTCGCCGAGGGGGCGGACGGGCGGGGCCGGGAGTGGTGCTCATCCCCGGCCCCGCCTCGGTTTTCTCTCCACGTGGACCCGGCCGCGGGCGGGCGGCCCGGTCCCCGAACGGGTCCTCGACGCAGAGGGGAGCGTCAGGCGGGCCGGCCGGACGGGGCGCCGCCCGCGCCGTTCAACATCCCCACATCCGTTCTCCCGGCACAGGTCACGTGGACGCCAACCGGCATCGGAAGAACAGGGACGACGGACCGCACCGCCGGTCCGCCGTCCCTCTTCCGTACCGGGTCCACGACCAGGAGAGAACATGACCGGCGTCTCCACGCTCGAAAGTCCCCCGCAGCCCGCGCCGCCCACCCGCTACACCGTCGCCCTCGCCCGTGACGAGGCGGACGTGCGGGCCGCGCAGCGGCTGCGGTACGACGTCTTCGCCGGGGAGATGGGCGCCCTGCTGTCCACCCCGCAGCCGGGGTACGACGTCGACCCCTTCGACGCCTACTGCGACCACCTGCTCGTGCGCGACACGACCACCGGACAGGTCGTCGGCACCTACCGGCTGCTGCCGCCGGAGCGGGCCGCGATCGCCGGACGGCTGTACGCGGAGGGCGAGTTCGACATCACCGCGCTGGCCCCGATCCGTCCCGGACTGGTGGAGGTGGGCCGCTCCTGCGTGCACCCCGACCACCGCGACGGCGCGGTGATCGGGCTGATCTGGGCCGGGCTGGCCCGCTACATGGTGGACCGCGGCCACGAGTGGCTGGCGGGCTGCTGCTCGATACCACTGGCCGACGGCGGCGCCCTCGCCTCCGCCACCTGGGAGCGGGTGCGCGGCAAGAACCTGGCACCGGAGGAGCACCGGGTGCACCCGCTGCTGCCGTGGATCCCGCGGGTCGACCTCCCGGCCGCGCCCCGCACCGAACTGCCCGCCCTCCTGCGCGGCTACCTCCGGCTCGGCGCCCAGGTCTGCGGAGCACCCGCGCACGACCCCGACTTCGGGGTCGCCGACCTCTACGTCCTGCTGTCGATGCGCCGGGTCAGCCCGCGCTACCTGCGGCACTTCCTCTCCCTCGTACCGGCCTGATGAGCCTCTGGCTGCCCAGCGCGCCCTGCACTCCGAGGGCGTGCGTGGAGGCGACGGGGTCCACGGGGGCCGCCGTACCGCGCGCCGTGCTGCGGCTCACGCTGGTCACGGCCCTCGTACTCGCCGGGGTCGTGCTGTCACCGCTCGGCGCGCTGATCCCCGCCGGCTGGGTCCGGCGCTGGTGCCGGGCGGTCGTCAGGGCCTCGGGGGTCCGGGTCCGCATCACCGGCACCGCCCCGCCCACCGGCGGCCTCCTGCTGGTCGCCAACCACATCTCCTGGCTGGACATCCCGCTGCTGGCCGCCGTCCGCCCGGCCCGGATGCTCGCCAAGACGGAGATCCGCCGCTGGCCGGTGGCCGGCGCGCTCGCCGCGCGTGGCGGCGCCCTGTTCATCGAACGGGACCGGCTGCGCGCCCTGCCCGCGACGGTGGCGCACATCGCCGGGGAGCTGCGCGCCGGCGCCGCGGTCGCCGCCTTCCCCGAGGGCAGCACCTGGTGCGGCCGTGCCCAGGGCGCCTTCCACCGAGCCGTCTTCCAGGCCGCCCTCGACGCCGGGGTGCCCGTCCAGCCGGTCCGCATCCGCTATCTGGGGCACGCAGGGGGAGCGGCCAGCACGGCCACGGCCTTCGTCGGCGACGACTCCCTGCTCGCGTCCCTGTGGCGGGTGGCGACCGCACGCGGCCTGGTCGCCGAGGTCGATGTGCGCCCCGTGCTTCCTCCGGGTGCCTGTCCGGACCGGCGCACACTGGCCCGCGCGGCCCGGCAGGACCTGCCCGACGGCCGCGACCACGGTGCCGACCCGCGCTCGCCCGCGACCTGCGGCCACACCCCTTCGGGTCGCGCCCCCGCCGGTCACGCTCTCGCGGGTCGCGCCCCCGCCGGTCACGCTCTCGCGGGTCGCGCCCCCGCCGGTCACGCTCTCGCGGGTCGCGCCCCCGCCGGGGACGCCCTCGCGGGTCGAGGCTCCGCCGGTCACGCCCCCCGCCGGGGCGGCCATCCGGCCGCCCCGGCCCCACGTGCCGGCTCAGACGCGGCGCACGGTGTGCAGGGACTCGGCGTACAGACCCGTGCCGTCGAGCAGTGAGGCGCCGGCCAGGTCGGCCATGGTGGGCCCGTTGACCGTCTTGCGACTGGACAGGAAGCGCCGCTTGCCGGCCGCGTCCCGTCCGAGGTAGATCCCCACGTGGTCGACCGTGGCGGTCCGCGGGTCCCCGTCGTCCCCGGAGTCGGCGTTGAACAGTACGAGGTCACCGGGCTGGAGCAGGTTCGCGGCCGGTGGGCGGACGCCGTCGGTCCGGTCGATCAGCACACCGGGCGTGTGGTCGGCCATGTCGCGGGACTGGCGCGGTATCCGTTTCCCGGACGTGTCCGCCTTCGCGGCCATGGGCACGCCCATGTGGTAGCCGTAGACCATGCGGGTGTACCCCGAGCAGTCGAGATTCCCGACCTGTCTGCTCGACGGTCCGGTGTAGGCGCCGTCGGGGAAGGTCCAGCCGACGTCCATGTACTCGTGGAAGTCGGCGCCCACCATGCGGTATCCCTGCGCGTTCATATAGCCGTAGCCGGCCTCGCCCAGGACCTGCCTGCCCTGCGCCGGTCCGTCCCCGGCGGTGACCGCGGGGGCGCCCGGAAGGAACATCGCGGCGTAGGAGAGCACGTCCGGCACGGTGGAGCCGGCCCAGCCGCGGACCGTCCGCTCCAGCTCGGCCGTCCAGGTGCCGTCGAAGGGTTCGGGCAGCACCCGCACCCAGTCGCCGTGGGTGACGCTGGGCGGGGTGTGCCAGTTGGCGGCGCTCACCTCGAAACGGCTCGCCTTCAGCGTGACCGGCAGGTTGGTGCAGCCGGTGTTGGCCAGGGCGCGCAGCCCCACCCGGCCCTTGCTGAAGGCCGAGTCGTCGACGTCGAAGGTCCACGTGGACGGCTCGGCGGTGGCGGAACGCCATGCCTTCGCCCGGATCCGGGAGCCCTCGCGGCGCACCCGGATCGTCCAGTCCGTGTTCGCCGGGTTGCCCGTCGCCAGCGTGACGGCCGGAGCCAGCTGGGTGACGGCGTCGTCGACCTCCTTCTCGACGCGGAACTCGACCGCCCCCGTGGTCAGGAAGGACAGCCGGGCCCGGTAGTTGTTGTGGGTGCTCTGGTAGCCGAAGGTCAGCCCGTACGAACAGGCCTGACCGGTGGGCACCTTGTCGAACCGGGCCACGGACCGCACGTCGAGATCGGTGACCTCGTCGTCCCGCAGACTGGCGTGCCGGCTGACACCCGTGGTGGTGAGGGCGATCAGGCCAGTGCCCGGTACGACCGAGTAGTCGTCGGGGCTGGAGGGGAGCGTGTTCCAGCTGCCGCCGCCCGGCGAGCTGCCCCAGCCCGTCAGCGTGCGCTGGAAGTCGTCCACGAAGGACCGCTTGTTCTCGGTGAACGTTCTTCGCGGGCCCGGCAGGACGACGGTCCGGGCGCCGTGGGTCAGCAGCGCGACCCGTCTGCCGTTCGAAAGGACCTCCGTGCGGGCCGGGGTCCCGGACAGCACGGAGACGGCGAGCGGGGACGCCAGCGTCACCGGCGTGAAGTAGGAGGCGTCCAGCGCGGGCAGGGTCACCGAGGAACGGGCCGAGGTCAGGCCCGCCGGTGCCGGGAGGGGATCGACGGGCGCGGGGGCGGCGTCGGCCCGGGCGGGAGCCGCGGCCAGGCCGGTGAGCGGGACGGAGGCCGCGGAGGCGGCGAAGGCGGCGAGGAGGCCGCGACGCGAGGTGTGGATCATGAACGTCATGATCTCGCGCGTACCGCGACCGGACCCGCCGGACGCGTCAATTCCCCTCAGATACGGAGGCGTTGTGCGGCCGAGGCCTTCATGAAGTTCTAGACATCCCGCAGTACGGCCCGCGCCAGATACGAAGCCGTGGCGCTCCCCGCCGCCCGCGCGACCTCGACCGGCGGTCCCGCCGCAACGATCCGGCCGCCCGCGTCGCCGCCGCCCGGGCCGAGGTCGACGACCCAGTCGGCGCCGGCCACGACGGACATGTCGTGCTCGACGACGATCACGGTGTGTCCGGCGTCGACCAGGCAGTGCAACTGCCGCATGAGTACCTCGACATCGGCCGGGTGCAGTCCGGTCGTCGGCTCGTCGAGGAGGTAGAGGGTGTGGCCGCGGCGGCTGCGTTGCAGCTCGCTCGCGAGCTTGATGCGCTGGGCCTCACCGCCGGACAGTTCGGTGGCGGGCTGGCCGAGGCGCAGATAGCCGAGGCCGACGTCGAGGAGGGTGCCGAGACTGCGGGCCACGGCCGGGGTGTCGGCGAAGAACTCCGCCGCGCTCTCCACCGTGAGGTCCAGCACCTGGCCGATGTTCCGCCCGCGGTACGTCACTTGCAGCGTCTCGGGGTTGTACCGGGCCCCGCCGCAGTTCGGGCACGGGGTGTATGTGCTCGGCAGGAACAGCAGCTCCACGCTGACGAATCCCTCGCCCTGGCAGGTCTCGCACCGGCCTCCCGCGACGTTGAAGGAGAACCGTCCGACCCCGTAACCACGCGTCCGTGCCTCGTCGGTGTCCGCGAACGCCTTCCGTACCACGTCGAACAGCCCCGTGTACGTGGCCAGGTTGGAGCGTGGCGTGCGCCCGATCGGCTTCTGGTCGACGCGGACCAGCCGCCCGACACCGGCCTGCTCCTCCGTGATCTCACCGATCAGCGTGGACTTCCCGGACCCCGACACACCGGTGACCGCGGTGAACGCGCCGAGCGGGAACTCCGCCGTCACCGCGCGCAGGTTGTGCCGGGTGACCGGTCCCACCGTCAACTGCCCACGCCCACACCGTACTTCCCGCACCGGCCCGGGGGAGCCGTCGAACAGGAACCGGCCCGTCGCCGACTCCGCGACCCCCGCCAGCTCGGCGACCGGCCCGCTGTGCAGCACCCGCCCGCCGTGCTCCCCGGCCCTCGGGCCGACGTCGACGACCCAGTCGGCACCGCGCACCACGTCGAGGTGGTGCTCCACCACGAACACGGAGTTGCCCGCCGCCTTGAGCCGTTGCAGAACCATGAGCAGGGCCTCGGTGTCCGCCGGGTGCAGCCCCGCCGACGGCTCGTCGAGCACGTACACCACCCCGAACAGCCCCGACCGCAGTTGCGTGGCGAGGCGCAGCCGCTGCAACTCGCCCGCCGACAGCGTGGGCGCCGCCCGGTCGAGGCTGAGATAGCCCAGACCCAGTTCGACGACGGGCGCGATACGGGACTTCAGGTCCGCGGTGAGCACCCGCGCGGCCTCGGAGGTGCCCCGCAAGTGCTCCGCGAGTTCGGTCAGCGGCAGCGCGGCCAGCTCGGCGATGGTGCGCCCCGCGAAGGTCACGGCCAGTGCCTCGGGCCGCAGTCTGCTGCCGCCGCAGGCCGGGCAGGGGGCGGCGGTGAGGAAACGCTCGGCCTTGGCCCGCAGGGCAGCGCTCTTCGAATCGGCGAACGTCTTCATCACATACCGCCGGGCGCTCATGTACGTGCCCTGGTAGGGCCGTTGGATCCGCTCGGCGTCCCGCACCGGGTGCACGGTCACCACCGGCTGCTCGTCCGTGAACAGGATCCACTCCCGCTCTCCGGCCGGCAGCTCACGCCACGGCCGGTCCACGTCGTACCCCAGCGCGTCGAGGATGTCCCGCAGGTTCTTGCCCTGCCAGGCGCCCGGCCAGGCGGCGATCGCGCCCTCACGGATCGACAGCGAGGGGTCGGGCACCAGCAGCGCCTCCTCCGTGCGGTGCACCTGTCCGAGACCGTGGCACCGGGGGCAGGCCCCGGCCGCCGTGTTCGGCGAGAACGCGTCCGAGTCCAGCCGCTCGGCCCCCGGCGGACAGTGCCCGGCCCGGGAGAACAGCATCCGCAGCGAGTTGGACAGGTTGGTGACGGTACCCACGGAGGAGCGCGACGTCGGCGCCGCCCGCCGCTGCTCCAGCGACACGGCCGGCGGCAGCCCGGAGATCTCCCCGACCTTCGGCGCCCCCACCTGGTGGATCAACCGCCGCGCGTAGGGCGCCACCGACTCGAAGTAGCGCCGTTGCGCCTCCGCGTAGATCGTCCCGAAGGCCAGCGACGACTTCCCCGACCCCGACACCCCCGTGAACACCACCAGCGCGTCACGCGGAACATCCACGTCCACCCCTTGGAGGTTGTGCTCACGAGCACCGCGGACGCGGACGTACGGGTCGTGCGGGCTGTGCATGGAGGGGCTCCGTACGGGGGTGCGGGCGGGAAGGGGCAAACCCTGAAATTCTACGCGAGCGGTCCTGCCGGCCACCGGGCCCGGCGGATGGGCCGTCGCTCAGGGGGTGGCGGGGCCCCGCAGTGAGGTGGCGAGCAGCTCGATCATGCGGCCGTAGCGGGCGGGGAAGTCGACGTGCGCGGTGAGGAGCGCGGGGTCCTCGACGGCCGCGACGACGGTGGATCCGGGGTGGGCGAACGGCCACAGGCCGGCGATGAGCACGAGGGTCGCCGAGGCCAGTTCCTTCGCCGCTGTCGGGTTCAGTTCGGGGAGGCGGGCGTGGATGATGCCGGCGAGCCGGTCGTTGTCGGCCAGCGCCTGGCGCTTGTAGGCGCGGACCGTCTCCACCGAGACCGTGCGTTCCAGCACGCTGGCCAGCACGCTCGCCAGCTCGCACATCACCGGCCGGGCGGCGAGTGAGGCGGCGTAGGCCTCGGCGAAGCCGCGCACCCGTGCCGCCGGCCCGGTGGCGTCCGCGGCGGCGGGCGCCAGCTCGGCCGGGAGCGCGTCCAGCCAGGCGCCGTAGTCCCGGTTGAGGAGCTCCAGGAAGACCGCCTCGCGGTTCTCGAAGTACCGCAGCACGTTCGAGGTGGCGATCCCCGCCTGCCGGCCGATGTCGCGCAGGGTGATGTCCGCGACCTGCGACGTCTCCAGCAGGTGCTCGGCCGCGTCCAGGATCGACTGTCTGCGCAGCTCCCGGTTCTCGGGGCTGCGCGCGCGGATGAACCCCTGCTTCGTCTCGCTCATGACCCTCTCTTCGCTCGCGGTGTCCCCGCGGTCAGGATAGCGACCGCCCTGGTTAAGGGAACTGGATTCTGTTACGGTCGCAGAGGAGTTAAGAGAATGCCGTTCGATTAACTTGGCCGGACCGCTCCGGACGGATCTGGGAGGACATCGTGATCACGTTCGACAAGCTGCTGGTGGGCGGTGCCTGGACCGCCCCCGCCACCTCCGACGTCCTGGAGGTCCGCTCCCCGCACGACCAGTCCCTGGTGGGCGTCGTGCCCGAGGCGTCCTTCGCCGACGTCGACCGTGCCGTGGCAGTGGCCCGAGAGGCCTTCGACCACGGCCCCTGGCCGCGGCTGGCGCCCGAGGAGCGGCGACGGGTGGTCGCCCGGTTCAACGAGCTGCACGCGGCGCGCGCCGGCGAACTGGCCGCGCTCATCACCTCGGAGAACGGTTCGGCGATCTGGTTCACCGGCTGGCTCCAGCGCAGCCTGAAGGACTTCAACGACGACTTCCTCGACGTCGCCGCCGGCTTCGACTGGGAGTCCGAGCTGCCGGGCCGGGACGGTCACCGCACCGTGGTGCGCCGGGCCCCCGTGGGAGTGGTCGCGGCGGTGATCCCGTGGAACGCGCCGCACCAGTCCGCCCTGGTCAAGCTGGTCCCCGCGCTGCTCGCGGGGTGCACGGTGATCCTCAAGCCGTCGCCCGAGACGGCCGTGGACGGCCTGCGGCTCGCGGAGCTCCTCGCCGAGGCGGGTTTCCCGGAGGGCGTGATCAGCGTGCTGCCCGCCGACCGCGAGATCAGCGAGTACCTCGTCGCCCATCCCGGCGTCGACAAGATCGCGTTCACCGGCTCGACCGCGGCCGGGCGCCGTATCGCCGCCATCGCCGGTGAGCGGTTCAAGCGCGTCAGCCTGGAACTCGGCGGCAAGTCCGCCTCCATCGTCCTGCCGGACGCGGACGTCGACCGGGCCGCGGCGGCCCTGAGGGGCCTGTCGCTGGGCAACAACGGCGAGGCCTGCGTCGCCCACACCCGCATCCTGGCCCCGCGCAGCCGCTACGACGAGGTCGTCGACGCGATCGCCGCCATGATGCGGGGCGTCACCGTGGGCGACCCCATGGACCCGGACACCTGGATCGGCCCCATGGTCAAGCAGGCCCAGCAGCAGCGCGTCCAGTCCCACATCGAGGCCGGTATCGCCGAAGGCGCCCGCCTGGTCCTCGGCGGCCCCGGCGCTCCGGACACCCCGGGCCTGGAGAAGGGCTTCTACGTGCGACCGACCCTCTTCGCCGACGTCGCCAACACCATGAGGATCGCCCAGGAGGAGATCTTCGGCCCGGTCCTGGCGGTCATCCCGTTCGACACCGAGGACGAGGCCGTCGCGATCGCCAACGACTCCGCCTACGGGCTCGACGGCGGCGTATGGACCGCCGACCCGGAGCACGGCCTCGAAGTCGCCCGCCGCATCCGCACCGGCACCTTCAGCGTCAACGGCGCCTCCCGTGACATGCGCGCACCGTTCGGCGGCTTCAAGGCGAGCGGCCTCGGCCGCGAGTTCGGCCCGGCGGGCCTGAGCGCCTACACCGAGTACCAGTCCATCGCCCTGTGATCACCCCGAGGTGCCCGGCACCGCCCGAACAAGACGTACCCACCTCCGCAAGAACCGCGCCTACCGACTCCCGGGCGGCACCCTCTCTTCCACCGCGTAGCCGGGCACGGACGGCCACCGAACGGTCAGCACCACCGACTCCTCCTCCGCGAACCACGAGTGGTCCACTCCGCGCCCCCACACGACGTAGTCCCCCTGCTCCTCCAGCAGAACGCTGCAACCCGGGAGTTCCACCCGGAAGCGCCCCCTGATGAGCACCAGCAGAGCCGTACGTTCCTCCCCCTCCACCCACCGCAACCGCTCGTCGCCACGAGGATGAACCCCCCACTTGATCTCCACGGCCTCACTACGACGCGGATCGCCGACACCCTTGAAGTGCCCGAGCAGCCACCCCCGGTCGAGCGCCGCATCCTTGCCCGCGTTCCCCACGTACACACTGTCACTCACGCGGGCGGACGCTAGCAGCCGGGCGCCCACGTGGGGCGGGCTCGGCCGGCCGGCGGCTGCGAGCACCTCCTCAGGACTTGCGATCGTCCGCCGTGGACACGGCAGGATCCGTCAACTCTCCTATCCGGATGAGAGTTTCGCGCCGTGTCCGCGCCGCGGGGCCCGGCGGCGCAGCTTCGACAGGGTGAGAACGGCGGGGCATCCGGGTGAGAGAACGCGCCGCAGGTTTACGGGGCCGCCCCACCGCTGTGGGCGTTTGACGCACGTCGGGGATGCGCGGCGCCACCGAGCACGCAGGATGCGGGTCGGCGTACGACAATGGTGGGTGGTACTGCGGTGTTGCCGGTGCTTGCAGTGCGAACCGCTGATCGACAGGCTGGGAGGCTCGTCGTGAGCGCACCTCTCCACGAGTGGCCGGTGCTGGTCTACGAGGACCTGGCTCCGATGGTCGCCTACGTGAACCGGTTGGTACAGATCGCGGGTAAGTACACCCTCGACGAGCCGTTCGAAGTCGGCTGGGGAAACATCGTCCTCAATGTCACTCCCCGTGGGCTCAGGACGCCGACGCTCCGGCAGCAGGACGTGACCTTCACCGTGCATCACCGGCTGCTCGACGGCGACGTGGTCATCGAGACCGACAGGGGCTCGCGGACCTTGCCCATGTCCGATGGGTCACTCGCCTCGTTCTACGCGTCGTTCTGCGGCGCGGCGGGCGAGTTCGGCCTGCGCAGGCCGCGCACCTCGCTGATCTGCGAGATTCCCGGCGCCCCGCCGAACTTCGGAGATGATCACGTGGAACGTCACTGGGATCACCGCGCGGCGCGGCTGATCTGGACAGCGCTGAATCTCGCCGCCGACGGGCTTGAGGAGTGGCAGGCGTCCTACCTGGGGCACCGTCCGCGGGTCGGGGTGATGTGGGGCGGCTTCGACCTGTCCGCCACGCGCTACCGTGCGCAGCCCACTGTGCCACCGGCCCACGGCCCGACCTTCCAGCAGAACGCCCAGACCGAGGCGTATGTCTCGGTCGGATTCTCCTTCGGCAGTTCCGAGGCGCAGGACGTGGGTATGTACGCCTACATCTGGCCCCAACCGGACGGTCTGGAGAACCGGTCGTGGGGTGTCGACGGCGCGGCCTGGCATCCTGATGCCGGTCTGGTTCTCCTGCCGTGGGACGTGCTCAGGGAGACCGCCGACCCGCACCGCGCCATCGTGGCGTTCGGTGACGCCGTCTACGACGCCGCCGTCGAAACGGCGGGCTGGCCGTCGGACCTCATCGGGGTCCGCTGCGACGGTTGGTACATGAGCAGGACGCCGCCTGCCCTGGCCCACACCCAGTACCACCATTGAGAGCAGCAAGCGACAAGGAGCGCCAGGAAGCGGGCGGCATGGTCCGCTCACCCGGGTGTTGCGTCAGGAACATCGACGTCCACCCACCGCAAGGCGACGTCGTCAGCCGCCCAGCCCGCCCGAGGCGAGCCTGTCGCTCACGTCACTCACCAGCCGGCGCCCCAGGCCCTCGGCACGCATGAGAAGTTCCTCGAAGTCCGTGAGACGACGGAAAGCCATGGCATGGGCGCGCTGTTCCTCAAGGGGTAGGGGCAGAACCTGCAGTCGTCGGATGTCCACCCGGGACGAGCTGGAGGCGTGGGTTCCCGCCTGGCGTCCGTTGGCGGGGGCCCGCAGGCAGCCGGCCAGGAAGTGGGCGTCCAGTTTCTCCGGGAGACGTTCCCCCTCGACCATGGCTTCCACGAGACCGACCAAGGCACCCGCTACACCATCGGCCTACTGGCACGGACCGAGATCATCGACCGCCTGCGTCAGTTGAACCACCAGGCGTACGCCGACGAGGTTCACCTCGGCCGACACAAGGGGGTGACGGAGAAGAAGACGAGGGAGAAGCACCCCGACCTGCCCCCGCCATCTCCCGAGGCCATTCGTAAGGGCAAGGAAGAGCTGGCCGCGCGAGGTGGGTCGGATTTCGGTGAGGGCGCTGAGGGCGTCCTGTTCTGAACCGACGGCATGATAATGGGCTCGCTCCCGTCATCCCAAGTGACGTGAGCGAGCCTGTTGTTCCGCTCAGAAGCCGCGTTCGGCTCTACTTCATCGCAAGCGCCACGAACGCCGCCCACTCGCCCCGGCCAACCCGCAGCACCGGCCCGTGACCCGAGGCCTTCGAGTCCCGTACGTACACGGCGTCCAGGCCGGCAGCCACCTCCACGCAGTCGCCACCGCTTGTTCCGCTGTAGCTGCTCTTGAACCAATCCAGTCCAGCAGGCTCCGTGGTGTGCCGGTCGGTGCTCATAGCTCCCCTGCCATGCGCTCGATGAGACGAGAGGACTCCTAGGAGAAAAGGGAGGCGGCAGCCAACTGGCCATTGGCAGGATGTCCGCGCTGAACACCCAAGGGGAAAGGACCACACGACCGTGGCTCGTGCCATCACTTTGATTCGCTCCACCGCCCTGTCCGACGTCGCCGAGTACGCCTACGCGGCCACAGCGCCCGCCGAGTCACGCCTGATCTTCCTCGCAGGGGCGTGTCCGCTGAACGATGACGGCTCCACAGCAGCGATCGGGGACTACGCGGGCCAAGCAGCGAGAGCCATCGAGAACATGCAGGCCGCTCTTACTGCCTCAGGCGCGTCACTCCAGGACGTCATCAGCACACGGGTTCTCGTCGCATCGGTCCGGCGGGAGGACCTGGTGGCCGCCTGGCAGGTAGTCCGGGACTCGTTCGCTGACCATGACGTCCCCAGCACGTTGATGGGCGTCACCGTGCTCGGTTACAAGGACCAACTCGTCGAGATCGAGGCCGTCGCCGCCGTGCTCGATTCTTGAGTCCTCTTCCAAGGACACCGCAACGCGGGATGGCCAGACGTCCGCCAGGACGGCTGGCCAACGAGGAACGTAGGCTGCGGTCAGCCCGCCTTGGCGGGTTCCTCGGCTCGGGCTCGTGTGCTGGCGAGGCGGTAGTCCCTGGCGCCGGACATCAGCCGGCTGCTGACGCATGCGGGCAGATGACAGGCCGTCACGCGTCCGGCTGCGAACCCGTGACGAAGCACCGCATGCCCCGGCCTCGCGGCCGGGGCATGCGGTGTCGTTGCTCCACGACGGAGGTACCGCCTAGTCGTCGATCGCCGCCCCGTACAGGGCGTCCGTCGGCAGGCCGCCGAACGCCCTCAGGCTGTAGGTCCAGGAGCCAGAGGTGGTCAGGCCCGAGCGGCCCGCGGAGAACACCCAGACGTAGCCGTCGTTCGTGTTCTCACCGGGTGCCGAGACGAGCAGGCCGAAGCGGCCGTCGCCGTTCGGGTCGGTGAAGGAGACCTGGCCGCCGAACTTGTCGCCCTTCTCGACGGTGCCCGGGACGTTCTTGGTGCCCTGGTTCACGGACAGTGCGCCCTTGGACGTCAAGCCCTTGGCCGAGCCACGCAGGACCGTGACGGCGCCCGCGTCCGCGACGCGGCCGATGTCCTCGCCCGCGACACCGATCGCCACGTCCGCGTATCCGTCGCCGTTGCTGTCACCGACGGAGAGGTCGGTGCCGAAGCCGTCGCCCCGCTCGTTCGTGCCCGGCACGCCCGCCGAGTTCTGGGTCCACCACACGGGAGGGGTGCCCGGCCCTTCCCGGCCGACGGGGCCGGCCGCGCTGCCGTAGTAGACGCCGACCATGCCGCCGGTCATGCTCTCGCCGCCGTCGTCCGGGCTGTGCGGCTCGCCGGTGACCAGGTCGTCGTAGCCGTCGCGGTTGATGTCGCCGGACGCGACGACCGGGCCGCCGCGCACCGCGGTGATCGGCAGCGGCTCTTTGTTCGACGCGGTGCCGAGCAGGATGTACGACCAGCCGTAGCCCGGCTCGTTGCCCACGCTGGTGCCGGAGACGACCAGGTCGGCGAAGCCGTTGTTGTCGTAGTCGCCCGTGGTCATCGACTTGGGCCGGATGCCCGGCGCGTTGGCGGCGGAGGCCTTGCTGAGCGTCTTCCGCGGAGGCGAGGTGAGCGTGGTGCGTGACTTCTGGACCGGCCGCCGCGCCTGCGCGTCCGCGCTCTTGGCGGCGGCCTGGGGGGCGGGCCCGAAGGTGTAGACCGTCAGCCCGACCGAGTCCATGACGGCGAGGGAGTCGCCGGGAGTGGTGTCGTCGAAGCGGGCCGCGGCGAGCGCGGCGCCGAACCTGCCGCCCTTGGTGAGGTCGTCGGACTGCAGCCAGGTGCTGGCCGATCCGGTGAGGCCCTTCGGCGTGCCCCACAGGACGACCGCGGCGCCCGCGTTGGCGACGGCGCCGAGGTCCTCGCCGGGGATGCCGATGATCGCGTCGTCGTAGCCGTCGCCGTCGAGGTCGCCGGTGGCCAGCGACTTGCCGAAGTTGTCACCGGTCTCGGCGGCGCCGGGGACGCCCGGGGAGTTCTGGCTGAAGGCCTTGGCCCTGGTCGTGCCGATGCCCTTGGGTCCGCCGTACTGCACGGTCACCATGCCGGCGCCCTTGTGCCCGCCGACCGTCGCCCCGGGGGCGCCGATGAGCACGTCGTCGTATCCGTCGCCGTTGAAGTCGGTGTTGCGGTCGTTGGCGTGTGTTCCGCCGGGTGTTCCGGCGTAGGCGCTCGGAGCGGTCGCGATGACCACGCCCGTCATGAGGAGAAACGATGCCGCCGCGACGGCGGCCGAGCGGTGCTTGCGCATGAGGGGCTCCTTGGCTCAGATACGACCGGCTGGCTCGGGGCGCGGGGGTGTCCGGACAGGTCCCGTGCCTATGTCCGGCGCCGTGTTTGACACCGCATGGGGAGGAAGGGTTGTACAGGAGGCATGTCCTTTTTGCTGGAGAAGATCACCTCTTCGCCGAAGAAGATCGCTTCGAGTCGGGCATCCGGGGCGAGGACGGCCCGCGTGCCCCGTACCGCCTTCACGCAGCCACGCCCTTCCGTCCCCTGAGTCGCCACCCCGCCCACCACCCACGGCTACGCTCGTCACCCGCACGCCACCGGGGCCATGTCCAACGCGACCTGCAGGGACGGAGGCACGACGTGTGGCCCGTACAACACCCGTACAGGCCCCCGTACAACAAGGGCACCAGCGAACCGCCCCGGCCGTACGACAAGCCCGACGTACGGCCGACGTACCTGGTCAGCGACACACCCACGCGCCCACGCTGACCCCGTGACCCAGCATCAGATTACCGACGAGACGGCGCCATCCCGAACCCCCGCCACCCACCGGCTGACCCTGCGTTTCAGCAGCACCAGACGCGGCGCCCGACTGGCCCGGCGCCTCGCCGTCCAGCAGTTCACCGAGTGGACCGGCCTCCCGCACGACGCCGAACCCGCCCGCACCCTCGCCCTCGTCACGGCCGAGCTGGCCTCCAATGCGATCCGTCACGGCAGCCTCCCGGGCCGCGACTTCCTGCCCTTTAGCATGCAAGCTTCCTGTCCGACCGGGCTGGCCGACGGCAATCCAATAAGGGGCTCGGGCGTGAGGGGGCCGGCCGATGGCCGCCGTTGTGCGGTGGCGGCGCGGGACGAACGCGCCGTCACCAGGGTGGGGGACTGGCTGGAACGTACGTGTTCGGGTCAGCCGACAGAGAGTTCGGTCAGCAGAGGGAGACACCAGGGAGCTGACGACGACGCGCTCCGGGACCAGTGTGTGGCGGGAGCGGTTTTCAGGCGTGCGTCGATGTCCTTTGCCGAAAACCTCCCAAGACGCGGGAGCGGCGGACGCCAGACCTCAACGTCCGGGTGCCGTACGCCGACCACGGCGGACACCTCTGCTCGCCATCGGCGAATCGGGACTGTCTGCGACGCGGAGGTCGCAGCTCCCCGCGCGACCCCGACCGAAGCAGGAACTGCCCGGTGACGGCGGTTCCCCCGACGGGTTGAGGCGCCCCCGGGGGCTCGCCGCGGCCGTGGCCGTGGCAGGGAGACGAGCGGGGTTCCCGTCCCGTTTCCTGCAGGACGGGGACCCTTCCCGGCGCGCGGTGGTAGGACAGGGCTGTGACGGGCACCGCGGACAGCAGCCGGAGTGCGGGCCGAACGAGGGCCCTGCGAGAGGGGAGTTGGGCGTGACGGCAGAGAACATCGACGATGTCGTGGACGGGCTTGCCGGGATCGTGCGGGAGGCCGGCCGGGCCGGTGACCGGGTCGGGTACTTCGCGGCGCTGTACCGACAGGTGACCGTTGAGGTCCGCACGGCCATTCACGGTGGGCTGTTCGACGACGGCGCCCGAATGGATCGTTTCGACACGCTCTTCGGCAACCGCTACTTCGACGCGTACGACGCCTGGCGTCGTGACCGGAGCGGGCCGCGTTGTTGGCGTGAGGCGTTCGGGCTGCTCGACGAAGCCGACACCATCATCGTCCAGCACCTGATACTCGGCGTGAACGCGCACATCAACCTCGACCTGGCCATCGCCGCCGCGCGGACCAGCCCGGGCGAGGCCATCCACGGGTTGCGGCGCGACTTTTTGCTGATCAACGACATCCTTGGGAGGGTGGTGTTGACGGTGCAGGACTCGGTCGGCGCCCTGTCGCCGTTCCTGTCGCTGCTGGATCGGGTCGGAGCCCGCAACGACGAGCGGATCCTCGACTTCAGTGTCCGTCAGTCCCGCGAGGAGGCGTGGTACAACGCCGTCCTGCTTGCCGGCCAGAACGAAAAGGAGCGCGAGGCCACCATCCAGCGGCTCGACATCCGGGCCGCCGTGCTCGCACGGTTGATAGCGCGACCGGCCGGACTCGTCCGGCCGGCTTTGCAACTGATCCGGAGCACCGAGAGCGATGACGTGCCGGCCGTCATCGCTCATCTGGACAACGCCATGGAGCGACCCTCCGTCCGGCAGGGGACGGGGTGAGACCCGGCGGCGGGGGAGGCGGTGACGGCGGCTCCTGGTGAGCGCCGGGCCGTTGCCCGGTGAGCGTCCGGGAGGCCATGAGCGAACGAGGCCGCCGCAAACTGCCCCAGTGCCGCGGCCGCCATCCGCACCTGGGCACGTACGAGCCGAACGGCTACGACCGCGACCCGGTCCTCATGGTCGCGGGTGCGTCCAACCAGTGGTTCCCGCTCACCCTCAGTGCCCTTGCCCTGCCCAAGGGACAGGGCGGGGACATCGACACTGAGTCCGCATCCCGACGCAACATCGAGGCGGGGGTGCTCGTGAGCGGTGGTGAAGCACCTCGACGCGCGGCGGAGCATGTCGTCGAGCTGCAACGGCTGGGGGTACTTCAGCCCATGGATGCCGTGGGGCGCAAATCAGCGTCCCGTCGTCCGTGACCGCGAACATACTGAGCCGCAGGAGGGGCTGCCTTTCGTACTCACGCCCAGTCCGCTGTCCCGGCACAGCCGAGGCGGGATCAGCCCTCTCAGCCTTCGCCCGCCTCCCGTGCGGTGCGCTCCAGCCGGCGCCGGTGGTTCTCCCACCAGGCGCGATCGCCCGCAGGGATGCTGTCGGCGCCCTTCGACAGGCCTACGGTCCCGTCGATGAGTTCCCGGACGATGTCGGCGTGGCCGGCGTGCCGCTGGGTATCGGACAGCACGCGGACCAGGACGTGGTGCAGGGTCACCTCTCGCCGCTCCTCCGGCCACCACGGGACGTGACCGGTCGCGTCGAGCGGCAGCCGCGCGATCGTGCCGTCCGCGTGCTCCCACGCCCGGCGGTACAGCCCGACGATCTCCTCGCGCGACTCGTCCGCGGTGGCCCACATGTCCGCGTTGGGCTCGGCGCTCTCCGTGTACCACCAGGACGGCGGGTCTCCCTTGAAGAACGGCCGTCCGAACGTGTCGCCGAAGTAGCCGAGTTCCACGCCGGCGGTGTGCTTGACCAGCCCCAACAGGTTGGTGCCGGTGGGAGTCAGAGGACGGCGTACGGCGTATTCCGAGAGCCCTTCGAGCTTCCACAGCAGGGCGTCACGGGCGTCTTGCAGATAGCGGAGGAGATTCGCCTTCGGGTCTGCTGCGATCATGCCGGGCAGTCTTCCGGCCGCCACTGACACTGATCCTCGTAGGCGGGTTCCGGCGGCCGTGGCCCAGCCCACTGACTGACGCCCTGCTGGGCTGTCCCGCGTTGTTCCGCCGGCCGCCGGAGCTGGTTCCCAGGGCCCCGGCCGGGCGGATCACGACCTGATGATGTGCGGTGAGGCCATGTGGCCCTATGACACAGGGCGCCGGCCGGGCGAGTCTGGAAGGGCGCGGGACCCGAGCGCGGCAGCGGGAAGGAAGGGCGACGTCATGGCCTGGGCATCTTGGACCACCCCCGGGGTCTTCACCGGCCGGGGCGGCGTACGAACGGACGAGGCCGGCGTCGTCACCGGCAATCTGACCGTCCACACGACCTGGGACGGGAACGAGGCCGACGTGACGGTCGGGTACACCGGCACCTCCGAGTGGTTCACCCTCACCGGAAGCCCCGTGCCCTGCCGTTCCGAGCGGCAGAGCCGGGAACTGCACCAGGCCGTGGTGGCCGCCGTCAGCGCCGGTGGCGGAGCCACCGTCCAGCAGACGCGGGTGAGGGAGACGACCTGAACCGCGGCGCTCAGGCGCGCGTGTCGTCGGTTTCGGGACCCCAGTACTCCGGGCCGCCCCCGCGCCAGTCGATCAGCGGGGATACTGACACCTCCACGGGATCGACGTCCAGCCCCGCGCGGCGCAGGAACTCGGCGACGTCGGCGACGCTGTAGGCCAGTCCCAGGATCTCGCCGTTCACGCGGACGCGCCGGCCGCCCGTCGGGGAGGGCGGGTGCACGATCACAGGCAGTGCTCCGGGCATGTACCCAGCATCGGATGCGGGCCGCGCCGCCGCATCCGGACGGCGGCGTTCCGCGCCCCCGGCCCGCTCCGTGGGGGCCCGATTACGCTGTCGGGGTGACGGACAGCAACAGACGACCGCTCGCCGTGTTCGACCTGGACAACACCCTCGCCGACACGGCGCACCGGCAGCGCTTCCTCCAGCGCCGCCCGCGCGACTGGGACGCCTTCTTCGCGGCCGCGCCCCACGATCCGCCGATCGGGCAGGGCGTGGAGCTGGTCCGCCGGAGCGCGGCGGAGTGCGAGGTCGTGTACCTCACCGGGCGGCCCGAGCGGTGCCGCCGGCACACCCTGGACTGGCTGGTCGCCCACGGGCTGCCCGAGGGGCGCCTGCACATGCGACGCGACGGCGACCGCAGGCCGGCCCGCCGCACCAAGCTGGAGATCCTGCGGCGGCTCGCCCACGACCGGGAGATCCGTGTCCTCGTGGACGACGACGAGCTGGTGTGCGAGGACGCCGAACAGGCGGGGTTCCGCGTCCTGCGCGCCCGCTGGACGGCGCCGTCCGAAGCGTTGAGGACCGCGCAGGAGAGCAAGGGGCGTACCTGAGCCGCGGGAGGGCCGGCCACGCATCAAGAGGGACGCCCCAAGTGGGACGCGGCAAGTGGGGCGCGCCAAGACGGACGTACGAGAGGGACGTACGCGAGCGGGGGACGCAGGCGCGTCAGTCCGCTTCCTCGATCCGGAAGCCGACCTTCAGGCCGACCTGGTAGTGCTCGATCCGCCCGTCCTCGATCTGGCCCCTCACCTGGGTCACCTCGAACCAGTCCAGGTTGCGCAGGGTCTGCGAGGCGCGGGTGATGGCGTTGCGGATGGCCTGGTCGACGCCTTCGTGCGAGCTGCCGACGATCTCCGTGACCCGGTAGGTGTGGTCGGTCATGCGGGTGGCTCCTCTCGGCCGGCGGCGCCGGTGACGCGAGTGAAGGGCGTCACGACTTCCGGGCGCGCGTGTGGCGCGCGTCACTCCACCGTGCCGTATACGCAGGCGGGGCGCGAGACGAAGAAGTGTGGCAAGCGGGACATCACTTGACCCGAGCATTGGTCCATACCAAAATCGCAGCCACACCCGCGCGAGCCCCTGCTCGTCCCCCCACGTCGGGCCCCTTCCCTGTGCGTCGGAAAGAACAGGACCCCTCGTGAGACCTCGCCTCCTCGCTCTGGTGTGTGCGTCCTCCTTCCTGGTCAGCGCCTGCGGCGTGCTGTCGCTGGGCGGAAGCGGGCGGCACACCGTCACCGTGTGGATGATGAAGGGCAGCGCGTCGCAGGACTTCCTGGACCGCTTCACCGAGGACTTCGAACGCACCCACGGAGACCTGCGTCTCGACATCCGCGTCCAGGAGTGGACCGGCATCGGTCCGAAGGTCCAGGCCGCGCTCACGAATCGCTCCGAGGGCGGCCCCGACGTCATCGAGGTCGGCAACACCCAGGTCGCGCAGTACGCCAAGGGCGGCAGGCTGACCAACCTGACGCTGGAGTCGATGCGGGACTGGGGCATGCGGGACTGGCTGCCCGGCCTGGCCGAACCGGGGCTGGACAACTCCTCCCAGTACGGCATCCCGTGGTACGCGGCCAACCGGGTCGTCATCTACCGCAAGGACCTGTTCGAGCAGGCGGGCATCACCAAGCCGCCCCGCACCCGGACCGAGTGGCTGGCCGCGAGCGAGAAGCTCAACTCCACGGCCGACCAGGGGATCTATCTCGCCGGACAGGACTGGTACACGCTCTCCGGCTTCATCTGGGACGAGGGCGGCGACCTTGCCACGGAGACCGACAGCGGCTGGAAGGGCGCCCTGGACAGTGCCGCCGCGCTGCGCGGCATGGACTTCTACCGGCAACTCCAGGCGCTGGGCCGGGGCCCGGTCGACGCCGACGAGGAACACCCGCCGCAGGCAGAGGTGTTCGCCGAGGGGAAGGTGGCGCAGATCGTGGCGGTGCCCGGCCTCGCCCAGACCATCGTGGAGGAGAACCCCGACCTCAAGGACAAGTTGGGCTTCTTCCCCGTGCCGGGCAGGACCGCCTCCCGGCCGGGCACGGTGTTCACCGGCGGCTCCGACCTCGTCGTGCCCCGTAACACCAGCGACCGGGACGGCGCCGTCGCCGTGGTCGCCGCCCTCACCGGCGCCAAGTGGGACACCGACCTCGCCCGCACCATGAACTACGTCCCCAACAAGACGAAGCTCGCCGCCGCCGTCGCGGACGAGGAGGGGGTCGCGGCCATGGCGGCGGGCGCCGCACACGGCCGCGCGACCCCCAACACGCCGCAGTGGGCCACAGTCGAGGCCGACAACCCGATCAAGGACTACATGACGAAGGTGCTCTCCGGCGGCGACCCGGTGACGGAGGCCCGCCGCGCCTCACAGCGGATCACCAAGCAGTTGGCGTAACCCCCGGGGCCCCGGGTGGTGATGGCCCCCCGAATCCTCCGGGCAACGGCCCGGAGGACCGGGAGGAGGGCTCGGAGGGCGCGGAGTGCCTCAACGGCGTCCGGTCGGTGCCCCACCCCCGTCACCGGCCCAAGTCACCGCGCCACACTCAGCGACAGCGCGAAACGTTCCTCGCCGTCGGTCCACCACCGCTCCAACTCAAGCCCCGCAGCGGCCAGTTCCGCGCTCACCCGGTCCTTGCGGAACTTCGCCGACACCTCGGTGCGCAACTCCTCGCCCGCCGCGAAGTGCACGGCGAGATCGAGCGCGGGCACCTTCACCGTCTGCGCGGTGCGTGAGCGCAGCCGCATCTCGATCCACTCGTTCGTCGCGTCCCAGAGCGCCACGTGGTCGAAGGCGTCCGGCTCGAAGTCGGCGCCCAGTTCGCGGTTGACCACGCTCAGGACGTTCTTGTTGAACGCGGCCGTCACTCCGGCCGCGTCGTCGTATGCCCTGACCAGCACGTCCTCGGCCTTGACCAGGTCGGTGCCGAGCAGCAGCGCGTCGCCGGGGGAGAGCAGGGCACGTACCGAGGCCAGGAACTCGGCGCGTTCGCCGGGCAGCAGGTTGCCGATCGTGCCGCCGAGGAACGCCAGCAGCCGTGGGGCGGGGGAGTGGGGGAGGGCCAGGGCGGCGGTGAAGTCGGCGATCAGCGCGTGCACGTTCAGTCCGGGCCGCTCGGCGACCAGGGCCCGCCCGGCCTGTTCCAGCGCGGTGTCGCTGACGTCGACGGGGATGTAGGTGTGCAGCCGGGGCAGCGCCTCGATCAGATGGCGCGTCTTCTCCGAGGAACCGGAGCCCAGTTCGACGAGGGTGCGGGCGGGCAGCGCGGCGGCGATCTCGGCGGCGCGGCCGACGAGGATCTCCCGCTCGGCACGGGTCGGGTAGTACTCGGGCAGTTCGGTGATCTGCTCGAACAGCTCGCTGCCGCGCGCGTCGTAGAACCACTTCGGCGGCAGCGTCTTGGGGTCGGAGGTCAGGCCGTTCTGGACGTCGGCGCGCAGGGCCGCGGCCATGGCGTCCTCGGGCAGGGTGCGGGTGATACGGAACTCACTCACGTGCGGGGCTCCTCGGATCGTGCGGATGCCAGGTCCTCGGTGGGGTCCTTCAGCGGGGTGAGCAGGACGTCCGTGCGGCTCGCCGCGAGCAGGGCGCGGTCGGGCACCTGAACCCAGTGCGGGTCGTCGTCGTAGGGTTCGGAGGCCACCACCGTGCGGCGGCCGGGCTCGGTCAGGTACCACAGGCTGTCGCCCCAGGCGGTCGCGGTGATCGTCTCGCCGTTGGTGAGCAGCAGGTTGAGCCGCGAGCCGGGGGCCGCCGCGGCGACCTCCAGGACGGTGTCGGCGAGCGCCTGCCCCTCCGGGTCACCGCCGCGGAGCCGGGCCAGCACCAACGCCCACACGAGCGCCGAGTCGTTGCGGGCCTCCAGCGCCAGCAGGTCCCGCGACGGCAGGGTCCGGGACACCGCGGCGAGCGAGTCCGGCCATCCGGTGACGGCGCCGTTGTGGCTGAACAACCAGGTGCCCGCGGCGAACGGCGCCGCCGCGGCCTCCGCGTCCGCGCCCGAGAGGGTCGCGTCCCGCACCGCGGCGAGCAGCGCCGAGGTGCGTACGACCCGGGCCAGGTCGGCGAAGGACAGGTCGGCCCAGATGGGGCCGGCCCGGCGGTAGCGGGCCGGCACCGGGTCGCCCTCCGCGTACCAACCCACCCCGAAGCCGTCGGCGTTGACCGTCCCGTGCCGCTGGTGCCGGGGCGCCCACGCCTGCCGGTACAGGCTGTGCGCCGGTTCCACCAGATACCGGCCGAGCGGCTCCTCGGGTCCCAGATACGCCAGGTGACGGCACATCAGGTGGCCTCCGAGCGGGCCGTGCGGAACCCTGAGAAGATCTGCCGCCGGATCGGGTAGTCCCAGTTGCGGAACGTGCCCCGGCAGGCCACTGGGTCCACCGCGAACGAACCGCCGCGCAGCACCTTGTACTCGGGCCCGAAGAACACCTCCGAGTACTCCTTGTACGGGAACGCGGTGAAGCCCGGGTAGGGGACGAGGTCGCTCGCCGTCCACTCCCACACGTCCCCGATCAACTGCCTTACGCCGAGCGGCGACTCCCCGGCCGCATAGCTGCCGGCCGCGGCCGGGCGCAGGTGCCGCTGGCCGAGGTTGGCGTGCTCCGGCGTGGGGTCGGCGTCGCCCCACGGGTAGCGCGTCGAGCGCCCGGTCACCGGGTCGTGGCGCGCCGCCTTCTCCCACTCGGCCTCGGTGGGCAGCCGGCGCCCGGCCCAACGGGCGTAGGCGTCGGCCTCGTACCAGCACACGTGCAGCACGGGCTCGTCGGGCGGTACGGCCTCGGTGACGCCGAACCGGCGCCGGAGCCACTGCCCGCCGTCACGCCGCCAGTACAGCGGCGCGTCGATGCCGTGCCGCCGTATGTGGGTCCAGCCGTCCGGTGCCCACCAGCGGGGCTCGGTGTAGCCGCCGTCCTCGACGAACGCCTGGTAGGCGGCGTTGGTCACCGGGGTGGTGTCGATCCGGAACGGCGGCATCTCGCGCACGTGCGCGGGGCGCTCGTTGTCCAGCGCCCACGGCTCGGTGGAGGTGCCCATGGTGAACGGGCCACCGGGGACGAGGACTTCGGGCGGACCGGTGAACGGTGGGGCCGGCTCCGGGTCCGGTGCGGTCAGCGCCTGCGGGCCCCGGCGGAGCTGGTGGGTGATCAGCATGGTCTCGTCGTGCTGCTGCTCGTGCTGCGCGATCATGCCGAAGGCGAAGCCCGCCTCGGTCAGCCGGGTGCCGTGGAACGCGGTGGACTCCAGTACGTCCAGCACCCGGCCGCGCACCTCGGACGCGTAGCCGCGGGCCTCGTCGGGGGCCATCAGCGGCAGCGACGGGCGTTCGGCACGCGGGTGCTCGAAGGCGTCGTAGAGGCTGTCGATCTCGGGGCGCATCGCCTCGCGGCCGGCGACCGCCCGCAGCAGCCACAGCTCCTCCTGGTTGCCGATGTGGGCGAGGTCCCACACCAGCGGGGACATCAGCGGCGAGTGCTGGGCGGTGAGGTCGGGCTCCTCCACGCAGGTGGTCAGCAGCGTGGTGCGGTCACGGGCCGCGGTGAGCGAGCGCAGCGCGCGCTCGCGCAGCGTCTCGGCGTCGAACGTCTCGGCGTCGAACGTATCGACGTCGAGGGCGGGATCGGTCATGGCGCGATGTCCTTCCCGTGGGCGGTGGGGGTTCCCCGGGGCGTACGGAGGCCGGACCCGGGGTTCTCCGAGCCGTGCAGCCGGTCCAGCAGGTCGTCGGCGGGACAGCGGCCCCGGCGGACGTAGCGGTCCTGGAACGCCGCGACGGTGTCCGTGACCTCGGTGGTGGCGCCGAGCCGGGGCAGGGCCTCCAGGGCGGCGGCGAAGCAGGCGACGGCGGCCTCGCGCAGGTCGGGGTCGGCGAGCCCGGAGCGGGCCGCCTCGGTCCACAGCGGATTGTGCGGCGCGGGCAGCGGCCCGGACCGCTCGGCGAGGGGCTTCACCACCCGGTAGACGGTCTCCGCCGCCTCCGGGTCGTCGAAGAGCGCCGCGGTGACCGCCAGCGGCACGATCCACCCGTCGTCGCCGGGCTGCGCGTCGATCATGCGCAGTTCCAGATGGCCCCGCGGCCGGACCGGTGGGAACAGCGTCGTGAGGTGGTAGTCGAGATCCTCCCGGGTCGGCGGCCTCGGTCGGCGCGAGCTGATCCACCTGCGGAAGGTGAGCCCGTCGGGCACCTCCCACGGCCTGTCCTCGTGCCGTACGCACATCACCGGCGCGTCCAGCACGTGCCGGGCCCAGGCGGTGCGGGGACTGCCGTTCAGCGTGGGGGCGCCGGCCCGGCCCGGGCCGATCTCCATCCACATCAGCTGCCGCGTGGAGAGCCAGCCGGTGGGGCGCCGCGCCACCAGCGGGGAGTGCGCGAACGCGGCCACCAGCACCGCGCCCAGGTGGTGCGCCAGCCACCAGCGGCGCCCGTGGCCGAGCGGTCCGGGCTCCTCGTGGCCGGCGTCCACGCAGACCTGCACGGACGCCGAGGCGCACATCATGTGCCGGCCGGCCGGGCCGGAGCGGTCCAGGCAGGCCTCCAGGGCGTCGTAGCGCCGCTCGCGCAGGAATCTGCGGGGCGTGTGCCAGGGATCGTGGCCGACACCTACGAGACGGAGTCCGTCCTCGGCCAGTACGGCGCGGACGGTGTCGAGGTCGGCGGAGACGGTACCGATGCACTCCATCAGGGAGGCGGCGGGCGGCGAGCTCAACTCCAGCTGGCCGCCGGGTTCGACGGTGAACGCCGACCTCAGGGGCATGGTCCGCAGTGCGGCGTAGGCCGCTTCGAGACGTTCGGGTGTCACGGGGAGCCGCGGCGCACGCAGCTCATGGACGAGCCATTCCACTTCGACCCCGAGGGTGCGGGGCGGTCCGGTCTTGAAGCAGATGCCGCTGACCAGAGCCTCGGCCTCGGCTTCGGTGACGGCGGTACGGGGTTCCGCACGGCCGCCCGCCGAGGTGGGTTGCGCATCGGACATGTCGGGATCCTCCTGAGATTCCACCATGCCGCCGGCCCGGCGGTCGGAGGGCCGGGCCGGGGCCGCACCGTCCCAGCCAAAACCCTCCGGCCGATTCGCACAAGGGTGCAAATCGCGACAATCGTGGCGCCAAATCTCCGTATCCGCGATATTTCAGACGCTCACCCGCGGTGCCGGGGCCCGGCACATCCGCATGGGTCCGCCCTCTTCGCGGGAGTCCCGCGGGCAGACCGGGCCCCGTGTCCGGTGCTACTCCGACCGGGTGATCCACGCGCCGTGGCGCGCGGCCCGCGCGTCAGCTCCAGCCGTAGCGCTCCCGCAGGCGGTGCACCACGAGGCCGAACCGCATCCGGTCCAGCGCGCACGCCTCACGGCGCATGCCGTCCTCGTGCAGCCGCAGCACCCGGTCGACGTCCACCCACGAATCCCGTCCCGACCGGTCCCAGGGGCCGCTGCCTATGGCCACCCACTCGCGGTCTCCGTCGTGTGTCTTGCTGGACAGCTGCACGGCCAGGAGCGTCCCGGCGGACTCCCGCGCCACCACCAGCACCGGCCGGTCCTTGCCCCGGCCGTCGTTCTCCTCGAAGGGCACCCAGGTCCAGACGATCTCCCCGGGGTCGGGGTCGCCGTCGTGCGCGGGCGCGTACTCGGTGCGCACCCGGCCGACCTCGCGCGGGTCGGCCTCGGTGGTGGCGGCGGGGCCGTAACGGCCGGGTACGTTCTCGTCGGTCTCATCGGTAAAGGCAGTCACGGGGGAACCCTAGAGCGTGCGCGTCAAGCCCCGTCACGGGGGCGGATCCGCATGCCGGGGCGGCGCCGGTGGACGGTGAGGCAGGTCAGGCCGTCCGGGCCGGCGGTGAGGCTGCGGGTGGAGCCGTGCGGCAGCCAGACCGCCGCGCCCTCCGTCAGCTGCCGCGGCTCGTCGCCGGTGCCCGCGCCGAGCACACCACCGCCCGCGACGACGAACAGCAGGACGTCCAGGTCCGGTTCGCGGTGCGGCGCCACGCCCGTGCCGGGCGCCAGTCGTACGACGTTCGCGTCGAGCTGGCGCCCGGACTCCGCCAGCTTCCACAGCACGCCGCCCGGTAGCGGCGGGGCGTCGGCCAGCGCCCGGGCGTCGCACAGGACCCGCGGTTCCGGCTCCGCCGGGCCGCCCGGCCCGGTGCCGTGCTCGGAAGGCGATGTCATCGTGCACCCTTCATTCCCCAGGACGGCCATTTCTCCCGGGGTTCGCGTCCCGGGCCAACGATTATTACATGTAAGATTCGTGAAAACTGCTCGGTGAGAAGAGCTTCGGGTGAAAAGAGCTGAGTGGACGTGACCACCCCACGGGAGAGCCCCCGCCGACGCGAGGTGCTGGACATGCTGCGGGTCGCGGCCGAGCCTCTGGGGGTCGCGGAGGCGGCCGAGCGGATCGGGCTGCACCCCAACACCGTGCGCTTCCATCTCGACGCCCTGGTGGCCGAGGGCGTCGTCGTACGCCAGGTCGAGGAACCCTCGGGGCCCGGCCGCCCCCGTACCGTCTACGCCCCCCGGCCCGGTATGGACCGCCGGGGCACGCGCAGCTACCGGCTCCTGGCGCAGATCCTGCTCGGGCAACTGGCGTCCCAGGGTCCCGGGGCGCGGGAGGCCGCGACGGGGGCGGGCCGCGCCTGGGGCGGTTTCCTGGTCGATCCATTGCCGCCCTCGCCGCCGCCCACGGCCGAGCGGGCGGCGGCCCGGCTCGTCGCCCTCCTGGACGACCTGGGCTTCGCCCCGGAGCCGGAGGGCGGCGGCGCCGGAGAACCACCGGAGCGGATCCGGCTGCGCCACTGCCCCTTCCTCGAACTGGCCGAGGAGCACGGCCAGTTGGTGTGCCCGATCCATCTGGGCCTGATGCAGGGGGCGCTGGCCGAACTGCGTGCCCCGCTGGTCGCGACCGGCCTGGAACCGTTCGCGGCCCCCGACTCCTGCCTGGCCCACCTGGCCACCCGCCGGGCCGAGGCGCCCGCGCCGGTGCCGGGCGGGTGACGTGAATGGCGGCGGGGGCCGAGCTTTGGCGGACCCGGTGGACCCGGTGACCGAGCGGGCTCGGCTGCCGGCCGGGCGGATCCGGTGGCCCGACGGTCTGGTTGTCCGGGGGCCGGGTGGGCCGGTCGTCCGGGTGGTCCGGCGGCCGTGGTGGCGTGGCGTACCTGCGAGCCTCGGTGGACCTGCTAGACCCGGCAGACCTGGTGGGTCAGGCGGCCAGGCGGGCCCGATGGTGCGGTGGCTTGCGGTCTGGTTGTCCGAAGGCCGGGTGGGCCGGTCATCCGGTGGTCCGGGTGGTCCGGGTGGTCCGGCGGGCCTGGCGGCCTCGGTTGGGCCTTGTCGGTCCGGCGGCCGTGGTGGCGCGGCGTACCTCGAACCTCGGTGGATCGCCAGATCCGGCAGACCTGTTGGGTCCGGTGGCCCGGTGGGTCCGGCGGCCTGGCAGACACGCGGCCTCGGTGGGCCCGGAGGCGCCTTGTCGGTCCGGCGGTCCTAGTGGCCCGGTGGACCTGCCGGACCTGCCGGACCTGCCAGTCCAGCGCAGACCTGCCAGTCCTGGCAGGCCTGGTTGTCCGGTGGCCTGGCGGGTCGGTGGTCCGGTGGGCTCGTTGGCCCTGAGGGCCGGTGGTCCGGTCGGCCCGGCAGGCCAAGGCAGTTCCTGCACACCTCGCAGAGAGGCGACACATCGATGAACACCACGGCGGCCGCCGTCGCGGGCGCGGTCACCTTCGTCTGGCTCGGTATGGTGCTGGCCATTTCCTTCCTGGAGGCCCCGTTGAAGTTCCGGGCCCCCGGCGTGACCATCCCCATCGGACTGGGCATCGGCCGGCTGGTCTTCCGGGCGCTGAACCTCGTCGAGAGCGTCCTGGCCGTCGTGGTGATCGCCGCGGTCGCCGCGGGCGGGCCTCCGGCGGGCGTCGCCGGGCTGACCGCGGCCGTCGCCGTGCTGCTCCTCGCCCAGTTGGCCTTCGTACGCCCCCGCCTCAACCGCAGGTCCGACCTCGTCCTGGCCGGTGAAGAGGCCGGCGAAGACCGGCCTCGCTCACGCGGACACCTGGCCTACGTGGCCCTGGAGATCGTCAAGGTGGCCGTCCTGATCGCCCTCGGCATCAGCCTGCCGGCGGCGTGACCGGCGGCCCCGGGGGCCACGGAAGCGAGTCCCCGGGCACACGGCCCTGCCGCCGGGCCCCGACGGACGCCTCGCCGACACCGTGCTGCGGTCAGTCGTTCCGCAGCCAGTGCGCGACCTGCTCCGGAGTGGAACGCGGCGCGTCGATGAGGTGGGGAACGAAACGGGACCGGCGGTCGGTGACGATCTCGTTGGACTCGCGGATGCCGATCCCGGCCGACCTGCCGCCGATGACCCACGAGCCGATCACCATGTGGTTGCCGTCGAAGGACGGCGGCCGGTGGAACTGCTGGAAGAGGAACGGGCCGTCGTCGAACGGGCCGGCCTGGTCGAAGTGGTGCTCCGCGGAACGGACCTTGATCGAGGCACCCTCCCAGCCCCACAGGGGCTTGGCGACCCATTCGACCAGATCGCGGGGACCTTCGAGGTAGGACGGCAGGAGGTTCGGGTGGCCGGGGTGAAGCTCCCACAGCACCGCCAGCAGCGCCTTGGTGGACAGCAGCGCCTTCCACATCGGCTCGAGCCAGTGCGTCGAACGGGGCTCGGCCTCCAACTGCGGGGCGTAGACGCTCTCGAACGCCCAGTCCCACGGATACATCTTGAAGCAGGAGTCGATGGGTACGTCGCTCAGATCCACGAAGCGCCGGATGCCGCTGTGCCAGCCGACGTTCTCCATCGTCAGGCCCACCGTGGGCAGGCCCGCCTCGACGGCCGTGTCCCGCAGGTACGCCGTGGTGATGATGTCCTCGTCGGGCTCGTCGACGGAGTGCGCGAAGTGGACCTGGCCGCCCAGCCGCGGAGCCAGCCGCTGCCACGTCCGCACCAGGCGCTCGTGGATCGTGTTGAACTGGTCGCGGTCCGGGTGCACGTCCTCCAGCCACTGCCATTGCAGCACGGCGGCTTCGAGGAGCGCCGCCGGAACGTCGCCGTTGTACTCGTACAGCTTGGCGTCGCCCGTGCCGTCCCAGGCGAAGTCGAATCTGCCGTAGACGCTCGGCGACTCGTTCTCGAGGGTCTCGAGCATGGGTCTCGCCCAGCGGCGGTCGATGCCGAGGCGTTCGACGTCGCCCTTCTCCAGGACGTGCCGGGCCGCCGCCACGCACATCGCGTGCAGTTCCTCGGTGACGTCCTCCAGGTAATCCACCTCGCGAGAGGTGAGCACGTAGGCGGCGCTCTCGTTCCAGTAGGGCAACTTGCGGCCGTCGGGCCGTATTTCGGTGTGGAACGGAAGGCCTGACCGCAGGACCGTCTGCTCCCAGCCGGCCCTCGGGGTGCGGGGTTCGCGTCGCATGGATCAGCCGCCGACCGAACCGGCCTTGCCGCCCTTGGCGGAGAAGCCGCCGCGGACGACGCTGCCGGACTTCGGCGCAGTGAACGAGCCGTTGCCCTTGCTGAGGTCGACCTTCTGCCCGACGGCGGGAACGTCCTTGCCCCTCGGGGTGTACCACCAGGCGTAGTTCCCCCCACCGGCCCCGCCGGCTCCACCGGAGTTGCAGTGATGGTCCGTCACGCGTTTCTGGGTCAGCTTGTTCATGCATGTGCCCTGGTAGTCCGGGCCGCTGGAGCAGCCGCTGAGGGCTATCGCCATCGCGACCGCACCCACGGCGCCGACCGAGACCTCGAAGGAGCGGCGGCGTGAACTGGTGCGCTGCTGACTCGTCACGAACAGATCCCTCCGGATACGTCTGCTGATCCGCGGCAGTGGTGTGCCGCGCGATACGGCGTCGCGACGGGCGGAGTCACCGGGTAACGGCCAGGCCGCGTAGGCGACTTGAAAACGCCCGCGACAGGTCGACATGCCCCGTTCATTCCGACCGTCCCTCGCCATGTACAGGTACTTGGCCTGTCAAACATACCGTTGGCCCATTTGCGTAAGAACGGCGGACTCATGTTCCGGTCGCCGTACGGGGGTTGCCGGAGAAACAGGGAGTGGCCTGGGCCGTTGTCCGCGCGACCGGTGTCCGGGACCGGACGGTGGATTTCCCCTCTCTTTCATGATTGGTCTACCGTTATTCCCCTGTACCAGCATTACTTGGGGGGAATCCGTGCGAACCCGTCTCGCCGCCGCTGTTCTGACCTGTGCCGCGGCCGGCGTCCTCGTGGCCTGTGACCCCGCGGACGGCACCAAGTCGCCGGGCGGCGCCACTCCTTCGGTGTCGGCCCCCGTCGCCTCGGGCGGCAGCGAGCCCGCGCAGGACGGCAAGCCGGGAGCGGACCAGCGGAAGAAGATGCCGGCCTTCGTCGGTATGGGGTTGCAGTCCGCGCAGGACGCCGCCCAGGAACAGGGCTTCTACTCGCTGAAGTCGCACGACGCCCTGGGCCGCGACCGGATGCAGGCGTTCGACCGGAACTGGAAGGTGTGCAGCCAGAACGTGGCGGCGGGCACGACGGTCCCGACCGATACGACCTTGGACTTCGGCGCGGTCAAGCTGGAGGAGTCCTGTCCCGCGAAGGACGAGGCTCCGCCCTCGGCCGAGGGCGGGAGGATGCCCGACTTCAAGGGGAAGTCGGTGAAGGCGGCTCGCGCCGCCCTCGACGCGAGCACGTCGCTCACGGTGAAGGACGCGTCGCCGGACCACCGGTGGGTGCTGGTGGAGAGCAACTGGCAGGTGTGCTCGCAGACCCCGGGCCCGGGTACCGAGCTGAAGGGGCAGCCGGTGTCCTTCACGGCGGTGAAGTTCGGGGAATCCTGCCCGTAGGCACCGGCGCGGAGGGCGGGACCCGGTCGCGGATCCCCGCGGAAAGCCGGAAGGGGCCGGCGCCCACTGGGCGCCGGCCCCTTCCGGGGTGCTCAGGCGGCAGCCACGTCGCCGGTGTGGCCGTGCAGGCGCGCGACGACCTCGGTGAGCTGGGCGGCGACCTCGGCGTCGTCGACCGGGTGGGTCTCGGCGAAGCGGGTCACGGAGCCGGGGATGGAGAGCTTGATGTCCTCGATCACCTTGCCGCCGGCGATGCCCACGGCCTTGCGGGTGTCGTCCTGCGCCCACACGCCGCCGTACTGGCCGAAGGCGGTGCCGATGACGGCGACGGGCTTGCCGACGAAGGCACCGGCGCCGAACGGGCGGGACAGCCAGTCGATGGCGTTCTTCAGAACGGCCGGGATGGTGCCGTTGTACTCGGGGGAGAACAGCAGGAAGGCGTCGGCGGTACCGGCGACCTCGCGCAGCTTGGCGGCGGCGGCCGGCACGCTGCCCTCGACGTCGATGTCCTCGTTGTAGAACGGGACGTCGGCCAGGCCCTCGAACAGCTCGACCTCGGCGCCCGCGGGGGCGAGCTTGGTCGCGGCCTCGGCGAGCTGGCGGTTGTGCGAGCCGGCGCGGAGGCTGCCGACGAGCGCGAGGATGCGAACAGACATGGGGGACTCCAAGGGGGATGACACAATGGCGTTACAGATCCGGACCGAGGTCCGTTTAATTTTCTACCACCTTAAGCGGACCACGGTCCAGTTCTGTTCCCGATGCCTTACGCTGTCTTCATGTCCCGCCCCCTGCCGCCCTTTCCGAAGCCCCAGGAGCCTCAAGAACCTCAGGAGACCCGGGAGCTGTTGGCGCAGCCGGTGTTGCTCGACTTCGGCACCGGCGAGGACGAGCCCTGTCTGCGGGCCGACGCGGCCCGCAACCGCGCCCGGCTGCTGGACGCCGCCGCGCGCCTGGTCGCGGAGCACGGCGCGGCCGGAGTCACGATGGAGGCGGTCGCCGCGGCGGCCGAGGTGGGCAAGGGGACGGTCTTCCGGCGCTTCGGCGACCGCACCGGCCTGCTCAGGGCGCTGCTGGACCACTCGGAGCGGAAGTTCCAGGCCGCGTTCCTCAGCGGGCCTCCGCCCATGGGCCCCGGCGCGCCGCCCGCCGAGCGGCTGAGGGCCTTCGGCTGCGTGGCGCTGCGCCGTGCGGCCGACGACCTGGAACTGCAACTGGCGGCCGACCCGGGCCCGGCCCGCCGCTTCGGCGTACCCGCCCGCCAGGTCCAGTACGCCCATGTGACGATGCTGCTGCGGCAGGCGGCCCCGGGCGCGGACAGCGAACTCCTCGCCCACACGCTGATGGGGTACCTCGAGCCCGCCCTCATCCACCACCTGACCCGGCAGTGCCAGATGCCGATGGAGCGGTTGCAGTCCGGCTGGCACGACCTCGTCGCCCGGATCACCTCCACGGGGCCGGCCTGCTGAGAGCCGGGGGCCGGTACGGCCGACTCGGCCGCGATCGGCGTGTGTTTCCGGCGAACGCCTCCGGCGGGCTTGCGCGGTGTTCGCGCCGAGGAGCGGAAGAGCCGCGCATGCGCGGCTCTCCCGTCCGTCGGTCTGCGTGCGCGCGGCTTTCCCGTACGTGGCCTACGCGCACGACCGGCCTTCCCGTACGCGGACACGGCCGCCTCGACATCACCCGGTCGGGCGATGCGGGCGGGCCGCGCGCCGGCCGGCCCGGTGAGGTCGGCGGCGATGTCCCCGGGGTCGCGCCGCGGGGCCGGCACCGGCACCGACACCGACACCGGTATCGGCACCGGCACCGACGCCGGCACCGGCACTGGCGCTGACATCGGCACCGACATCGGCGTCGTGTCCTCGCCCCCCGGGCCATCGAACAGACGGCGCGGCCCGGCAAAGCACCCGGCAGGGTCGCTCGGCCCGGCAGGGCGACCTGCGCGCCCTCGCCCTCCGCGCACCCACCCCGTATCTGTTGCTGCTTCAACTTCCGTCTGGAATAGGGCAGTTCACCAGACGGACCGCCCACGGCTTCTGCCAAGATGCCGTACGTCATGGTGCAGATTCCCAAACCCGCCGCGCCCCCGTCGCCCGCTCCGCGCTCCGTGCCCACGAGCGCCGACGTGGCCCGACTGGCCGGCGTCTCGCGCGCGACCGTCTCCTACGTCCTGAACAACAGCAGAGCGGTCCGCATCAGCGAGCCCACCCGCCGCCGGGTCCACGAGGCCGCCGAGGAACTCGGGTACGTGCCGCACGCGGCGGCGCGCAGCCTGCGCGCGGGGCACAGCCGTATGGTCCTGATGCCCGCCCCGGCCATCCCGGCAGGCCCGCTCTACAGCCGCTTCCTGGAAGAACTCCAGTGGGCGCTCGGCCTCCTCGACTACACCGTGGTACAGCACGCCACCGCGGGCCTGCCCGGTGACGAGGCCGCCCGGGCCTGGGCCGAACTGCGCCCGGTCGCCGTCCTGGTGTCCGGAGCGGGGCTCGGACCCGCAGGCGTCTCGGTGCTCAAACGCTCCGGCGCGCGTGCCGTCGTCACCCTCGGCCCGGAGCCCGTCGAGGGGGCCCACGCGCTGCTCATGGACCACGAGAGCGTCGGCCACCGGGCCGGTGTCCACCTGCACGCCCGTGGCCGCCGCCGTATCGGCGTGGTCGTGCCCGAGGAACGCGGACTGGACATGTTCTCCCGGCCCCGGCTCGCCGGCGTACGGCGCGCCCTGCGCGGCACCGACGGCAGCGTGACCGAACTGCCCCTCGGATACGACGAAAGGTCCGCCACCCGCCTGGCCGCCCGCTGGCGCGACCTCGATCTCGACGCGGTGTTCGCCTACAACGACGAGTACGCCATGCTGCTGATGCGCGCCTTGCAGGACGGGGGCGTACGCATCCCCGAGGAGACGGCCGTGATCGGCGCCGACGACCTCATGCTCGGGCGGCTGCTGCGGCCCCGGCTGAGCACCGTCCACATCGACCTGCCCTCCGGCCGCGACCTCGCCGAACTGGTCGACCGCGCCGTTCGCGACCCCGGCGCCCCGCCCGAGCGGCACGCGGTGCTGGGCGCGACGGTGGTCCACCGCGAGTCCACATGACCCGCGATTCCGCATGACCGCGAGTGCACGTGATCCGCGCGACCTCCGTACGAGTGACCTGCGGCAGGCCGACCGGCCCCACGACAAAGCGGTGGGCGCCACTCCCGCAGGGAGGACACCCACCGCCCGGCACGCTCGGAAAGCAGCCCGTCGAGACCTCGCGGTCCGATCCGCCGACCGATCCACTGACCGTTTCTACTGACCGTTCTGCTGCTCGGCGACCGCCTTGCGGACCTCGTCCATGTCCAGCTTGCGGGCCTGGCCGATCACGTCCGCCAGAGCGGCCTCGGGCAGCGCACCCGGCTGCGCGAACACGGCGACCTGGTCACGGACGATCATCAGCGTCGGAATGGACTGGATGCCGAAGGCCGCCGCCAGTTCCGGCTGGGCCTCGGTGTCCACCTTGCCGAACACCAGGTCCGGGTTGTCCTCGGCGGCCTTCTCGTAGACCGGGGCGAACTGACGGCACGGTCCGCACCAGGACGCCCAGAAGTCGATGAGGACGAATTCGTTGTCCGTGACGGTCTGGTCGAAGTTCTCCTTGGTCAGCTCCACGGTGCTGGTCATGACGTATCCCTCTTCCTGGTGCTTCCTGGTGTCGGCTTACCGGCGTGGGGCGAAGCCGTGGGCACAACACGGCCGACCCTACGGGTATTCCGCGCACGTACCCGTGTGGCCAGGGCGCACACCACCCACCAGACTGACCCCATGACCGAAACGGAAACCATCGCGTACGACGTCGTGGTGCTGGGCGCCGGACCCGTGGGGGAGAACGTGGCCGACCGCACCCGGGCGGCCGGCCTGTCCACCGCGATCGTGGAGAGCGAACTGGTCGGCGGCGAGTGCTCGTACTGGGCGTGCATGCCCAGCAAGGCCCTGCTGCGCCCGGTCATCGCCCGCGCCGACGCCCGCCGTCTGCCGGGTCTGAGCCAGGCGGTGCGCGGACCCCTCGACGCCACCGCGGTCCTCGCCCGCCGGGACGAGTACACCTCGCACTGGCACGACGACGGTCAGGTGCGGTGGCTGGACAGCATCGGCGCCGACCTCCACCGCGGGCACGGCCGGCTGGCCGGTCCGCGTACGGTCACGGTCGACGGCCCCGACGGCACGCGCAGGACGCTGACCGCCCGGCACGCCGTCGCCGTCTGCACCGGAACCCGCGCCCTGCTGCCGCACCTTCCCGGGCTCGACGCCGTCAAGCCGTGGACCAGCCGCGAGGCCACCAGCGCCGAACAGGTGCCCGGGCGGCTGATCATCGTGGGCGGCGGTGTCGTCGCCACCGAGATGGCCACCGTCTACCAGGCGCTCGGCGCACAGGTCACCGTCCTGATCCGGGGCAAGGGGCTGCTGCCGCGCATGGAACCCTTCGCCGGCGAACTGGTCGCCGACGCCCTCACGGAGGCGGGCGCCGACATCCGCACCGGCACCGCGGTGGAGTCGGTCGCCCGCGAGAACGGCACCGTCGTGGCCGTCACCGGCAACGGCGACCGTGTCGAGGCCGACGAGATCCTCTTCGCCACCGGGCGCGCGCCGCACACCGACGACATCGGCCTGGAGACGGTGGGCCTGGAGCCCGGCTCCTGGCTTCCGGTCGACGACAGCCTGCGCGTGCTGGGCAGCACCTGGCTGTACGCGTGCGGCGACGTGAACCACCGCGCGCTCCTCACCCACCAGGGCAAGTACCAGGCCCGGATCGCGGGCGACACGATCGGCGCCCGTGCGGCCGGTGTGCCCCTGCTGGAGACGGACCCGTGGGGCGCGCACGCCGCCACCGCCGACCACCACGCCGTACCGCAGGTCGTCTTCACCGATCCGGAGGCCGCGGCCGTGGGCCTGTCCCTGGCCGAAGCCGAACAGGCCGGCCACCGCGTCCGGGCCGTCGACGTCGACCTCTCCTCGGTCGCCGGGGCCGGCCTGTACGGCGACGGGTACCGCGGCCGCGCCCGCATGGTCGTCGACCTCGACACCGAGATCCTGCGCGGTGTCACGTTCGTCGGCCCCGGCGTCGGCGAACTGCTCCACTCGGCGTCCGTCGCCGTCGCCGGCCAGGTTCCGATCAGCCGCCTGTGGCACGCGGTCCCGTCCTACCCGACGATCAGCGAGGTGTGGCTCCGCCTGCTGGAGGCCTACCGGGGCTGACCACGCGCCCACGGAACCGCCCCGGCTGTTCGGGCAGTTCCCCGCAGGGGCGGTGCTCCGGTGCTCGCCTACGGCAACTCGAAGCCGAGCGCCCGCGCGGCCTCCGCCGGGGTCGGCTGGGTCCAGCGGCGCGTCATCGCGTCGCCGGAGGAGAGGGAACGGAGTTCGGCGCGGTCGAGGTAGAGGGTGCCGCCGAGGTGGTCGCTCTCGTGCTGGACGATCCGGGCGGGCCAGCCCGAGAGCACCTCGTCCACCGCGCGCCCGTGCTCGTCCAGGGCCCGCAGGCGCACCTCGGCGTGCCGCGCCACCACGGCCTGCCAGCCAGGGACGCTCAGGCAGCCCTCGTAGAACGCGGCGCGCGCGGTGCCGACGGCCTCGTACGACGGATTGACCAGCACGCGGAAGGGGAGTGGCACCCGTCCGCGCGCCACTCGCACCTCGTCCGGCACCGGTGCCGGGTCCTCCACGACCGCGATCCGCAGCCCCACCCCGACCTGCGGCGCGGCCAGTCCCACGCCCGGCGCCGCGTGCATGGTCAGGCGCATCGCCCGAACGAAGCGGGCCAGCAGCTCGGGCTCCAGCTGGCCGTCGAACGGCTCGGCCGCGCGCCGCAGCACCGGGTCGCCGGCGGCGACGATGGGCAACGGGCCGCCGTCGGCGAGGAGTTCCTCGACCTGCTCGGCCAGGGGCGTACGCGCACGGGGAGAAGCCATCACGCCAGGATGCCACGGCGCTCGCCCGGCCCGGTCCGCCTGGCGCAGGCAGGCCACCAACCTGGCGCGTAACCGGCGCCCGTGCGGCCTGAGCGGGTGAGGACGCGCCGGTTCCCGCGGGGCGTGCGGGAACCGGCGTGCAGCACCCCCGGCCGCACCGCAGGTGTGAAGTAGCGTGGTGCGACACGCCGACGCCGGAGGGAGACGCACATGACGACACAACACCGGCGTGCCCGGCGCGGGCAGGGCGAACTGGAGAGCCAGGTGCTCGGCGCGCTCCGCGAGGCGGACGGCCCGGTCACCGCGGCCTGGGTGCAGCAGCGGCTCGGCGGCGATCTCGCCTACACCACCGTGGTCACCATCCTGACCAGGCTGCTCGCCAAGGACGTCGTCTCCCGCGAGCGCCGGGGCCGCTCCTTCGTGTGGACCCCGACCGCGGACGTCGCCCGCCTCGCGGCGCTCCGGATGCGCCGGCTGCTGGACGGCGAACGGGACCGCGAGGCGGTGCTGACCAGCTTCGTCACCACGCTGCCGCCCGGCGACGAGCAGGTGCTGCGCGCACTGCTGGACATGGCGGACGCCGCGGACGACGCCGGCAACGCGGGACGCTCGAGGGGCGACGGTACGGAACACTGACGTCTCATGGGGCTCTACGTCTTACTGCCGCTGGTGCTGCCGCTGTCCGCCTGGCCCGTCGCACGGCTGGCCGCACCGCGCCTGCACCCGCGCACGGCCACCCGGCTGCTGACCCGGGTGGCCGCCGTCCTGGGCGGATCCAGCACACTGTGCCTCGCCCTGCTCACGGTCGTCGGCAGCGCCCAGCTGACCGGCAGCCCGGTTCCGGACGAGTGGGCCGATCCCGAGTTCAGGGCGGCCGTCTCGCGCGACCGGGGCGCGAGCCGTGCGGCGATCCCCGCCCTGGGACTGGTCGCGGTGGCCTGCGGGCGCACCCTGTGGTGCCACCGGCGGGTGGCCCGCCGCGCCCGGCGGGCCCTGACCGGGCTGCGCGGCGCACCCGTCGTGGTCCTGCCCGACACCACGCCGTACGCCTACGCCCTGCCCGGCAGTCACGACCGGATCGTCGTCACCACGGCACTTCTGGACGGCCTCGCCCCGGATGAACGGCGGGCCCTGTTCGCGCACGAACGCGCCCACCTGGCGGCCCGCCACCACCGTCACCTGCTCACCGTCCACCTCGCGGCCTGCGCCAACCCCTTCCTGCGGCCGCTGCGCTCCGCCGTCGTCTACACCGCCGAGCGCTGGGCCGACGAGGACGCGGCCCGCGCGGTCGGCGACCGGCGCGTGGTCGCGCGGGCGATCGGCAAGGCGGCCCTGCTGTCGTCCGCCGCGCCCGCGCCCACCCTCGCCGCGGCGGCCGCCGGCGGCCCGGTGCCGCGCCGGGTCGCCGCCCTGCTGGCGCCGGCACCGGCGGGCCGGCACCGGCCATCGGCCTTCACGGCGGTCGGCGCCGCCGTGTGGGGCGCCGCCGCCGGTGCTCTGGTGTCCGCGATGTCCTCGGCGAACTCCGCGGTCACCCTGTTCCTGCTCCTCCACCCGGGGGCGCCGCTCTGACCGGCTATTCGCTCCGGTCCCCGAAGTCGCCCGCGAGGGCGGAGGCGACGCGCAAGTGCGTCTCGGCCTCGTCCTGGCGGCCCTGCCGCTGGAGGGTGCGGCCCAGCATCAGCCGGGCGTAGTGCTCCACCGGGTCACGCTCGACGATGACGCGCAACTCGGCCTCGGCCCGGCGCAGTTGGGCCGAGTGGTAGTAGGCACGCGCCAGCAGCAGCCGGGGGCCGGTCTGCTCCGGCACCTCCTCGACCAGCCCGTTCAGCACGCGGGCCGCGGCGGCGTAGTCCCGGGCGTCGAAGAACATCTGCGCCCGCTCCCAGCGCTCCGCCAGGGTTCCGTGCTCGTAGTACGTCGTGTCCACCAGTGACCTCCTCCGGTGCCTCGTTCGGAGCCACCGGCCGCAACAACGGGCACGATTGGTTGAATATTCCACTACGCTGCCGTGGCCGGCCGCGAAGGCCCGCGAAGACCCGCGAAGGCCCGCGAACGACGGCGAGCGGAGGCTGTCAGCGTCCCCATGGGACTAGGTTGGGCGCCATGAGCAATCTCGATCGCGAGTCGGTCCCCGCGGTGTGCGGCGGCCGTGGCTTCGTGGTGGCGGAGCCCGTACGGGAACTCCTCAGCCCCCGCCGCGTCAAGCTCGGCGAGTCCACCGAGGTGAGGCGGTTGCTGCCGAACCTGGGCCGCCGCATGGTGGGCGCCTGGTGCTTCGTCGATCACTACGGCCCCGACGACATCGCCGACGAGCCCGGCATGCGGGTCCCGCCGCACCCGCACATGGGCCTCCAGACGGTGAGCTGGCTGCACGAGGGCGAGGTGCTGCACCGCGACTCGACGGGCAGCCTCCAGATGATCCGCCCCGGCGAGCTGGGCCTGATGACCTCCGGCCGGGCCATCAGCCACTCAGAGGAGAGCCCCAGGTCGCACGCCCGCTTCCTGCACGGCGCGCAACTGTGGGTCGCCCTCCCGGACACCCACCGCCACACCGACCCGCGCTTCGAGCACCACGCCGAACTGCCGACGGTCACCGCCCCCGGCCTCGAGGCCACCCTGATCCTGGGCGACCTCGACGGCGCGACCTCGCCGGGCACGACGTACACCCCGATCACGGGCGCCGACCTGGCCCTGACCCGCGGCGCCGACGTACGCCTCCCGCTGGACCCGGACTTCGAGTACGCCGTGCTCTCCATGTCCGGCGAGACCCACGTCGACGGCGTACCCGTCCTGCCCGGCTCGATGCTCTACCTGGGCTGCGGCCGCACCGAACTCCCCCTGCGCGCCGAGTCGGACGCGGGCCTGATGCTCCTGGGCGGCGAGCCGTTCGAGGAGGAACTGATCATGTTCTGGAACTGGATCGCCCGCTCCCAGGAGGAGATCACCCAGGCCCGCCGGGACTGGATGGAGGGCACCCGATTCGGCGAGGTGAAGGGCTACGACGGCGCTCCGCTGCCGGCTCCGGAGCTCCCGGCGGTCCCTTTGAAACCTCGGGGAAGGGTGCGCTGACCTGCGGAAACGTCTGAGTGTCGGCGGCTGGCGGGTGGGAGGCGGTCGGGTACTGCCTCCCACTCTTCGATCGCTCGCGGGAGGACGGCTGAGCGGGTCGCGGACCTGAGTGGGGGTGGCGGGCGGTTCCGTGGTGTGGCTGTCTATGAGCAGCTGTGGCAGTGCTTTTGCTGACCTGATGCCGACTTTGCTGACACCTCGCCAGATGCGTTTGGAACGCTCTTTCCGTAGCTCTCTCGCGCGCGCCGGTCTTTGCGGGATCGGTTGCCGGCCGGACGAGTGCTGACCTGACGGACGGTTGCGCCGCCTGCCGGGGTGCGAACCTGGCGCGGGCCGCGTCCTGTTGTGGAGAGCCAACAAGTTTTGAGTGCTTTGAGTGCCGTGGTTGTTGGCTGGTGAGCGCCGATGGGCCCGCGCGACGGCTCCGTGAAGTCGGGGCTCTCGTCCATCGCGATACCGCATCGATCGGTGCGGCTGCCGCGTCGTCGGCCCAGCGTAGGGCGAGGCCGACATCGTGGGTGGCTATCACCGCGGTGGGGCCACTCTGAGCCACCTCGGGGTGCTGGGGCGGCACGCGTTCGACAGGCCGCGCCGTCTCTTGTACGGCTGGGTGCCCTTTGGCGCACCGTAACGGAACAGTGGCCGGTTTCAGTCCGTGGATGTCGGTCACGGCCCATTGCCACCCCCACTGCATGGGCAACAGCGCCATCCATCCATGACCCATGTCACAGCAACGCCCCGGAACTGGAACGCCGATGCCTCCGACACCTGAAGCGGTACGGCTCGAAAGGACTGTTGCCGTACGACGTGACCTGGAGACTAGGTGATGAACCAGATTCCGCACCCCACACTCGGCGCTGCGGTCGAAGCGTTGCGGAAGGCGCTGCCGCCGCCCGCCCTGTGGGGGTTCCTCCTGCTGCTGGTACTCATGTTCACCGCCTCCTACGCCGTGGGAGCGTCCGTCGGGCCCGTGGCCCCCGGCATGCACGGAACGCGTACGACCCCGGACGGCACGGGCGGCCACGACGACGGTGACATGGGTGACATGGGCGGCATGCACATGAACCACGGAAGCGGGGGCTGATGGCTGCCGAACCGGCATCCCTGGAGGTCGTCACCGATCTCACTGTCGGCGGAATGACCTGCGCGGCCTGTGTGAAGCGGGTCGAGAAGAAGCTCGGCAAGCTGGACGGCGTCACCGCCACCGTCAACCTGGCCACCGGCCGTGCCCGGGTCAGTCATCCGCCGCAGGTCGGCCCGGAGCAGCTGATCGCCGCCGTCGAACAGGCCGGATACACGGCCACGTCGCCCGAGCCGCCCCGAGCGCGGCGTGAGGAGCAGGCTGAGGACGAGCCCGCGGAACTGCGGCAGGAACGGGACAGGCTGATCGTCACGGCCCTGCTCGCGGTTCCCGTGCTCGTCCTGTCGATGGCCCCCGGTCTGCAGTTCCGCAACTGGCAGTGGCTGTGCCTCGTCCTCTCCGCACCGGTCGCCGTGTGGGGGGCCTGGCCCTTCCATCTGCGCGCGGTGCGCGGGCTGCGTCACGCGGCGGCGACCATGGACACGCTGGTGTCGCTCGGCGTGGCGGCCTCGTTCTCCTGGTCGGCGTACGCGCTCTTCCTCGGTGGCGCGGGCGCCCCCGGTATGCGGATGCCGTTCAGCCTCCTGCCCTCAGCCTCCCACGGCGTCGCGCATCTCTACCTGGAAGCGGCTGTCGGGGTGCCCCTGTTCGTGCTCGCGGGCCGTTTCCTGGAGGCGCGGGCCCGCCGGGGTACGGGAGCCGCGCTGCGTTCACTGGCCCGTATTACGGTCAAGGAGGTGTCCGTACGCCATGGCGATGGGGAAAGGCTCGTTCCTCTGGAGGCACTACGGGTCGGGCAGGTCTTCGTGGTCCGGCCCGGGGAACGCGTCGCGACCGACGGCACGGTGGTCGAGGGCAACTCCGCCGTCGATCTCGCGCTGGTCACCGGGGAGAGCGAGCCGGTCGAGGCCGGTCCGGGCGACTCGGTGGTCGGCGGAGCCGTCAACGTGGGCGGGCTGCTGCTCGTACGGGCCACCGCGGTCGGCGCCGACACCCAACTGGCCCGCATCACACGACTGGTGACCGACGCCCAGGCCGGCAAGGCACGGGCGCAGCGCCTCGCTGACACGGTCGCCGGAGTATTCGTCCCGGTGGTGCTGGCCCTGGCCGCCACCACGCTGGGGTTCTGGCTGGGGGCCGGCGCGGAGCCGCAGGCCGCGATCACCGCCTGCGTGGCCGTGCTCGTCGTCGCCTGCCCGTGCGCACTCGGCCTGGCCACCCCGACCGCGCTGATGGCCGCGACGGGCCGGGGTGCTGAGCTGGGTGTCCTCGTCAAGGGCGCCGAGGCTCTGGAGGGGTTGCAGCACATCGATGCCGTGGTGCTGGACAAGACCGGCACGCTCACGTCCGGCCACATGAGCGTCGCCAAGGTCACCGCCGTGCCCGACGGACTCGGCACGGAGGTGGTGCTGCGGCTGGCGGGCGCCGTCGAGCAGGGCTCCGAGCATCCCATCGGCCGGGCCGTCACGGCATACGCCGGGCGGATCCTGATCGGGCAGCGCCTGCCCGGTGTGCGTGACTTCGTCGCCCTGCCGGGGCGTGGCGTACGCGGCCGGGTCGAGGAGCACCAGGTCGAAGTCCTGGTTCCGGACGACGAGCTGCCGCAGGACCTCGCGGGCGCACTGCCGGCCGCCGAGGCCGCCGCGCACACGGTGGTCATGGTCCGGGTGGACGGGAGGACGGAAGCCCTGATCGAGATCGGGGACGTCCTGCGACCGGGAAGCTACCGGGCCGTGGACCGGCTGCGACGGCTGGGCGTGCGCCCCGTCCTCGCCAGCGGTGATCGCGAGGTCTCCGCCCGGGCCGTCGCGGCGGATCTGGGCATCGACGACGTGCACGCCCGGTGCACGCCCGAGGACAAGGCCGCCCTCGTCCGCGAGTTGCAGGCCGAGGGCTACCGGGTCGCCGTTGTCGGCGACGGTGTCAACGACGCCGCCGCTCTGGCCGGCGCGGATCTGGGCCTCGCCATGGGGAGCGGCACGGACGTGACGATCGGCGCCGCGGACGTGACGCTGGTCCGCGGCGACATCGAGGCCCTGGCGGACGCGGTACGGCTCGCCCGATCAGCGCTCGGCACCATCCGAACCAACCTCGTATGGGCGTTCGGCTACAACGTGGTCACCGTGCCGCTCGCCATGGTCGGTCTCCTCAACCCGATGCTCGCGGCCGTGGCGATGTCCGCCAGTTCCCTGCTCGTGGTCGGCAACAGCCTGCGGCTGCGCGCCTGGCAGCCTTCGCGCGCGTCCGGGCGCAAGCGGCGGCCGGTCCCTCGGAGCATGCCGTGACGCCTTCCTCCGCCGGGGGACGGCCCCACACCTGTCCCCGCTGCTCGACGCCGACCGGGAGTGCCCGCCGATGACAGCCCACCCCTGGATCCCCACCCGCCGTCGCCTGACCGACGCCCTGCTCGCGGCGATCGCCCCCGTGTGCGCCTGCGTCCTCGCGCTGGGCGGCCTGTCGGCATGGGCCGCCTCCGGAAACGCGGGCAGCCCACCGCGCATCGGGGTCACCCACGCACGGCTCTACCTGCCATTCGGGGACGTGCCCGAGACCGCCGCGTTCTTCAAGGTCACCAACACGGGCGACGCACCGGACCGGTTGGTGCAGGTGACGTCGCCCGCTGTCGCGGGAGAGATCTCCCTCAGCCGCCACCGGATGAGCAAGGGGGCATCCGGCTACCGTGAGGCAACGGACAGCCTGCCGGTTCCGGCCGGCGGCACGCTGGACATGTCACCGCACACCGGTGACGTCACCGTGCCGGTCACCCGCCGGTGGCAGGCCGGCGATCTGGTGCCCTTCACCCTGCACTTCGAACACGCGGGACGCGTCGAGACCCTCGCCGTGGTGGTCCGCCCCGGCCAGGACGGGGTGTGATCGATCGGGACCGTCCAGGCGTGTGGCCCGGCCCCACCCACCCGCCTTGTACGGGCAGGCGGGCCCGACGGTGAGCGTGCTCGCGCCACGAGGGCGAACCCTGGCAGATCCCCGGGGAACTCACCGGCCTCTCCACCCGACTGCTCTGGTGACGAAGCAGGGAGGTGGCATGGAGGGGTTGGACGTCCGGATGTCCGGCGTCGTGTGCCGGCACGGCCGGCTCGAGGCGGTACGCGAGGTGTGCCTCGACGTAGCGGCGGGGCAGCGGGTGGCGCTGACCGGCACCAACGGGTCGGGCAAGACGACGCTGCTGCGTGCCGTTCTCGGCCTGCACCGGCAGTTCTCCGGCCGGATCCTGGTCGGTGGGCGGGACACCGGGAGTGCGGCCGAGTGGGCGTGGCGGCGCCGGATGTGCGCGTGGATCCCGCAGAAGCCGGCGGCCGGCCGGTTTCCGCTGCTGGGCCGGGAACTGCTGGCGAGCAGCGCATCTGCCGCCGAAGCGGTCGAGGCGGCGGACAAGCTCGGCGTCGGGCATCTCGCCGACCGGCCGCTGCACACGCTGTCCGGAGGCCAGCTCCAGCGCATGTACCTGGCACGGGCGGTGGGTTGCGTCGCCGCGGGCGCAGGGGTGCTGCTCGCCGACGAGCCCACCGCCGCGCTCGACTTTTCCGGCCAGGAGGAGGCGGCCGATGTCCTGCTGTCCCTGCCGGTGACCGTCGTGGTCGTCACACACGACCGAGCCCTCGCCGACCGGTGCGACCGGGTGCTGGAGATGGCCGCGGGCAGGTTGCGGGAGGTCCGGTGAGCACGCTGGCCGCGGCCGACGTCGGCCAGCTGCTGCAGCTCGTGCCCGTCCAACGGGCGGGCGTCGCCCTGTTGGTGGCGGCACTCGGGCTGCCCGTGATCGGGGTTGTCATCGTGGGTCTCGACATCATGCCGGTGCGGTTCGCGATGATGCATGTGGCGCTGCTGGGTATCGCGGTCGGTCTGCTGACCGGACTCGATCCGATGCTGTGCGCGCTGGTGGCGTGCGCGCTCGCCGGGGCCGGGGTCGCGCCGCTGGCCCGCACCCCGGACGGGTTGTCCGGCGCGATGGGCCTGCTGATGAGCCTGGCGATCGCGGCCGCGCTGCTCTTACTCGCCGTCTCGGGCGTCAACGCGGCGGGAGCCTTCGCGCTGCTGTGGGGGTCCATCCTCTCCGTCGGCACCGCCGACCTCTGGCTGCTGGCCGCACTGGCCGTGGCCGTGCCGGGCCTGTTCTGGTGGCGCAGGAGGGACATCGCCCTTCTTCTGTACGACCGTGAACTCGCCCTGTCCTCGGGCGTGCGCGTCGAGCGACTCACCCTCCTGCTGCTGGTCCTGGTCGCGGTGTCGGTCGCCGGGGCCATCAAGCTCACCGGCGCACTGCTCGTCGACGCGCTCACCCTTCTGCCGGCGCTGGCCGCACGGCGGTTGGGCCGCTCCCTGTCCTCCATCATCCTCTGGGCGGTCGGCACCGGTGTCGTCGTGAACCTGACCGGGTTCCTCATCGCGCTCCGCTTCGACTGGCCACCCGGACCCGTCCTCGTCCTCACCGCCGGCGTGGTCGTCCTCGCCGTGCATCTCGTCCCCGAACGGAGAATCAGCTCATGGCGCGCACCCGCGTCCACATCACTTCCGTCCTCGCACTGACCCTCGGCACCGCGCTCACGGTCACCGGCTGCGGCAGCGAGAACACCGCGTCGTCCTCCTCGTCCTCCTCGTCCTCCTCGTCCTCCTCGTCCGAGGCGAAGCCCGGGGGCAAGAGCGAGGACGCCCCGGTCGTCGTCGCCACCACGAGCTGGGAGGGCGCCTTCGCCAAGGCGGCGGGGGCGAAGGACGTCAAGGTCATCGTGCCGGAGTCGGTGCAGCACGCGCCGGACTACGACCCGAAGCCGTCCGACCTGGCGGCCGTGGCGGGCGCCGACTTCGTGCTGTACGCGCCCTTCGAGCCCTACGCCGCGAAGTTCAAGGAGGCGGCCGGATCGAACGCCAAGCTGGTCGAGGTCAACCTCGACAACGACGCCGACAAGGCCAAGGCCGAGGTGACGCGTCTGGGCAAGATGTTCGGCACAGAAGAGGCTGCCGCCAAGTGGATCACGTCCTTCGACACCGAGTACGCCACGTTGCAGAAGGACCTCAAGGCCGCCTGGCCGGAGGGCAAGGCGCCGACCGCCGTCGCCCAGGTGTTCTCGACGTGGTCGGCGAAGATGGCGGGCGCGAACCTGGTCGGTGCGTACGGCCCTGAGGCGGTGACGGCCAAGCAGCTGTCCGACCTCTCGAAGAAGAGGCCGCAACTGGTCCTGGACAACGTCCATATGACGACCGGCTCGGTGCTCCCCGACTCCGGTGCCCGCCAGGTGGAGATCGTCAACTACCCGGCCGAGGACCTGGATCTGCTGGCCGTGTACAAGAACGCGGCGACGGCGGTGGAGAAGGCGATGGCCTCATCCTGAGCCGCAGGGGTGGCGGACACGCGGAGGGCCGCCCGGGATGTCACCGGGCGGCCCTCCCGCTCACCGGGGGTCAGCCGGCCGGTGTCAGAGACCGCTGCTCCTCGGCCTGAGCCGTGCACTGTTCCCGTAGCGCCGCGCGGTCCGGCTTGCCCGCCGGCGTCAGCGGCAACTCGCCCAGCACCAGCAGCAGCCGTTCGGGGTGCTTGCGTCGCTCCAGACCACGGGTGTCGAGGTGGGCGCACAGGTCTTCCAGCGTGATCCTCGCGCCCTCCCGGGGCACGACGCAGGCCGCGAGCCGCTCACCCAACAACGGGTCGCGTACCCCTACGCACACCACGTCCCGCACGCCGGGATGCCTGGCGAGTTCGAGCTCCACTTCCGCGGGGCTGATGTTGGCCCCGCCCCGGATCACCACGTCCTTCAGCCGCCCGACGACCCTCAGCGTCCCGTCCTCGTCGATGAGCCCCAGGTCCCCGGTGCGCACCCAGCCCTCCGCCGTGCGGTAGCGGGAGTCGAGGTCGGGCGCGGCGACGTAGCACAGTGGGGTCATCGGACCGCGGGCGACGATCTCGCCGACCGTGCCCCGGGACACCTCCTCCAGCTCCTGAGCGTCGGGGACGGCGATCCGTATGTCGGCGACCCGGGGATCGGGGTGCCCCGCAGCGATGCCGGGCCTCCCCTCGCCGTCGGAGGAGTCGTCCACCAGTCCGGTGTGGCAGTTGACGCCGTCCGCCGAGCCGTAGAGGTTCACGACCGGGCAGCCGAAGGCCTTGCGTGCCTCCGCCGCCGTGGCCTGGTCCAGCGGTGACCCTCCGACGATCACGGCCGTGGGCGGGGTGAACTCCCGGTGGCCGCCTTCCGCCATGCGGTCCAGCATCATCCGGATCATGGTCGGCACGCCCAGGACATGGGTCGGCTCGTGCTCGGCGAGCGCCTCCAGCGCCGCCTCGGGGGTGAACTGGTCGAGCAGGACAAGGGTTCCGCCATGCCGGGCGAGGGTGACGGCGGTGCCGTTGCTGCCGAAAGCGGAGGCCAGCGGCACGAGGAACAAGCAGCGCGGCGGGCGGCCGTCCGGGATGAGGGAGCCGAGGAAGTTGCCGCGCCCACCGGCCAGCGCGTTGTGCGAGTAGGCCACCATCTTCGGCTCGGCCTCGGAGCCGGATGACACCAGGATGCGGGCGGCGGAGTCGGGGTCGGGGCGGGCCGGGACCAGGGTCTTGGGGTCGGTGCGCAGCAACTTCGAGAGTGCGGTGGTCCCTTCGGGGGCCGCTCCCGCGGCGATCACTGTCCGCAGCGCGGGCAGTTCATCGGCCACTGCCAGGAGGTCGGCCGCGTGGTGGTTGCCCCGGTGCTCGGCCGTCGCGATCACCGCGACCGCCTCCGATCTGCGCAGCAGTGAGGCCGCCTCGCGCCCGCCGCGCCCGACGGGGAAGGGCAGCGCGACCGCGCCCAGGGCTGCCAGCGCCAAGTCGACGATCACTGCGTTGCGTCCGTTGGGTAGTTGGACGCCGACGACGTCGCCGGAACGTATGCCGAGGCCGGTGAGTCCGGCGGCGAGACATCGGGCCTTGCGATCCAGCGCGGTGTAACAGAGTTTGCCCTTGGCGTCGAGGATGGCCGTGCGGTGCGGATCGGAGATCTGGTGGGCGCGGTAGAGGCTGTAGAGGTCCAGGTCGGGGCAGGTTCCGTCCACGGCCCAGGTACGGCGCAGTTCGGCGGGCAGCAAGTCGTGCAGGGCGACGGTCATGCGAACCTCCAGGGGGCGGAAACGGCGGGGGCGCCGTGTGCGTCGAGGCTGATCGAGCCGGAGGAGAGCAGGTCGGCGAGGTCGGTGACGACCGGGACGGCAGGCAGACCGCACCCGCGCAGCCGTTCCAGCGCCCGCGCCGTGGGCAGGTCGTGGACGTCGCAGGGGATCGCGGGGCGGTCCGGGAGGGCGATCCAGCCGTCGGTTGTGGGCAGGGGCCGGCGGAACCCCGCCGGGCGACGCGGGTCGAGACCCTGCGCTGCGCGCGCCCGGGCGGCTGAGGTGAGTACGTCGGCGGCCCCCAGCAGGGACGAGTCCACCCGCACACCGGCTCCCGTGCGCTGCCGCAGCAGCAGCCCAGCGAGGACGGCCTCGGCACCGATGAGCCCGCCGAGCACGTCGAGCAGGGTCATCAGGGACGGCGCGGGCGGCTCGTCGGCCGGTCGCGCGGCCTCACTGACACCGGTTCGGGCCTGCACCATGAAGTCGGTGCCCATCGGGGCGCCGGGCAGCCGGCCGGCCCAGCCGCTGGTGTAGGCGTAGACGAGCGTGGGATTGGCCGCGGACAGGTGCTCGTTGTCCAGGCCGAGCTCGGCAGCCTTGCCCGGCGCCCAGTTGTGCAGGAAGACATCGGCCTCCGCCGCCATCGCGCGCAGCCGCTTGCGGTCCGCCGGGGACTTGATGTCGACTTCGACGGCCTTCTTGCCACGGTTGAGCGCGAGCCAGCGTGCTGAGACCCCCGAGCAGGCGGGGGGCATGCCGCGCAGCGGGTCCCCGCCGGGCGGCTCGATCCGCACCACCTCCGCGCCGAGCAGGCCCAGCAGATGCGCGGTGAGCGGTGCCTGGATACGGCGGCCGGCCTCCAGGACCGTCAGGCCGGCCAGAGGAGCGTCGGCCTGTCCCCGTGACCGGCCGGAGTACGACGCGTCCTGCGGGGACAGTTCCCACGGCGGAGCCCCGTCGTACTCGGCGGCCCGCTCGGCGAGCGAACGCAGCGGGCACACCTCGGCACCGGAGGAACAAGCCGCCTCCTGGATCAGCTCCCAGGCGGCGGCCCGGGCGGAGTCGTGCAGCGACTGAGGAAAGGGCGCGCAGGCCGTGGCGTACCGGAACTGGAAGGGCCGCCAGCCGCGTCGTATCGCGTCCCCCGGAGCGTCCAGCGCACGCCAGAAGGCGGCCCACGCGCCCGGGTCGAGCGTTTCCAGTTCGAAGACAACCCCGTCGGCTGAGGTGAACGGCGGCCCGCCCGGAGCGACTTCAGCGGCCTCACCCTCCTCCGCGCCTGCCGCGGCCAGGTACTGCGAGACGGCGAGCAGCCCGGCCCGTTCGGCGGTGACCTCCGCACCCGTGACCTGTCCGCCGCGAGCCTGGGCGAGGAGCCCGGCCAGCAGGGCCTGCACGGCGAGGACGCCGGTGGCGGTGGCGGCGTAGTCGACGGCCAGGCCGCGCGGGGTGCCGTCGCGCCGGCCGTGTACGGCCATGATGCCCGTGGCCGCCTGCACGGTTGCCTCGTCGACGACTTCGTCGCCCCACCTCGTGTGGGCGGTGATCCCGCTGAACCCAGGTCCGGAGAGCCTGATCCGGCCGCCAGTGTGTCCGTCCCCCTCCGCGCCGAGCAGCCGCAGGTGCTCCGCGACGAGTCCGTCCGCCGGTCCCGGCGGACCCGAGGCGTCCAGGCTCAGCCCGTCGAGCGGCCGGGCCGTCGAGTGCGCGGTGGCCGGTGTGGCTGGTGATGTCATGCCTCTCCTTTCCTGACGCGCGGGAACCTGGGAGCGGCCGCCCCCGACCAGTTCCACGAAGAGGTGGTCGGCCCGGCAGGGGCCAGAGTTCCCGAAGGGGTTGGGGGAGACGTGCTGGATGTGACGCTCGGCGACCCGCAATGTCCGCCGGATGTAGTGGAGTTGAGGGATCGAGTGGCGGACTTCGTTCGCACGCGGGTCGTGCCCTGCGAGCCGGTGCTGGACGGCGGCGGCCCGGCCGCGGCGGCCGCGTTGCGCCGGCTGCGCAAGGAGGCCAAGGCCGAGGGCCTGTGGGCGCTGCCTCTCCCGACGGAACTGGGCGGCCAAGGGCTGCCGTTGCGGTCGTATGCCCATGTCGCGGAGGCCGAGGGTGCAAGCGACCATGGTCCGGCGGCACTTGGATCGGCCTCGCTGCTGGACGCGCTCATGTTGTGGCGGCACGGCAGCCGAGGCGTCCGTGAGCGCTATCTCTCTCCGCTGGTTGCCGGGGACCTGAGGGCCTGCTACGCGATGACCGAGCCGGACGTCCCCGGCACCGACCCCTTCCTCACCACCACCCGCACCGACGGAAGTGAGGGCGGCGGCTGGCGGGTGACCGGACGCAAATGGTTCGTCAGCGGGGCCGCAGACGCCGACCTCGTCACGGTCCTCGCCCGCACGGACGGCCGGGCCCCTGACCGGGACGGCCTGACCCTTCTGTTGGTCCCCGCTGCTTCCCCCGGCTTCCGGGTGGTGCGCGAGCTGCCTGTACTCGGCGCGACCGGACAGGCGGAGATCGAACTCGACGGCGTCGCAGTGGACGGTGACCACCTGATCGGCGAACGCGGCAAGGCTCTCGCCGTAGCCGCCGAACGGCTCCAACTCGGCCGCACCCTGCGCAGCCTGCGCTGGCTCGGCCAGGCCGGCCGTGCCTTCGAGCTCATGCGGGAACGAGCCGTCACCCGCACCCGCTCCCGTGGCCCGCTCGGCGACCTGCAACTCGTCCAACGCCACGTCTTCGAGTCCTTGCTCGCCCTGCGCACGACACGGCCTCTGGTCCACGAGGCCGTTTCCCGGCTGGACGCGGGTGGCGATGCCCACGTGGAGGTAGGCCTGGCCAAGGTCGCCGCAGCGCGCACGCTGCACCTGGTGGCCGACGCGGCCATCCAGGTCCACGGCGCGGCGGGCCTCGGCCCGGACACCGCGCTCCCCGCCCTCTTCCGAACCGGCCGCGCGGCCCGCATCCTCGACGGCCCGGACGAACTGCACATCACGTCGGTGGCGCGGCGGGTGCTGCGGACGGATCCCGCCCAGTGCTGTGACGGATCCGTTCGCAGCACTACTGGGGGCCGGCCACGGGGCCCACGGGCGTGAGGCCGGTGAGCACGGCGAGGGAGTACGCCAGGAAGAAGTCGCCCCAGATCAGCTCATGCCGCACGGCTGTTTTGGCCGCCAGGTCGTAACAGCCGTCCAGGAGGCGGCCGTCGGCGGTCAGATGGCTGTCGACCAGTGCCTCGAGCATGGCGACGGCACGGTCCCGGTGGCCGAGGCCGAGCAGTGCCAGCGCGGTGATGGCGGCGGCAGAGGTGTCGCGGGGGCCCTCGGGGTGAGCGGAGTCGGCGGGCGGTACAAGGTGTTCGGTCAGCAACGTGTCGACGCGGTCGGAGAATTCGTCGCCGCCTGTCAGGTGGGTGGCCTCGGCGAGCGCGAGCAGCAGCCACGCCGGCCCCCGACTCCAGCCCGAGGGCGGATCGGCGCACGCGGTCCAGCCCACACCGGGGTCGTGCCGCCATGACCAGCGGGACGGTCGCGCACCGAGGCACAGGTCGACATGACGCCGCAGATGCGAGTGAGCTGCCTCCGCGTCCGCCGTCGCCAACAACGGCACCATGCCGGGCACGCCGTCCACGCGGGCCATCAGCCGCGGCCCGCCGAATGCCGAACCCCACGGCACGAGACCCAGTTCCGGGGCGAAGGTGTCCAGGCAGGCCCGGGCGGCCTGGTCCCTCAGACCCAGGTCGTCGTCAGCGAGGGCGGTGCCGTACCAGAAGACGAGTCCGCGGGTGGCGGTGTCCACCTCGGTCCAGTCGGCCAGGCGGGCCGTGCAGGCCCGCGCGGCCGCGTGGTCGGTGCTGTCGCCGGTGTACCGGGCGCGCAGCCACAGCAGCCCCGCCCAGAAACCACCTGTCCAGGAGCCGCGCGCGGTCGTCCGCCACGTGCCGGTGTCCGGGTCCGCGTACAGGGGGTACCGGTCGCCGACTCGGGCACGGGTGGCGGCGACCCGGGCCAGGATGGAGGCGAGAGCCGGGGCGGCCCAGTCGGGCGCGGTGCGCGGGCCGGGGGGCGCCTGCCGGTCATCCGGCGGGGTGCTCTCACCCATGCGTGCCCTCATGACCTACGCGCACCCGACGCTCCCTCACGGCCCACAGCAGCGCCACCGTCCCGGCTCCCGCGAACTCGGCGGCCACGAGCAGCCACCCGCCCCCGTACCGCCCGGCCTCCGCCAGCACCCCGAACAGCGGCGGCCCGACCGCGAATCCGGCGAAGAAGCCCGCCGAGACCAGCGCCGAGTCCTGGCCCGCCCGGCCGGGCGCGGCTCGCTGCATCACCAGGACCATCGACACCGCGTTCGCCGCCACGGCGAAGACGCCCACCGCGACGGCCGCCACCCACGCCAGCGGACGGAACGACGACGAACCGGCCAGCAGCAGGGCCGCCGCCACCGCGCCCACGGCCAGAGAACCCGGCAGCCAGGGCGCCCGGTCCGGCCGCCCCGCGACCTTCGACCAGCCCACCCGACCCGCGATCCCGGCCACACCCAGCACGGCGACCAGCGCACCCGCCGCAGTCGGACCGAGGCCGAGGCGTTCGGTGCCGTACAACGACAGGTAGGTGTTCACCGAGGCGATGCCGCAGCCGAGCAGCAGTGAGAACACCAACAGCCACGCGATCACGCCGCGCGGCACCCAGACCGCCGGCGTGGACTTCGCCGGCGGATCAGGGGGCAACGCCCGCGCCGCCCATACCGCCGCCACCACCGCGGCGCCCGCCGCCGTCCACACGGCACCCCGCCATCCGGTGAATCCGGCCAGCGCCGCGAGCGGCAGTCCGGCCGCGAACGCCCCGAGCTGCACCCCCGACTGCTTCATCCCGGTCACCGAGCCGCGCTGTACGGGCGGTACCGCGGCGAGAATCGCCTTGTTCGTGGCGGGGTTGGCCAGCGCCTGCGGCAGCCCGCCGAGCGCGACGGCCGCCAGCAGGAACCCGGCACCCGGAGCCGACCCGATCAGCGCCAGCGCCACCGCCGCCACCGCCAGCAGGGCCACCAGACAACGCCGCGGTCCCACCCGGTCCACCACACGCCCTCCGACCGGGGAGAGCACGGCCGCCGTACTGAACCCCACGGTGGTCGTCAGCCCCAGTGCGGTCGGTGAGATGTCCAACTCGGCCACGAGCCGCGGGCCGAGCGCTCCCAGCAAGAACAGTTGCATCATCGAAAAGGCCATGGCACACGTCAGCAGCGTGGTCAGGGCACCCGGTCCCCGTGCACCCGCCACCCCGGCCGCCCGCCGGGTCCCACCCTGTCCGGCACGACCCGCCTGTTCCGTCGTCACAGACGCACCTCCCGGGACAGCAGTCGGACCCAACTCTTCTCGAGTTCCCGCCGTTTACTGTGATGTGTATTACGGGGAGAGTGTTGAGCGTGGGGCAGGGGGAGTTCTCGTACCCCTCCGTAACGGCCGAGCAGGAATGCGAGGATGAGCCGCCATGACGGTCGGGTGGTGTTCGCGCACGTTACGGGCCGCGGTGTTCGCGGCCGTCTGCGTGCTGCTCGCCACCTTGGGGCACGTCCTGATGTCGGACACCGCGGTGCCCTGGTGGGCCCTTGCCGCCGCGGCGGTGGTGACCAGCGGTACGGCGTGGTGCCTGGCCGGCCGGGAGCGCGGACTCCTCCTCGTCCTCTCCGTCGCGGTGACCGTCCAGGCGGCCCTGCATGTGTGGTTCTCGTACGCGCAGGAACTGTCGACACCATCCATGCCCCCGATGCCCATGGACACCATGGCCATGGACGGTATGGGTGACGGCACTCCCTTCATGGACTACATGGTCTCGATGGCTCATATGGGCCACGCGATGGACCACATGACTCAGGCGGGCTCCTCCACGGAGTCGCTGAGCGCCCCGTATTCCATGACGGGAACAGGTCACGTCATGAGCGGGATGTCCACCACGGGGATGCTCGCCGCCCACCTGCTGGCCGCGCTGCTGTGCGGCCTGTGGCTCGCGTACGGCGAACGCGCAGCCTTCCGCATTCTGCGGGCCTTGGCCGGATGGCTGGCCGCACCCCTGCGGCTGCCCCTCACCCTGCCCACACCACCACACCGCCCGAACATCCGCGCCCGCCGCAGCCGCTCGGCCCGTACGCCGCGCAGGCTGCTCCTTGCTCACGCGATCACTTCTCGGGGCCCGCCCGCGGGGACCGCTGTCGTCTGAGACAGCCGGTTTCCCGGGCCGTCCGTCTGCGCCACGCCCGGACGGCCTGGGCAACGGGCGTACGCAGCCATGCGCGCGTACGCCCGCCACACTCCCACCTCAACACCGGATCCGCCGTGCCCAGCGCCGGCCCGATCCGGATGCCGGATTTCCGGATTCCCGAGAAGGACATCAGGTGATCAGTCCTGCCCTGCCCGCCGCATGCGACAAGACGCCGTCCAGAACAAGGGCGCATGACCAGAAGACGGCTGCCGACGAGTCGATAACGGCCTGGGCGCTCGCCGCCCGCGGCGGTGACCCCGAGGCCGTCGAGAACTTCGTCCGCGCCCTGCACAGAGACGTCCGCAACTACGTCATCTACCTGTGCGGCGACCCCCAGGCCGCCGACGACCTGGCCCAGGACACCTTCCTGCGGGCTCTCGGCAGCCTGCACCGCTTCGAGGGCCGTTCCTCCGCCCGCACCTGGCTGCTGTCCATCGCCCGCCGCACGGTGATCGACAGCTACCGGTACCACTCGGCGCGGCCCCGCTTGTCCGACACAGACGACTGGCAGACCGCCGCCGAGTCTGCCCAGCCGCGTGGCCTACCGAGCTTCGACGACGGCATCGCCCTTACCGAACTGCTGGATACATTGCCCGACGAGCGCCGACAGGCGTTCGTCCTCACGCAACTCCTCGGCCTGCCCTATGCCGAAGCGGCCGAGCTCAGCGACTGCCCGATCGGTACGGTCCGTTCACGCGTGGCTCGGGCTCGCTCCTCGCTGATGCGATCCCTGCACGATGCCGAGAGAGCCGAATTAGTGGGCGCAGCGGCCTGACGGACGCCGGCGCCGTCCCTGTGAGCGCATCAGTGACGGAAGCTCCGGACCATTCGGAGGTCGTCCGGAGCGTCCAGGCCTCAAAGGGCAGCCGCGGGCCGGCACGCAAGCCGGATGGAGCAGATGGAAAACGACGACGCCCAGTGGTCGGAAGAAGAGAGGGTGGCCTGCGCCCAGCCCTGACCAGGCCGGAGGAAGGCTACCGCGCGAGGCGAGCGGACCGAGGCGAGCAGCCGGGCACGGCCGTCGCCTACGTCGACTCCCACCGCCTCCAGCAGGCCGGTGGTGGGACCGATGCCGTGGGCGGCGGAGCGGCCGGCGAGCTCGTCATGTGTGTCTCCAATGAGTGCGCGTGGACCGGCGCCCGTCGGCGTGTCCCAGTGGACGGCGTGGTCGCACCAGCGGTGGAGCAGGGCGCGGTCGTGGCCGACGGCGAGGGGACCCGCGCCTGAGGTGGCGCGGTAGTCCTCGACGACCGCGACCAGGGCGGCCGTCGTGGAGACGTCGAGCATCGCGGTCAACTCGTCGCAGATCAGCCAGCGGGGGCGCAGGACGAGGGCACGGGCCAGGCAGGCGCGTCGGAGTTGGCCGTCGCTGATCTGACCTGCGGAAACGTTGACCGATGCAATGGTTCTGGAACTGGATCGCCCGCTCCCAGGAGGAGATCACGCAGGCCCGCCGGGACTGGATGGAGGGCACCCGATTCGGTGAGGTGAAGGGCTACGACGGCGCTCCGCTGCCGGCCCCCGAGCTACCGCCGACGCCGCTGAAACCACGGGGAAGGGTCCGTTGACCTGCGGAAATGAGTGGGTGGGTGGCGTGCCGTCGGGCTCTGTGTCTCCCGCTCTCCCGGCACCCGGCAGTCGCGACCGGCGAGGTAGCGGCGCACCGGCCGCTCCTCCGCAGCCAGCGGGATGGCGACCTCCGCCGTGCAGCGGACCGTCAGTGCCCTGTGTCGCCCGAGGAACGACCCCTAGGGGCCACCGCTCCGCCGCCCCCTGGCGCAGTACACCGCGTGTCTCACGTACTGCTCCGCCTACGACAATGCCCAACCACGGGTCCGCTCCGCCTTGCCCGCTGTGGAACCGGCCAGTGGAGCCGAGGCTGCCGCATACCGAAGTGCGGGAAACCGCGCAGGTCTGCGCCCTCGTGGGACGTGACTGGCCCCTCAGGCCCCCCGGTTCTGTTCGTAGGCCTGTCGTACGGAGGCGGCGGCGCGGTCGATCAGCTCGGGGAGCGCTGATCGCACCGCTTCGCTCAGGCCCGTGCCGAGTTCGGTGTCGGCGACTTCCACGGCGTGCACCACGAGCGTCGGCGGCAGTTGACCGAGGGCCTCGGCCAGCGCGAGGCACTCTCCGAGGCCGAGCGCATGCGTGCTCGCCGTACCTGCTGTGCGGCCGGTCGCTTCCGCCGCCGTCAGAGTGCGCAATTTCCCCGGCCGGGCCGACCCGGCTCGGAGGGCTTCCAGCACGACCACCGTGTCCGCGTCGTGCCACAGGTCGAGCATGCGCGCGGGTTCGCCGTCGCTGACGGCCAGGACGGTGCCGTCGGGAACGCGGCCCCGCAACGCCTCCACCGCTGCCGGGCCGACTCCGTCGTCACCGCGAAGCGAGTTGCCCACGCCGATCACCACGACCCGGCCGCTCATGGGCGTTCCACGGTCACGTCGAGGAAGTGGGCGGCGCACGAGATGCAGGGATCGTGATTGCGAATGGTCCGTTCGCACAGGTGGGTGAGCTCCTCGTCGCCGGCGACGGGCCCGGCCGTGTCCAGGCGCGCCTGGACGGCCCGGCGCACGTCCTCCTCGATGGCGGTCTGGTTCTGTGCCGTGGGCGGGACGATGCGGGCCTCGGTGAGCGTGCCGTCCTCCGCGAGGGCGTAGCGGTGGTACAGCAGGCCCCGGGGCGCCTCGGTGGCCCCGGCGCCGACGCCCTGGCGGGGCGGGACCTCGACGGCCGACCGGGGAGGTCGTTCGTATCCGCCGATGATCCGCAGGGCCTCCTCGACGGCCTGGACCACCTCGACGGCGCGTACGACGATGCTCCGGAAGGGGTTGTCGCAGATGGCGCCGGTCAGCGGGTCGCCCAGGCCGGCGTCCCGGGCCGCCTCGGCGGCCACGGGGTACAGCCACCGGCCGTTGATCGCGTAGCGGGCCAGCGGGCCGGTCAGATAGCGGCGGCCGTCCAAAGTGGCGGTCAGAGCGGTGGAATGCGGTACCTGCCCTTCCTGGACGTGCTGTTCGAAGCCGGCCAGGGGGAACTCGCGCAGCGCCCGGCCGTGGCCAAGCGCGGCCATGGCCACCGGCGTTCCGGAGTCGATGGCGTACCTACCGGGATCACGCAGTGCGAAGAGGTCGTGGTCGCACACGGCGTCGGGAAAGTCGAACGCCGCGACCCAGCGGACGGTCTCCAGCGCGTCTTCCCGGGCCTGTAGCAGCCGTGCCGCCAGTGGGCGGAGTTCGTCCGGTGCCGGCGTGCGGTAGAAGCCGCCGACCCGGACGTTGACGGGATGGATGGGGCGGCCGCCGAGCTGTTCGAGGATCGCGTTGCCGGTCTGCTTGATCCTCAGGCCGCGCTCGACGGCGGCTCGCTGGTCGCGGGCCAGCTCCACGACGTCGGCTCGTCCGAGGAAGTCCGGGGCGTGCAGCAGGTAGATGTGCAGGGTGTGGCTCTCGATCCACTCGCCGCAGTACAGGAGGCGGCGCAGTTCCGCCAAGGGGCCGTCCACTGTGACACCGCAGGCGTTCTCGATCGCCTGGCAGGCGCTCATCTGGTAGGCGACCGGGCAGATGCCGCAGATGCGAGCGGTGATGTCGGGGGGTTCGGTGTGGCCCCGGCCGGTCAGAAAGGCCTCGAAGAAGCGTGGCGGTTCGTAGATGCGCAGCCGCGTCTCCGTGACGGTGCCCTCCTGGATGCGAAGGTGGAGGGCCGCTTCGCCTTCCACCCGGGCCAGCGCGTCAAGTCGCAGGACGCGGGTTCCGCGAGGGTTCATGCTGGCCTTTCCGGGCGGGTTTCTCTCCCGGCGCGAGGGCTGTGCCGCCCCTCGACCGCGAGGTCGGGTACGGGGGAATATTCCGGTGACGTGGCGTTGAAGGTGCGGAAGACACGCTGGATGTCCTGCTCGCTCATCCCGTCGTGGCGCAGCTGCGCGACCATGGAGCGCAGGTTGGGTCGGCTCGTGGGTCCGAAGCAGCCGTAGCACCCGCGTCCGTAGGCGGGGCAGAGGGCTCCGCACCCGGCCTGCGTGACCGGGCCCAGACAGGGGGTGCCGTGGGCCACGGTGATGCAGGTGGTCCCGCGCCTCTTGCACTCGAAGCAGACACTGTGGCTCGGGATCTGGGGCTTGCGTCCGGCCAGGAAGGCGGTGACGACTTCGAGGAGCTGGCGGCGGTCGATGGGGCAGCCGCGCAGTTCGAAGTCGACCGGAACATGGGCCGAGATCGGTGTCGAGGTCTCCAGCGTGGCGATGTACTCCGGATGGGCGTAGACCGCGGCGAGGAACTCGTCGACGTCGGCGAAGTCGCGCAGCGCCTGGATGCCGCCCGCGGTGGCGCAGGCTCCGATGGTCACCAGGTACCGGGAGGCGCGGCGTATGTGCTGGATCCGCTCGGCGTCCTCGGCGGTGGTGATCGATCCTTCGACCAGGGAGAGGTCGTACGGCCCCCGGCCGTCCGGCCGCGCGCGCTCCCCGCCGGCGCCCTCGACCGGGGTCATCTCCACGAAGTGGTCGATCCGTACGCGCTCGGTGAGGCCGAGGAGTTCGTCCTCGCAGTCGAGCAGGGTCAGTTGGCAGCCGTCGCAGGAGGCGAACTTCCACACGGCGAGCGCCGGCCGTGGATCGGTGGCCGATCCGAGCTCGGTGACCATGTCACAACTCCCTTACGAGGAGCAGGTGTGCCACGCGGTCGTAGCCGACGACCGGACCGTCGCGGCACAGCAGGAGCGGGCCGAGCTGGCAGTGGCCGCAATGGCCGGTGGCGCAGCGCATATTGCGTTCCAAGGACACCTGGACGCGCTGTGGGGACAGGCCCCGGACCAAGAGGGCGCGTGCGGTGTGCCGCATCATCACCTCGGGCCCGCACACGAGCGCGCAGGTCCGTTCGGGGCGCAGGTCGAGGCGGTCGAGGAGCGTGGTGACCACTCCCACCGCACCGTGCCAGCCGGGCCCGGGGCGGTCGACGGTCACCTCCGCCCGGGCCCGGGCGCGCCAGCTCTCGATCTCTTCCCGGTAGACCAGATCGGCAGGGGTGCGGGCGCCCACCAGGACCGCGAGCCGGCCGTAGACGTCCGGCCGGTCCAGGACCTCGTGTACGACCGGCCGCAGCGGAGCCAGCCCGATGCCGCCGGCGATCACCAGCACATCGTGGCCGGCTGCCGCTTCGAGGTCCCAGCCGTTGCCGTATGGCCCGCTGAGTCCGACGCTTTCCCCCGGGCGCAGCCGGTACAGGGCGGTCGAGACCGCGCCGACCGCACGCACGGTGTGCACGAGCCCCCCATGACGGCCACGCAGGGCACTGGCCGAGATGGGCACCTCGCCGACCCCGAAGGCGTAGATCATCGCGAACTGCCCGGGGGAGAAGGGCGCGAGTGCTCCTCCGGCCGGTATCAACTCGATCGACCGGGTGTCGCCGGTCTCGGCCCGGATGTCGGCGACCCGGTACGGCAGCGGGGGCAGCATGGTGGTCATCGCTCCTCCGGCCCCGATGGTGGTACGCCGGACTGTGTCCAGTCGTGCAGAGCGGCGGCTTCCTCGGTGATGTCGATGCCGACCGGGCACCACACGATGCACCGTCCGCAGCCCACGCAGCCGGACGAGCCGAACTGGTCGTACCAGGTGCCGAGTTTGTGGGTCATCCACTGCCGGTAGCGGCTGCGCGCCGAGGCGCGGACCGGGCCGCCGTTCAGATGGGAGAAGTCCAGGTCGAAGCAGGAGTCCCACAGTCGCCACCGTTCCGCGTGGTCGCCGGTGAGGTCCGTGACGTCCTCGGTGGTGGTGCAGAAGCAGGTGGGGCAGACCATGGTGCAGTTGCCGCAGGTCAGGCACCGCCCGGCGACGTCGTCCCAGCGGGGCGCGTCGAGCGTGCCGGCCATCAGCTCCCGCAGGTCGGCTTCGGGCATGCTCCGTCCCATGCGGGTCGCGGCGGCCGTGACGTCTGCGCGCGCCGTTTCCCGGGTTTCCGGGTCGGCCCGACGCGCGGGCAGTTCGGCCAGGATCTCCTCGCCTTCCTGGCTGCCGCCGCGGATCCAGAAGCGGTGCCCGCCCTCGTCGACCACTTCGGTCATGACCAGGTCGTAGCCGGGACCGGCAGCGGGCCCGGTGCCCATCGAGACGCAGAAGCAGGTGGCGCCGGGCTCCGTGCACTCGACCACGATCAGCAGCGCCCCGGAGCGCCGCCCCTCGTAGACGGGGTCGCGGTACGTCCCACCGGTCAGCACCCGGTCCTGGATGGCGATGGCCCGAAGATCGCAGGGGCGCACCCCCAGGAAGGCGTATCGAGGCGGTGCGGCCTGCTCGGCCGTGAGGACCAGCTCGCCCTCGACCCGATCGGCGCTCCACTCCCGCACCCGCGACGGATGCAGGAACGGCTTCCACGACTGGGGACCCGCCGCGTTCGCGAAGGCAGCGCCGTCCGGCCGCTCCCGCAGCCGATACCGCCCGGCCTCCAACTCCACGCCCCAGCCGTACGGCAGCTCGTCGGCCGACCGCAGTTCGGCCAGCACGATCGCACCGTTCCGCACAGTGGGGCCGATCACGGTGAATCCTCGCCGGACCAGCACGTCCACGAGCGCGGCCATACCGTCCTTGCCCATGACACGCCCGTCGGACGCGAGGGCCGGGGAGACGTTCACTGCGGCGTCGGCATCCACGACCGACCTCCTTCGGCGCTGCGGACGGCGCATGAGGCCTGCCGCCCTTCGAGGCCTGCAACCGCAGCATTCCGGCCACGTCGGCGTGCCGACAGAGCCATGCGGGCAAGCCCGTGGGGTCCATTGGTCCTGTTGACCTCGACCGGCGATCAACACCCTCGGGCGTGTCAGACCGGCGGCGAGGTCTCCTTCCGTGTCGGCGGGAAATCCGGCACTCGCGAAGGGAGCCGGTGAGATTACCTCCCCTCGGCCGCACGCTGTGGTGGCCCCATGAATCGCGGTGGGGACCATGACACTTCCCGTCAGGGCTCATGCGGGGACGTGGTATCCGAGGGAGGCCCGGGCGGCTCCTGCAGGACGCTCCAGGCGACCGGACCCAGCAGGTCGGCGAGGCGCCGGAAGACCTCGAGGAACAGGTCGTCGATGGTCAGCACGCCGACCACCCGCCCTGCGTCCAGCACCGGAAGCCGGCGGACGCCCGTGCGACGGAAGGACCGGTAGGCCAACTGGAGGTCGTCGGCCGCTTCGATCGTGGCGACGCGTGGTGACATGACCGCCTCCGCGCGGGCCTCCGTGCCCAGGCCGCCGCCCATGCCCCGTACGGCCAGGTCGCGGTCGGTGACTATGCCGCGCAGTGTTCCGTCCTCGACCACGAGGACGGAGCCGACGGCGTACTCGGCCATCCGTCGGGACACCTCGACCAGGGAGACGTGCGGCGCTACGCACACCGCCGGAGCGGTCATCAGCTCGGAAACCTTCATGCGACTGCTCCTCACGCTGCGGTGGGTCCGTCAGAGGACGTCGAGCAGATCGGCCACCGGCCGCCGTGGGCTCGCGTGGCCTTCGGGGCCGTAGCCGAGCCGGATCACCATCTGGACGTGGGCCATGGCCGAGACAGGATCGCGGACGGCCCACCGGATCTCCGGCCACTCCAGGGGCTGGGAAGTGATCGAGGCGACCAGCCCGTCCGTGGTGGCCCGGAGCAGGACTCGCTCCAGTGCCTGACCGGCACGGAGCCAGTCCACAGGCTTATCGTGGGCCGTACCGAGAAGGGCGATGTTCGGGTTCTTCTCGAAGGCAGCCCAGCCTCGCCCGGGCATCGGACGGCCGGCGGCGAAGTCACGCACTGGGGCCGAGCTACCGCGTTGGCGAGGACCGAACGCCTCACCGGGAATGCCCTCGGCCGTCCCTGACGGCTCCGTGTGCGTCCAGCGCTCCGTCTCCCCGCGTACTTCCGGGGTGAGTGCTTCCCTGCCCTCGGCATCCCGCACCAACTCCAGGATCGCCTGCACATGCCAGGCACCGGGGAACGACAGCTGGGCCCCCTCGGCGCGGGCCGCTTCGTACAGCCTCTCCCGCACGGCGGCCGGGAGTGCTTCGTCACGGAAGGGAAGGCGGCTGGAGTGACGGCGGCCGATCGCAGGGCCCAGGAGGGCGAGCGCCCCGTCGGGTGGTCCGGTGCCGCACAGATCCACCTCGGCGAGGAAGTCCTGGTGGGTCGGGTCGGGCAGCAACCGGACGACCGGCGCCAGCCCCGCCGCGGCGGCGGCCACACGCAGGTTGAGGAGCGCGGCGCCGCACCCCATGCGCAGGCCGCGGTTCACGGGGTCTGTTCGCGGGAGTGCGCGCTCCGGGTCGGCGTACAGACGCAGGACGCCGGTGTCCCGCAGATAACGGAAGGCCCAGGGCTGCGCGTTGTGCAGCGAGGGCGCCGCGGCGGCGTCCGCGACGAGTGCCTCGACGGTGTTCACGTCGGGAGGTTCTGCGGTCACGGTGGCTTCCCTTCCTGACGGCCCGGCCGCTCACCCGTGTGCCGGGACGGCGATGACAGGGCAGCCGGCGTGGTGCAGCACGCCTTGGCTGACCGAGCCCAGCAGCATGCCGGTGAAGCCTCCCCGGCCTCGGGTCCCCACGACCAGGCCCAGTGCATGCGCCGAGGCATCCGTGAGCACCTGGACGGGATGCCCGACGACCACCTCGTGGCGCAGGTCCACCTCGGGGAAGCGGGCGTGGCGGCCCGCCACGATCTCGGAGAGCAGCCGGCGGCACTCCTGCTGCGGCTCGTACTTGTCGAAGATCCTCAGTGGCCCCTGCTCCCAGGCGAAAACGGCTCGCAGCTCGGCGCCGCGCAAGGCCGCCTCCTCGAACGCCATGTCGACCGCGGCGGCTGAGTGTTCGCTGCCGTCGACGCCGACGACGTAGTACGCGGGGTCCTGGGTGATGTGTTCCGGCTCGGGGACGACCACCAGGGGACAGTGCGTATGGGCCATCACCGGGAGGGCGACCGACGCGGAGCCGAACACCTCCTGCCTCCGGCTCAGGTGCTGTGATCCCAGCACGACGGCGGTGGCGTCGCGGCTCTGCTCGCGCAGCACCCACACCGGGTCGCCCTCCGCGAGCAGGGCGTCCACCTCGAGCTGCGGGTGCCGGGCCACGACGAAGTCCGTGACCTCCTCGAGCACCTTCTTCCCGGCCTTGTGCAGCGCCTCGTTCCATTCCTCCCACGACGGCGGGACGTCCGGCTTCCGGTAGCCCCTGGTGGGCACGCCCTCGACGTGGACCGGGCGCAACGGCAGCCGCCGACGGGCGGCCTCGTCGGCGGCCCAGGCCACTGCCGTCCGGTGGGCCGGATCAGGATCGACGCCCACCACGATCGGGCGGCGGTCACCGGGCCGGGACATGGTCGCCTCCGGTCGCCGCATGCCTGATGTACGCATCAGGGCCGGGGAAGTACAGGGTCACCCGTCCGCTGTCGGCCCAGCGCACCTCGTAGGGCGGGCTGCCGTCCGGATGGCGGAGACCGACGATCTCGCCGTCTCGGGCGATGACCCCGGCTGCGGTTCCGCGTACGACGATCTCGTCGCCGACGCGGGCGCGCACCCAGGTGCCGCCGGCTTCGGAGCCGGTGCTCGGTACGGCCCGGTCGTTGTTCTTCGCTGGTGCTGGAGCGGACATCGCCCTCGCCTCCTCCCTGCGCCGGCGCGGAGAGGTGCCGCCGATTCCATGGAAGGCCCTGGCACGTGGGACCTGCCAGGGGCCATTGGTCCCCGCGACGGGCCTGCCGGCCCTCCGCTGGACGTCCCTGTCACCGCGCGCGGACCGAGAGCACGGAGGGGTGGGGCACCGCCGCGTCCGGGGGCACGGCGCGGTGTCCCGCGCCCAGGCGGGCTTCGACATCGGCTCGCACCGAGGCGGTCAGCTGTTCAGGGGCTTGGGACCGAACCGGTGGGAGGGGCTCGGGGCGCGCACAGCAGCCCGTACCGGATGCTCTCCTCCTCGAATTCCTCGGCAGGGCCAAGTACCTGTGCGGTCACGCCAGGCCTCCGCTGCCGAAGGGGGCGTAGAGGTCGAGCAGCCGAATGTGCGAGGCATGCAGCCGCTGCGCGACCACACGTCCCACCCACACCGCTATGGCTCGGCCGTCGGCCTGTGGGCGGCGAGGCGTTCGCGCGCCTCGGTGTAGGTGTCGGCGTCGATTTCACCGGAGGCGAAGCGGCGGTCGAGGATCTCCTCGGGTGTCTCTCGTGGCGGCTGCGCCGGGCCCTGCCCACTGCCGCGATCCGTGGGGTGCCGCGTGAGGCGGACCACGAGCCCCACCAAGAGGCCCAGCAGCACGATCCACACCAGGGGCATGAAGGCCATCCAGGCCCAGTCATCGCCATGCCAGTACCACACTGTGCCCACCTCCCAGGGAGGCTTCCCCTTCCCACTTTCCCTCACTCCCGGAGACGGCGCCAGGGCTCTTCGGCGCCACTACCGTGCGGGTGTCGGCCTCCCTCAGCGGCGACGACCACGACCGATAGGCTGGCCCCGAGATGGGCAGGGACGACGAGATCGAAGCCGACGGCGCGGGCGACAGCGTGGACGCGATGCTGGCCGAGTGGCGGAGCGAGTGGCCGGAACTGGACGTGTCGTCCAGCCAGGTGGTCGCCCGCCTGCTGCGTGCGGCTCGGCTGCTGGAAGAGCGGTTCGCGACGCAACTGCGCCGCCCGGGCGGCATGCCCATCGCCAATGTCGGGGACTTCGACCTGCTGCAGGCGCTGCGCCGCGGCGGCCCTCCCTACGCGCTGACGCCCGGGCAGCTGCGCCAAGCGCTGATCGTCTCCTCCGCCGGCCTGACGGGCAGGCTCAACAGGCTGGAGCGGGAAGGCTGGATCGAGCGCGGACCCTCCCCTGTCGACGGCAGAAGCACTCTGGTCAGTCTGACGGAGGAGGGCCGGGTGAGTTTCGACCGCCTGGTGGAACGGCACTTCGCCCTGGAACGGGATGTGCTCTCTGTGCTGGAACCGCAGGAACGCGCGGGGATGGCGGACGCCCTGCGCAAGCTCCTGGTGTCCCTGGAGGCGGACGCCTGCTGAGCGAACGGCCGAGTGGCCTCAGGCCGATCCCGCCGCCGATCCGAGGATCACCGCGACGCAGAGCCCGATCAGCCCCATGGTGACCACGGCCAGAGCGACAGCCGTCTCCCGTGTGAAGCGGCGGTGGCGTGCCTCGTACTGAGCCTCGATCTGCTGTATGCGTTCCGAGATCCGGCGGGTGACCTCGCGGGCGTTCTCCACCTGCTCGCGGGCGTACGCTTCCTCGATCACGAGGCGCTGGTCCGTGGTGAGTCCGGGCAGCTCCCAGGCGAAGTCCCGCGCTTTGCGGTGCGCCTCCCGGCGGTTGGCCTCGCGGTAGAGGTAGCCCTCGATCTGGTGCATGCCGAGGGCGGCTTCATGATGTGCGTCCATGGACGGCTCCTGAACGTGTGAACGGGTGGACCGGTCTGCTCAGCGGCGGCCGCCGACGGTCGTCCGCTCCTCTTCGACGGCGCCACTGACGGCGATCTCGGGATGGCCGAGGTCGAAGGCGGGTGACTCGCTTCGTATGCGCGGCAGCTTGTCGAAGTTGTGGCGGGGCGGGGGACAGGACGTCGCCCACTCCAGCGAACGGCCCCAGCCCCATGGGTCGTTGACGGTGATCTTCTCGCCGTACCTGGCCGTCCTCCAGACGTTGTGGAAGAACGGCAGGATCGACAGGCCGAGCAGGAACGAGGAGATCGTGGAGACCGTGTTCAGGGCGGTGAAGCCGTCGGCCGCCAGGTAGTCGGAGTACCGCCGCGGCATGCCCTCGACGCCCAGCCAGTGCTGGACCAGGAAGGTGCCGTGGAAGCCGATGAACAGCGTCCAGAATGTGATCTTGCCCAGGCGCTCGTCGAGCATCTTGCCGGTGAACTTCGGCCACCAGAAGTGGAAGCCGGCGAACATCGCGAACACCACGGTGCCGAAGACCACGTAGTGGAAGTGCGCCACCACGAAGTACGAGTCCGTGACATGGAAGTCCAGTGGCGGTGAGGCCAGGATCACGCCGGTCAGGCCACCGAACAGGAAGGTGACCATGAAGCCCATGGACCAGAGCATCGGCGTCTCGAAGCTCAGGGACCCCTTCCACATGGTGCCGATCCAGTTGAAGAACTTCACCCCGGTCGGGACCGCGATCAGGAAGGTCATGAAGGAGAAGAACGGCAGCAGCACACCACCCGTCACGTACATGTGGTGTGCCCACACCGTCACCGACAGACCCGCGATCGCGATGGTCGCGCCGACCAGCCCCATGTAGCCGAAGAGCGGCTTGCGGGAGAAGACGGGGACCACCTCGGACACGATGCCGAAGAACGGCAGCGTCAGGATGTACACCTCCGGGTGGCCGAAGAACCAGAAGAGGTGCTGCCACAGCAGCGCCCCGCCGTTGGAGGGGGCGAAGATCTGCGCCCCGAACTTCCGGTCGAACTCGAGCGCGAGGAGCGCGGCGGCGAGCACCGGGAAGGCCAGCAGGACCAGCACGCTGGTGAGCAGCACGTTCCAGGTGAAGATCGGCATGCGGAACATCGTCATGCCCGGGGCGCGCATGCAGACGATCGTGGTGATGAAGTTGACCGAGCCGAGGATGGTGCCGAAGCCCTGCATGGCCAGGCCCATGATCCACATGTCGTTGCCGATACCCGGTGAGTGGACCGTGTCGGACAGCGGGCTGTAGGCGGTCCAGCCGAAGTCGGCGGCGCCCTGCGGGGTGAGGAAGCCGCCGACCGCGATCAGCGAGCCGAGCAGGTACAGCCAGTAGGCCAGCATGTTCAGTCGCGGGAACGCGACGTCGGGTGCGCCGATCTGGAGCGGCATGATCCAGTTCGCGAAGCCGGAGAAGATCGGCGTCGCGAACATGAACAGCATCACGGTGCCGTGCATCGTGAAGGCCTGATTGAACTGCTCGTTCGAGATGAGCTGCAGACCGGGACGGGCCAGCTCGGCACGCATGAGCAGTGCCATCAGGCCACCGAAGCAGAAGAACGCGAACGAGGTGACCAGGTAGAGCGTGCCGATCCTCTTGTGGTCGGTAGTGGTCAGCCATGTGACGGCGGCCCGGCCCGGTCGGCGTCGTCCGGGAGGAGTCGCCTGCGGCGACGAAGCGGGCGGTGACAGAGCGGGCAGGGCCACGGCAATCCTCCATGCGTGCGAGATCTCCGGGCGCGCGGTGCTGACGCGCCGAGCGGCCCGGCCTCTGCCAACATATCTCGCTCGCGAGAGAAATAAATCAGGAGGGTGTCCGTGTTCCAGGAGCCCGGAGGGTGTCTGCGTTCCAAGGACCGGCGGTGCGTTTCCGGCCGGGTTCACGACGCGGCTCGGACTCAAGGTCGTGAATCTCGCCCTGTCGGCCGCACACCATCATGATGTGCCGCTGCCCACCGGCAGCGTCGTACGGACGCCCTGCTCGAAGCCACCGCGGCCGGATGGTCCGACCGTGACTGGGCCACGCTCGCGGACATCGCCCGGCGAAGGGCCGGATGCTGACGCGCGGGCGCGTTCCCGGACCGGGGCACATGACTGAGCCGGTGACGTGACGAGGCCCGTCATCGGCTCAGCGCTTCACACAGAGCCCGGCAGTTGGACCGGCGTGTCACGCGACTTGGGCATCACCTCCTGCTTCGCCGGGCGTTCGACCCGTATCGTCCAGGCATGGACACCACTGCTTCACCCCGCGTCCTCGTCATCGGGCTTGATCCGTACCGGGTGCCCGGGCCGTGGGATCCCGAGCCGGTAGCCAAGGCGATCGAGGCGGGACTGACCAAGTTCGCCGAACATGGCGTGGGCGTCGAGACCTGCCTGATCGGCCTTGACGGAAGTGACGACGTGGAAGCGGTCGTCGGGAATGCGCTGCGAGCCCGTCCGTGGGAGTGCGTCACCGTCGGCGGTGGACTGCGGCACTCGGACGATCAAGTCGAACTCCTCGAGCAAGTGGTCAACCTGGTTCGGCGGCACGCACCCGATGCGGCCATCGCGTTCAACAGCACCCCCGCCACTACCTATGAGGCCGCTGCCCGTTGGATCGCGTGACGACACCACATCACGGGACTCGAGCGTCACCTCCTGACTCGTCGTCGGGACGCTCTTCGAGCGGACAGATGCCATCCGCAGCAGGTGGAGCGGCGGCCTATACGCGGTGTTCACCAGCTGATTCCGGCCGCCACCGGCAGGTGGTCGCTGCCGGTGGCCGGCAGCACCCACGAGCTCTCCGGCTCCACGCCTCTGACCAGGATCTGGTCGATCCGCACCACCGGGAACCGTGCCGGCCAGGTGAAGCCGAAGCCGTTCCCGGCCGCGGCCTGGGCCGAGTGCATCTGCGAGGTGATGCCGGTGAACGCGCGGTCGTCCATGGTGCCGTTCAGGTCGCCGAGCAGCACCACCCGCTTACTCGGATCGGCCGCGACGGCCTTGCCGAGCGCCTGCGCGCCCCTGTCCCGTGAGACCGCCCAGAAGCCGTTCCTGGGCAACAGCCGTACGGACCCCAGGTGGGCCACATACACCGTCAGCGGCCCGTGGTCCGTGGCCACCGTGGTGCGCAGCGCGCGGTTGTAGGCCAACTTGATGTCGACCGGCTTGGTGTCCGCCAGCGGCCCGTAGTCCGTCTTGATGTCGACCGGCTGGGTGTCCGACAGCGGCAGCTTGCTCCACAGCCCGACCGTGCCCTGCACCGTGTGGTACGGGTACGCCTTCGCCAGCTCCTTCTCGTACGTGCCCGTGGCCTGCGGGGTCAGCTCCACCAGGGCCAGCACGTCCGCACCGGAGGCGGCCAGGTCGCGGGCGGTGCCGGCCGGGTCGGGGTTGTCGGCGTTGACGTTTTGCCCGGCCACGGTGAGGTCGCTGCCCGGGCGGGACCTGTCGCCGAGGAGGCCGCCGAAGAGGTTCAGCCACACCACGGCCGGCAGCAGCAGCGCGGCCACCGCGGAGGCGGAACGACGCCACAGCGCCCCGATCAGCAGTACGGGGATGAACAGGCCGAACCACGGCAGGAAGGTCTCCACCAGGCTGCCGAGGCCTCCGCGGTCCGTGATCCGCGCGTGCAGCAGCATGAGCAGCCCGAGCAGCAGCGCCGCCGCCGCGAGCACCGGCCCGCGTTTCCAGGGCCCCGGCCGAGAGCCGATGCGGATCGCCCGGCGGATGCCCGCGCGCCGGGTGCCGGCGCCGGAATTCCGGCGGCTCCTTGTTCGTGCAGATGGTGGGGTGTGACGCATACCGCCAGTGAAGACTGCGCGGTGTTGCCGGCACGTATGAAGTTTTCGATATGCCGACGATATGTGCCGGCTCGTAGCCTCAATGGCATGCGTGTATTGATTGTCGAGGACGAGCCCTATCTGGCAGAGGCCATCCGCGACGGCCTGCGCCTGGAAGCGATCGCGGCAGACGTCGCAGGCGACGGCGACACCGCTCTGGAAATGCTGAGCGTCAACGCCTACGACATCGCCGTCCTCGACCGGGACATCCCCGGACCGTCCGGTGACGAGATCGCCAAAAGCATCGTCGCCTCCGGCAGCGGCATGCCGATCCTCATGCTGACCGCGGCCGACCGTCTCGACGACAAGGCCACCGGGTTCGGACTCGGCGCCGACGACTACCTCACCAAGCCGTTCGACCTCCAAGAGCTCGCGCTCAGGCTCAGAGCACTCGACCGCAGGCGCGCCCACAGCAGGCCTCCCGTGCGAGAGATCGTAGGTCTGCGCCTCGACCCGTTCCGCAGAGAGGTCTACCGGGGCGGCCGCTATGTCGCGCTGACCAGGAAGCAGTTCGCGGTGCTCGAAGTCCTCGTCGCCGCCGATGGCGGTGTCGTCAGCGCCGAGGAACTCCTGGAACGCGCGTGGGACGAGAACGCCGACCCGTTCACCAACGCCGTACGCATCACCGTCTCGGCACTGCGCAAGCGTCTCGGAGAACCCTGGATCATCGCCACCGTGCCAGGCGTCGGCTACCGCATCGACACGCAACCGGAGACCGGCCACAAGGGAGGCGAGCGTGGATAGGGCACCTGGGTTGAGCGTTCGCCTCAAACTCACCCTCAGCTACGCCGGATTCCTCATGTTCGCCGGCGTCCTGCTGCTCGCGGCGGTGTGGGTGTTCCTCCTGCGTTACGTCCCCGACCGTGCGCTCCTCGTGCCCGGCTCCACCGGCACCGCCACCAACGGGGTTTTTCCCATCCGGTCCAACCTCCTGCACGTCTTCGCTCCGAGGGCAGCCGCCGTGTTGGCATTCCTGCTGGTGTTCGGCCTCGTGGGAGGGTGGATCCTCGCCGGCCGGATGCTCGGCCCGCTGACTCGCATCACGGGCGCCACCCGCCTGGCCTCGACCGGTTCGCTCTCCCACCGAATCCGACTACCGGGCCGCAAGGACGAGTTCCGCGAACTCGCCGACGCCTTCGACACGATGCTGGCACGGCTCGAGGCACACGTCGCCGAACAGCGGAGATTCGCAGCCAACGCCTCGCACGAGTTGCGCACCCCGCTGGCGATCTCGAAGGCACTTCTCGATGTGGCCCGCACCGATCCGGACCACGACGTCGGCGCAGTCATCGACCGCCTCCACGCCGTCAACACCCGGGCGATCGACCTCACCGAGGCATTGCTCCTGCTCAGCCGCGCTGACCAGCGGTCCTTCACCCGAGAACACGTCGACCTGTCCCTCATGGCGGAAGAAGCCACCGAAACACTCCTCCCCCTCGCGGAAAAGCATGGCGTCACCATCGAGACCCGCGGCGACATCACCCCCACGATCGGATCGCAAGCGCTCCTGCTGCAGCTGACCACGAACCTCGTGCACAACGCGATCGTCCACAACCTGCCTGCGCAGGGCACCGTGTGGGTCAATACCAGCGTCCGCCCCAAGTCGGTGGTGCTCACTGTCGAAAACACCGGCGAGAAGCTCACCCCGGAGCTGGTCTCGACACTCACCGAACCGTTCCAGCGCGGCACCGGTCGCACACACACCGACCACGCGGGCGTCGGCCTCGGCCTGGCAATCGTCAAAACCATCACCCACGCACACGACGGAACACTCACCCTCACCCCGCGCTCCGCCGGCGGGATCCGCATCACTGTGGAACTACCCGCGACAGACCCGCACTCCGACAGGTAACGAGTCGCCGCCGGACCCGACATCCACATCGGTGGCCCGGGGGCGGCCTCAGCCCATCTGGTCCTCGACCGACAGATGTTCCACCGTCCGGCCGGTCGCGGTGAACGTCCGTGTGACGTGACCGGACGAGTACACCCACAGGATCCGCGGCGGGCGGTCGCCGATGTCGCGGAACAAGTGGGGGACGGGGGAGGGGATGTAGGTGGTGTCGAACCGCTCCAGCTTCGTCACCTCGCCCTGGACCCACACCTCCGCCTCGCCCTCCAGGATCGTCACGTGCTCGTCGCAGTTGTGGGAGTGCAGCGGCGCCCCGGAGCCGACCGGTCCGAGGTCGGCGTCGTCCGCCCAGGTGAACTTGCCGGTCCTGAACGCATAGACGCGGTACGTCGTGCCGCTGATGCTGACGGTCTCGATCAGCGCCGCACCGTCCATCTGCTGCAGATTGCCCTCATGTGGCTGCGCGATGACGATGTTGTAGTCAGGGAGGCAGTAGGCGAGGTCCGCAAGCGCCTCCTGGACCCGCTTCTCCTTGTTCTTCTCGTTGTTGACCTTGTCGATGACGAAGTTGACCAGCCAGGAGTAGCCCCAGGCTGCGGCCGTGCTGACGGGGCCGTTACCCGGAACGGAGACCGACGACTTCGATGCCCGTTCCCGCGGCTCGAAGCACAGATCGGGAAGTGCGTTCCCCCTGCCGGCGTCGGACTTGTCACCGGATTCGCCACCGGGCTCGCCGTTCTCCTCACCGGGGGCGGCGGCGGGCTTGACGGGTTCGCCGGGCTCGGACCGCCCGTCGCCGCCGTTGACATCGTCGTCGTCGGCGCAGTCGCTGCCGCCTGTCTTCTCCACGACCCGGCAGATCTGCTGGTGTGCGGAGCCGGAGATGCCGCCCCCGATGACGGTGCCGACGATCGCGCCGACCACAAGGGTGACGAGCCCCAGCATTCCCAGGTACTCGACCGCTGTCTGCCCCGGGCTCGTGCGTACTCCTCGGCGTATTCGGTCGCTGCGGTTCACGCGTCACCTCGTCGTGGCTTGCTCGATCCGGTCACCGGGGGGGCCGGGCCGTACACCCGCCGGGGACCGAACCGTAACGACGACACCCGGGCCCATGGACAGGGCTCAGAGGCCTGTTCCAGGACCCAAATCGGCGGGTGAGGCCCAGTGGTCGAGCCCGGCGCGTCCCGCTGACCGGGCCTCTGCGGAGGCCCACTGGGCAGGTGTCCGGCGAGAAGCTCCGAGTGTCGGCGGATGGCGGCCGGGCGGTGGACCGCCTCATCCGGTCTCAGTCGTCAGTGGCCCGGCCCGGCAGGTCGACGCTGTCGCGCAAGGTGACCGGGGTGAGGAACAGCGCGGCGACCACACCGACCATGGCGATGATCGCGGAGATCAGGAAGATGTGGCCGGTGGCGTCTCCGTAGGCGGTGCGTACGACCTCCTGGACCGGGGCCGGCATCGCGTTGATGTTCAAGGTGGATCCTCCGCCGCCGCCCGTGCCGGCGTCGATGCCGAGTCCGGCCAGACCTTCGGTGATTTTCGCGCTCACGGTGCCGGCCAGTACGGCCCCGAGCACCGAGACACCGATCGTGCCGCCGAGGGAGCGGAAGAAGGTGATGGCTCCGCTGGCGGCGCCGAGTTCCTTGAGCGGGACGCTGTTCTGCAGGACGAGGACCAGGTTCTGCATGGACATACCGACGCCGACGCCGACCGCGGCCATGCCGGCCGACACCGCGACGAGAGACGTCTCGTGGTCGATCATGGACAGGCCCAGGAAGCCGAGCGTCAGGACGACGACACCGATCAGGACGACGGGCTTGGGCTTGCCGGTGGTGGAGACGAACCGGCCGGCCACCGTGGAGGAGACGAGTACCCCGGCCATCAACGGCATGGTGAGCAGGCCGGCTTCGGTGGGCGAGTAGCCGCGTCCGATCTGGAAGTACTGGCCGAGGAAGACCGCTCCGCCGAACATCGCCATGCCGACCGCGAGGCTCGCGATGATGGCCAGGGCGGGGTCACGCCGCTTGATGATGTGCAGCGGTATGACCGGCTCGGCGACCCGGGACTCGACCCACAGGGCCGCACCCAGCAGCGCGACCGCGCCGGCCACCATGGCGGCGGTCTGCCAGGAGACCCAGGCGAACGAGTTGTCGACGAACGTCACCCACAGCAGCAGGAGGCTGACGCCGGCCGCGATGAGCGAGGCTCCCCAGTAGTCGACCTTGGTGTCCGGACGCCGGACGTCCTGAAGGTGCAGGGTGCGGTTGAGGATGAAGGAGGCGACGACTGTGAACGGCAGCGCGATGAAGAAGCACCAGCGCCAGCCCAGCCAGGAGACATCGGTGATCGCCCCGCCGAGCAGCGGGCCGCCGACGGTGGACACCGCCATGACCGCGCCGAGGTAGCCGTTGTAGCGGCCGCGCTCCCTGGGGCTGACCATCGCGGCGATGACGACCTGCACCAGGACCTGCAGTGCGCCCATGCCCAGGCCCTGCACCGCGCGGAAGCCGATGAGCTGACCGGTGTTCTGCGAGAAGCCGGCGCCCAGGGAGCCCACCACGAAGATCGCGATCGACGTCTGGAGCAGGAGTTTCTTGCTGAACAGGTCGGCCAGCTTGCCCCAGATCGGTGTCGAGGCGGTGGAGGCCAGAAGGGTCGCGGTGACCACCCAGGTGTACTGCGACTGCGTCCCGTTCAACGAGCCGATGATCTGCGGCAGCGCGACCGAGACCACGGTCGAACTGAGCATCGCGGCGAACAGCACCGTCAACAGCCCGCTCAGTGCTCGCAGCACGTGCTTGTGGTCCATGGTCGCGGAGCCGTCCGGGCCCCCGGTTACCGCTGTGTGCGCACTCACGCGCAAACCTCCGGATGAAGAGAACGAGGAACAACGAGGAACTACGAGGAACTACGAGGAACTACGAGGAACTACGAGGAACAACGATGGACAACTAGGAGCAACGAGGGGCAACTAGGAACAACGAGGACAAGGTCAGGGTCGGCGGGAGGACGGCCGCGACGGCCGTCCGTCAATGCGGTCCGGACACGACCGGGGCGCCGACCGGCTCAGAATACATGCGCACTGCGCAATTTTGCGCACTGCGCAATGTCGTTGCCGCTCTCATAGGATGGCGGCACCATGGAGCACACAGCGGGACTACGCGAACGCAAGAAGGCCGCCACCCGGCAGGCGGTCCACGAGGCCGCCCTGCGCCTGACCGTGGAGCGCGGATTCGACGCGGTCACCGTGGAAGAGGTGGCCGACGCGGTGGGCATCTCACGCCGGACGTTCTCCAACTACTTCGCCACCAAGGAGGACGCCGTCCTGTGGGGCGACGAGCGCTACCTCGAGGAACTGGTCGCCGCCTTCCGCGCCCGCCCACCCGAGGAGAGCCCTTGGGCCGCCCTGTGCACCGCCGTCCTGGACCGCCTGCCGGAGAGTGGCGCCCAGGAGTGGGAGATACTCGTGCGCACCCGGCTGGCGCTGCGCCACCCCGCGCTCCTGGCCCGTCAACTCGCCAATCACGCGGGGCTGGAGGCAAGCCTCACCGAGGCGATCGTCGAGCGCTGTCCCACCCGGGACGCGGACACCGCCCTCGACGCCCGAGTCATGGCGTCGGCCTTCCTCGTCGCGCTCCGCATCTCGATGCGCCGCTGGATCGACAGCGATCTCACCGACGACCCGCGTGAGCTTGTCGTCGACACGATGAACCGCATGGCGCGTCCCTTCGTCTGACGCGCCCTTGAGCCGATGGCCCCTTGCCCTCGCCGGGCCGGCGGGAACCGCGCGGGGCCGGCAGCCGGCGCAGCCACACCTCAACGCCTACAGCTGAGACACGCTCAGCGTGCCGCTCCGCAGTCGGCGAAGAGGATCCCGCCGGGGAACCACCTTCGTGCCCGGGCCTGGTGGGCGGCGTGCACAGCCGGGGCCGCCCTGCCGACACCCCCCGTCCTCGACACCGCGGCCACCGCGGTCACCGCCACCGCGGCCGGCGCCGCGCCGCCCGGACCGCCACCGGGGTCAGCGCGCCGCCGCGCGCGGCGGCCCGCCCGCGACCCGGGCCGCACCGCCGGGACCGCCACCCGGTCCTGTGACGCTGCCCCCGGAGCAGGCGGGGTTCACCGGCCGCGTGGCCGAACCGGCCGCAGCTCGGGGACCCGGGCCGCACGGCCGAGGCGCTCGCTCCTGCACGCGGCGCAGGCCCGGGCCGCGCGCGGACCGCCTGACCCACCCCGTTCGCGTGAGAGGAAACCCCGACCCGGAAATGTCCCGGAGATGCCCCGGAACCGCCGGCTGCCGCCCGGCGAGGTCGCCGGGTCCTGCCCGGCTGTCAGCGGGCGCGCGGGAGTCCGACCTGGAAGAGCGCGCCGCCGGCGGGTGCGTCGGCGAGGGTGAGTGTCCCGCCGTGGTGCTGGACGACGTCGCGTGCGATGGCCAGGCCGAGGCCCGCGCCGCCGTCGTCGCGGCCGCGGGCCTCGTCGAGGCGGACGAAGCGTTCGAAGACGCGCTCACGGTCGGCCGGGGCGACACCGTGACCGTCGTCGGCGACGCTCAGAACGATCGCGTTCCCGGCCGCCCGCACGGTCAGGGTGACCGCGGAGGCGGCGTGCCGCTGGGCGTTGTCGAGCAGGTTGCCGAGCACGCGGGCGAGCTGGGTCCGGCTGCCCTTCACCTCCAGTCCTGCGTCGTCGACGGTGACGGTGGGGGCGATGCGGTCGGTTGAGGCCCGCTGCGTCACCTCCTCCCGCACCAGAGCGGCGAGGTCCACCAAGGCGTCGGCCGGGCGTTCCCCGGCGTCGAGGCGGGCGAGCAGCAGCAGGTCGGCGGCCAGGTGCTGGAGGCGTACGACGTCGTGGAGCAGATCGGTCGTGTTCAGCAACTCCGGGTGCTGGTGGGTGACTTCCAGCTGGGTGCGCAAGGACGCGATGGGGCTGCGCAGTTCGTGGGAGGCGTCGGCGACGAAGCGGTGCTGACGTTCCACCGACTGCTCCAGCGCGGCCAGGGTCTCGTTGGTGGTGCGGGCGAGCCGCGCGATCTCGTCGCGGGAGGCGGGCTCGGGCACCCGACGCGCGAGGTCACCGCTGTCGGTGATCTCGGCCATCTTCGCGCGGATGCCCTCCACCGGCCGCAGCGCCCTGCGGGTGACCAGCCAGGTCACCGCCGCCACGACGGCGAGCAGGAACGGCAGGCCCGTCAGCATCGACCGAGTGACCTGGCCGAGGGTGGCCTGTGAGTCCTCGAGCGAGGTGGCGGCGTAGACGGTGTAGGTGCGGCCGTCGTAGGTGGTTCCCTGCACGGCGGCGAAGGCGTAGTCGTGGGTCTTGTCACCCAGCTTCACGGCGACCGTCTCACGGTCCACGTCCGTGCCGACCTTGCCCCTGACCGGAGCGGCGTCGTGGCCGTGGTCGTCATTCCCGTCGTCATCGTCGCCGGAGGAATGCCTTGACGACGTGGTGCTCCGGGGAGCCGGAGCGGGGGCGTAGTCCGTGATCGGGCCGCGTTCTCGCAGGTCTTCACCCGCGGCCAGGACCTTGCCGGAGGAGTCGACGACCTGCACGAGACGACCGTCGTCGTCGGGCAGGTCCAGCGAGCCGAAACTCCCGTTCAGCGCGGCCTGGGAACCCGCCACCCTACGCGCGGTCACCTCCGACTCCAGGCTCGCCCGGTCGACGAGGTTGTGACGCAGCACGGCGACGACGGCGATACCCGCGGCGACCAGCGCGACGGACACGACCAACGTGGCCGCGAGCGCCGCGCGGGCCCGTACCGAGGCGAAGGGCCTAGGCATCGCGGCCACGGCCGGCCTCCAGCCGGTATCCGGCCCCGCGCACCGTGGTGATGGACCGCCGCCCGAACGGCACGTCGATCTTGCGGCGCAGCGCGCTGATGTAGACCTCGACGATGTTGGGGTCGCCGTCGTAGGCGAAGTCCCAGACGTGTTCGAGGATGTCCGTCTTGGAGACGACCTGCCCGCTACGCAGGGCGAGGTGCTCCAGGACCGCGAACTCCTTCGCGGTCAGCGTGATGTCCGCTCCGGCCCGCTCCACGCGTCGGGCGGCGGGGTCGACGGTCAAGTCGCCGATCCGCAGTACCGGAGATCCCCCGCGCTTGCGGCGGCGCAGCAGGGCCCGGATGCGAGCCTGCAACACCACGTAGGAGAACGGCTTGGTGAGATAGTCGTCCGCGCCGGTGTCCAGCCCCTCCGCCTCGTCGTACTCGCCGTCCTTCGCGGTGAGCATCAGGATCGGTGTGTCGTACCCGGTCGCCCGCAACTGGGCGCAGATCCGGTACCCGTTCAGCCCGGGCAGCATGATGTCGAGCACGATCAGGTCGTAGTCCTGCTGCCGCGTCATGTGCAGTCCGGTGAGGCCGTCGTGGGCCAGGTCCACGGCGAATCCCTCGGCGGCCAGGCCGCGGGCGAGGGCGGTGGCGAGACGTTTCTCGTCCTCCACGATCAGCAGGCGCATGCCCACCAGGGTCCCAGGTCTTCCTGAAGTGGTCTTCAGGTTGCTTCAGCGGGGCTTCAGGGTGGCCGGGGCACGGTGGTCCGTGTCAGGCCGGCACCCCGGCAGCCACGCGGCTCAGCCGCGGCCCGCAAGAAAGGACCACCTCATGATGAAGGCCCTCAAGCGCTCCCTGACCGGTCGCCGCCGCACTGTCTCCGCGGTCGTCGCGGCCACCGTCGTACTGGGCGGAGCCGGCGCCGCATCCGCCATCGCCTTCACCGACGACGACCACGGCCGCGCGCATGCGACCGCGGGCACCACCTCCGACACGCACGACGGCTCCGACCACGACGGCAGGCTCGCCAGGAGCGCCGGGGTCGGCCTGAAGCAGGCGGCCGACGCGGCCACCACGTCCCTCGCGGGCACGGTCACCGAAGTCGAGCTGGAAGACGGACGGCGGGGCGAGGCCGTCTGGGAGGTCGACATCGTCGACGCCAAGGGCATCGAGCACGAGGTCACGGTGAGCGCCGCCGACGGCAAGGTCATCGCCGGCAGGGCGGACCGCGTCGGGGACACGGCCGACCACGACGACGCCGCGCTCGCCGAGTCCGCCAGGACGGGCCTGGGCCAGGCAGTGGACACGGCGCTCGACAAGGTCCCGGGCACCGCGACCTCGGCCGAGCTCGACGACCACCACGACAGGACGGCGGCCTGGCACGTCGGTGTCACCGACGACCGGGGCGTCGCACACGAGGTCGTCGTAAACGCGCAGACCGGCAAGGTCACCGCCACGCACACCGGCCCGGCCCACTCGCGCGGCCACGGCGCGGACGACGACCGCGAGGACGACTGAGCGGCCGCTGCTGCTGGGGAACTTGTGACCGGCGGACATGGCCAGGGACATCCTGACGCTCCGGGTCACAGTGACCGGCTGAGATCTCTCTCGAATCCGGGACGGTTCGGTGCGCCGACGTTGTCGTCGCTCGCGTCCTCCACCAGGCGGTTGTTCATGGCAGTCATCCCGTGTGTCTTGTGCGGGGAGCCGCACCGGATGCTCTGAGGCCAGAACCCCGGCCCGATTACGGCGGGCCGGGGTTCTATGCCATGCGCATCACGGGCCGGCTCTAGAAGCCGAAGTCGTCGAAGTCGCCGAAGTTGCCGAAGTCGTCGAAGTCGCCCTTGCGGTGACCGATCACCCGGAAGCTGGCGACCACTCCGTCCTCGACGCACACGCCCCCGTGGACCCTCCCGGGCTTCACGCCGTTGGCTTCGCTGCGCGGGCCGACCGTGGCGATGGGAGCGCCGTTGTCGCAGGTCGCCCCGCGGAAGACCTCGACGCCCCTGCGGCTGTCGTTGCGGATGTTGAGGCTCTTGGAACCCAGGCCGCTGACCACGGTGATGCAGCCGTCCGGGCGGGCGGAGTACGACCGCTCGTTGATGAAGATCCTGCCCACCTCGCGGTGGCGGCCGCGCTCGCCGCCGCGCTCGTTGCCGCCGTGGCCGCCCCCGCCGCGCTCGCCGCCGCCTTCGTTGCCGCCGCGGCCGCCCCCGCCGCCGCCCCCACCGCGCTCGCCGCCGCCCTCGTTGCCGCCGCGGCCGCCCCCGCCGCCGCCCCCGCGCTCGTTGCCCTGTCCCTGTCCCTGTCCCTGTCCTTGTCCCTGTCCGGACATGCCGTCCATCGGGGCGTGGGCCGGAGCGGGTGCCTGCTTGACGACGGCCGGGACTGTCTGGGCCACCGGCTCGGTGGCGGCCGTGGCGTAGGTGATGCCGGTCGCGACGAGTGCTGCAGCGGCGGCGACAGCCGCGGCGACGGCATGTGAACGGGTCATGGTCATGTCGCTTCTGCTCCTGTCTCAAAGTAGCCGGCTTTGGCAGTCGGCATGTGAATGAACGTAATGAAAGCCTCACTGGCTGTCATTTCGGGCCATTGGGAGGGGGTGGTGATATGGAGCCGAACGGGGGACCCAGGGCACCCGCACGCCCGATTTGCCGGCTGCTGACGGCGCGTCAATCCCCGTTGAAAGCTGGGCGTGTCGGTGATCGACTAGGCCTTCAAGGTGATCTCTGACGTCTGCTCACCCGTGCGGCGGCGAGTCGACTGGAAATACCGGCGCGAAAGGGTCCAGGGATACCGGGACGGGCGGGTCCCGGACGGATCACGGCGTGGACCGGGTCGCCGTGCTGTGGTCAGGGGGGAGGTCCTGAAGCCGAGTCTGTGACGACCCCTCACCTCCGTGCTCGGTTGTGGACGATCCGGCGTGCTGCCGCGGCACGGGCTGGGACATGCCTCGCGGGTCGCCGCGCGGGCCCCTGGGCCGGGCTGAGGGTCGGGTGCCGTACCGGAGCGGGATCAACGGACCCGATCAGCGCCGTATCTCAAGTCCCCCTGCCCGCGTACACCGCGGCCGGACGTCGCCAGCCGGATCACGCCACCCGCCAGAGACACCGCCCTCACTCGCTGTCACGGGGCCGACCGGCAACGCGGACGGCGCTCCCGCGGAAAATTCCCTCGCGTTGTGGCCGGAACGGGCCGAGACTCGTCTCATGGCTGACATGGGGGCGTTCCGGGACGCGGTCACCGCGTGGGCGGTGGGTGGTTCCGGCGACCTTGCGCACGAGCTGGCCGCGCGGCTGTCCGTCCGGGCGGCCGTCCTGCTCGAAGGGCCGAGCGACGTCGCGGCGGTCGACGCGCTGGCGGAGAGCCGCGGCCGGGACCTGGCGGCCGAAGGGGTCTGCGTCCTGCCGATCGGCGGTGCGATGAGCGTCGGGCGCTACGCCCGGCTCCTCGGTTCACCCGGCCTGGGCCTCCGTCTCACCGGACTGTGCGACGAGGCGGAGCGTGCCTACTACGCACGCGGCTTCGAACGGGTCGGTGCGGCACAGCAAGGCTTCTACGTCTGCGCGGCGGATCTGGAGGACGAGCTCATCCGCGTGCTGGGCGTGACACGGGTGGAGGAGCTCGTCCGGGCGGAAGGCGACCTGCGTGCCCTGCGGACCTTCCTGCGCCAGCCCGCACAGCGGGGCCGCGCCCCGCAGCAGCAGTTCAGGCGCTTCCTCGGAACGAAGAAGGGACGCAAGATCCACTACGGCCGCGTCCTCGTCGAGGCCCTTGACCCCGACCGGGTCCCAGTCCCACTCGACGGCCTGCTCTCCAGCCTCTGACCGCCGGACCCCACCACGGACGTCGAGGAGACGCTTTCCGCGCTCTCCGGTCTGATCCGCAGCGGGAGGTCCGTGCGATCGGGACGTCCATGATGCCGGCGTCCGACACCGTCGAAGCCCAGGGGGTCGCCGAGCGGCGCGGGCTGGAACGGTTCCACCCGGAGCAGCCGCCGTACTCCCTGCTCGACCGCGGCATCGAACGCGAGGCGCTGCCGGTCGCCCAGCGCTGTGGGGTGGGCACGCTGGTGTGGGGCGCGCTCGGGCAGGGACTGCTCGCGGGGCGCGTCCGCAAGGGCCGGCGGAACGAACTCCGATGGGCCGGCTTCTTCCAGCACGTCAACGACGAGCGCCGTATCGACGCCGTCGAGCAGTTCATCCCGCTCGCCGGGGAGGCGGGCCTGCCGCTCACCCACCTCGCCATGGCGTTCGCGATCGCCCATCCCGGCGTGATCCGCGCGCTCGTCGGGCCGCGCACGACGAGCCACCTCGACGACCTTCTCGCCGGCATCGACGTGGCGCTCACCGACGACATCCCCGACCCGATCGACGAGAGGGTCCCGTCGGGCACCGACATCGGCACGCTCGACCAGGCATACGTGCCGCAGGCTCTCCAGCAGGCCGGCCTGCGCCGCCGGCCCGTCGGTGAACGCACCGCCGTCCGAAGCCTCTTGAGGCGTTCCCGCCCGCGCGCACCGCCCCCGGCCGGCCGGCGTGGGCGGTGTGGTCAGGCTGGTGCGTCGGCTTCGAGGATCTTCGCCAGTCGCTCCACGGTGGAGTGGATCTCGCGTTGGAGGCCGGCGAGGTCGAGTCCGTCGTCGCCGAGGACGGTCAGCAGGGCGCGTTCGCCGATGGCCTGGATGACGACGTGCCGCCCGGCGCTCCGCGTGGCCACGTCACGCAGCGCCCCGCCCCCGGCCTCGTGCACCATGCGCTGGCCGAGGCTGTGCGTGGCGGCGGAGAGCGCGGCGATGGACTCCGGCTGGACGGCATCGGTGTCGGCGGCGACCAGCAGGCCGTCGACGGTGGAGATGACCGTCTCGTTCACTCCCATCACCTGCTCACGCAGAGCGGTCAGGACCTCGACGAGCGGTTCGGGCTGGTGGGCGGTGGGCATCGGCGCTCCTGGGGGGTGGGCTGTGAACTGCTGCTGCACATAAGCGCTTGGGTCAGGACAGGGCTTTGAGGCCCGCGTGGACCCGGCGCAGAAGGAGCAGGTCGGGTTGGTGGTCTGCGAGGTCGTCCGGCGGCTTCGGCAGCGCGAGGCCGACGCCTGGCCGACGGACGGTGAGCGGGAGCGGGGCGAACGGGACCGTGTCCGGCAGCGGGTCGGGGCTCACACGCTGTCCGTTCGGTGCGGGCGATGTGCTCCGGGGCTGCGTCGGGGCAGCGAGCGGTCGGAGGGAGGCGGAACGTTCCGGGCCCGGGGCCCGGGCAGGCGCGGCGCGGTGCTCGGACGGCCGGCCGCGGCCGGCCGCTCGCGGTGCAGCAGTCCCAGTTCGCGCATGCGGGCCAGGTCCAGCATGACCGCGTAGGTTCCCCGCCCCAGGGCGAAGGCGATGTCCCGCGGGGTACGGCGGCCGTTGGCGGCCCGCAGCAGCGTCGCATAGCGGGACGGGACACCCGCGGGTACGTCAGCGGCCGGGCGGACACGGGTGCGGGCGAATTCGGAGGGCGGTCCCCACAGACGGCTCAGCAGCACCAGACGCCGCGAGGTCTCGGCCGCGAGGAGCTGCGGTTCGAAGGCCGCTCCGCTGACCACCGCCGGCATCGCCTCGGTCACCTCCCAGTCCCCGGGAGGGCTGAGTGCGAGGGCGAAGGCACCGTCGAACACGGCCGCCGCGCAGGTGATCTCGAACTCCTCCGGTGCCAGCAGGCCACGCGCCTGAAGCTCGGCGCCGACCCGGCCGTCGGCCGCACCGTCGGTCGCGCAGGCGGACGTCCAGGCGGCATCGTCGATCCGGCCGGACGCGAGCAGGACGGACTCGACACTCGGTGCGCCCGGGGTCTCCACGGCGACGATCCGGCCGGCGCGCAGGTGGATCCTGCCACCGGGTGTGCCGGAGACGACGACCGTGCCGGTGCGGCCCTCGTCGTACAGCGTGTTGAGCAGGGCGGGGACGTTGCGCGGGCCGTCGGTGCGGGTACTCATCCCGCCGCCTTCGCCACGTACAGGTCCAACTGGCGCAGCACCAGGGCCAGATTGGTCTGGTCGCGTTCCAGCGTCGCCATCAGCAGCAGGGGGTCGCCCTGCCGGGGCAGCGCCCTCAGGACGAGCTGACGCCGGCTGCCTGTGATGACCATGCTCTCCAGCTCCCCTTGTGCTCCGGCCAGGTGGAGCCGGTCGCTGACGAACGCGGCGAGTCGACTGCACTCGGCAGCGTCCATCCCTCCTGTGCCGGACTCGCCGTAGGTCAGTCCGGTGACCGCGTCGACGAGGACGGCCCCTGTGACTCCCGGCACTTCGAGCAGGCGGCGCAGGGAGTCTTCGACTGAGGACACCGGCATCCCTTCACGAACCCTTCACATTCGGTCAGAAAGCACAGTAGTTTAAGCCGGATATTCCAGAACAGGTTGTCTGACCAACTTTTTCTGACACGGCCTCAGCGCCGGGTCACACAGCGCGAAGGGCAAGAGCATGAGCATCGAGACCGCACTCAAGGAAGCCATGGCGATCGAGGGCGCGATCGGCGTCGCCGTGGTCGATTACGAGAGCGGCATGTCGCTGGGGACCCTCGGCGGTGGCCAGGGGCTGGACCTGGAGGTCGCCGCCGCCGGCAACACGGAGGTCGTACGCGCCAAGACGCGGACGCTGACCACCCTCGGCATGAACGACTCGATCGAGGACATCCTCATCACCCTCGGCGAGCAGTACCACCTCATACGCCCTCTGACCAGCAGCGACGGGAGCCTGTTCCTCTACCTGGCACTCGACCGGTCCCGCGGCAACCTGGCCCTCGCGCGCCACTCGCTCAAGCGCATCGAGGCCACCCTGGAGATCTGACCACGCCACCCCGCCGCACACCCCGCCGGTGCCGGCCCGCCCCTCCCCGTGACCGGTGCCGGCCGGACGGTTCGGGGCCGAGGGACGCGTCCAGAGCCGACGTATGCGTCAACGAGGTGGCTCGGTCGGGGGGGTCAGGCGGTCAGCGCCGCAAGTTCCGCGTTGGCGTGCTCGGTGACCAGGGCGAGGACGCGGCCTGCGGCGGCCAGGTCATCGGCGGGTATCCCGCCCCAGATGCGGGCGGTGAGAGGGGCGGTCTCCGCGCCGACGACGGCGAGCAGTTCGCGCCCCGCGTCCGTGGGGCGAAGGTGCGCGCCGTCGGTGGCGAGCAGTTGCCTGTCGAGCAGTTCGTCGAGAGTGGCGCGGACGTCGGCCGGATCGGCCTTGAGGGAGCCCTGTATCCGGGCGGCGAGATCGTCCGGCGTCTGCGGGGCGTCGGCGGTGACGGCGGCGCGCAGGGCGATCTGCTGCTGGAACGTGATGCCGTGCCGGGCCAGGACGTGCTCCAGGACGCCGCGGGCGGCGTAGTGGGCCAGGCCGAGGGCCCGGGCGTCGGCGACGGGTCCGGTGGTGGACGCGCTGGTGGATGTGGTGGTCGTCATGGTGTCGTCCCCTGAATGCTCTCGTCGTTCGGCGGAAGTGGAGCGAGAGGTGCGTCGAGGAGGGCCGTCAGCTCGTCGGTGAACGCGCGCGTCCGTGGGGCGTCGAGGCCGCCGAGCGGCTCCAGCAACTGCTGAAGCAGTTCCTGGACCACCCCGATGGCTTGCCGCGTGACGGCTCGGCCCTGCTCGGTGAGGGCGAGCTGTACGGCGCGTGGGTCGCGGGGATCGCGGGTGCGCTCGATCAGGCCGGCCGACTCCAGGGCGCGCGCCAGCTTGGAGACGTACAGCGCCTCCAGGCCTGTGTGGTCGGCGAGTCGGCGCTGACTGGGCCGCTCACCGGCGCGCTGCATGCCGTACAGCGACGCGACCAGTGAGTACTGCGCGTGGGTGAGGCCCAGCGGAGCCACCGCGCGATCGACCGCGACGCGCCACTTGGTGGCGAGCCGCCATACCAGGAAACCGGGCGTGGGCCCCGGTGAACCCTTGCTCATGACATATAGAGTACTTGGCTACCATAGCCATGGCTACTATTTTCGGGCGGATCTGGACGGCGCATCCCGAACAGATCAACGACGCCTAGTGCGCCCGGTCGGCGCCCGACAGCGTGTCCCAGTGGACGGTGCGGTCGCACCAGCGGTGGAGCAGGGCGCGGTCGTGGCCGACGGCGAGGAGACCCGCGCCCGTGGCGGCGCGGTAGTCCTCGACGACCGCGACCAGGGCGGCCGTCGTGGAGGCGTCGAGCATCGCGGTCATCTCGTCGCAGATCAGCCAGCGGGGGCGCAGGACGAGGGCCCGGGCCAGGCAGGCGCGTTGGAGTTGGCCGTCGCTGACCTCGTGCGGTCGTCTGCCGAGCAGGTCGGGGGTCAGACCGGCCCTTCCGGCGAGTTCGGTGACGCGCTCCCGCACCTCGTCGCGTCGGCCGGTGGCCCGCAGGGGCTCGGCGATCAGGTCGGTGAGTGTCAGGCGGGGGTCCGCGGAGAGGCGGGGCTGCTGGAAGACCACGCCGAAGGCGGTGCGCAGCGGGCGGGGGGCGCGGTGGCGCCACCCTCGTACGGACTCGCCGTCCAGCAGTACGGTGCCGGAGTCGGGGCGGTGCAGCAGGGCCGCGACTCGGGCGAGCGTGGACTTGCCGCAGCCACTGGGGCCGAGCAGGCCGACGGCTTCACCGGGCGCGACGGTCAGTGAGACATCCCGTACCGCCGGATTCCGCCGGTCGTAGCCCGCGGTGATGGCGCGCAGTTCAAGCATGCACGTCCTCCGATGCTCCCTGGGATGCTTCCTCGCCGGTTGCCGAGGCGGGGTGGGGGTGGTGGCAGGCGACCTCGCCGGCTGTCGGCGGCAGTTCGGCGCAGGCGTCGTCGGCCCGGTCACAACGGGCGGCGAAGGCACAGCCCTCGGGGAGGGCACCGAGTTCGGGTGGCAGGCCGGGGATGGGGGTGAAGGCCCGGTCGGGGAGGGCCTGGAGCAGGCCGCGGCTGTAGGGATGGCGGGGGCCGCGCGAGCCGAAGAACATCTCCGCGTCGGCCAGTTCGACGATCCGGCCCGCGTACATGACGGCGATCCGGTCGGCGATCCGTTCGGCCGCGGCCAGGTCGTGCGTGATCATCAGCAGGCCGCGCCCCGCCCCGTCCGGCTCGCCCGGGTGGTCGATGTGGCGTCGCAGTTCGTCGACCGTGCGGTCCACCAGGTCACGGTCGAGCCCGGTGGTCGGTTCGTCGGCGAGCAGCAGCGGCGCGTCACCGACGAGGGCCAGGGCGGTGGCGGCGCGCTGGGCCAGGCCGCCGGACAGCTCGTGCGGGTGGCGGTCCAGGTGATCCGGGGGGAACGCGGCGCGTTCGGCGGCCGCCCACGCGGCGGAGCGTACGGCCGCGCGGCCGCGGACCCCGGTCAGTGCGGCGACCGTCTCCTCCAACTGGGAGCGGATGGTGCGCACGGGTGTGAGATGGGCGGCCGGGCTCTGCGGTATGAGCCCGACCAGCCGGCCCCGTACCGTCCTGGCGAGGGTCCGTTCGTCGGCCGAGAGCAGGTCGAGGCCGTCGAGCATCGCCTCCCCGGCCGCCTCGGCGTTGCCGGGAAGCAGCCCCAGCAGGGCGGAGGCGAGGACGGACTTGCCGCAGCCGCTCTCGCCGATCAGGGCCAGGCATTCGCCGGCCGCGACGTCGAAGTGCGCGTCGGTGACGGCGGCGACACGGCGCCCGCCGGGCATGAGGAAGCGCACCGACAGTCCGCGCACCGACAGCACGGGCGATCGCTCGGTCACAGCATCAGCTCCGATCGGCGGCGGGGGTTGATCCGTTCCCGCCAGGCTCCGGCGAGTCCGGCGATGGCGAGGGTCGGGACGATGACGAACAGGCCGGGGAAGAGGGTCGGCCACCACTGTCCGGCCAGCAGCGAGCCCCGCGCGCCCTGGATGAGGGTGCCCAGGCTCGCCATGTGCGTGGGCAGTCCGAGCCCGAGGAAGGACAGCGCCGATTCGTGCCACATGGCGTGCGGCACCATCAGTGCCGCGGCGAGCGCGGCCTGGGGCAGCACGGCGGGCAGCAGGTGCCGTACGGTCACCCGCCACCTGGACGCGCCGCCGGAGACGGCGGCGTCGATGTACGGGCGTGAGCGCAGGGAGAGGACTTCGGCGCGGACGATCCGGGCGGTCGACAGCCAGTGGGTGAGCGCGACCGAGACGATCACCGGCCAGACTCCGGGCCGGAACATGGCGACGATGAAGATGCCGAGCAGCAGGTGGGGTACGGAGGAGACCGTGTCCACGACCCGCATGATCCCGCGGTCGGCCCAGCCGCCCAGCGCACCGGCGGTGGCTCCGACGGCGGTACCGACGACGGTGGCCGTCACGGCCGCCGCCACTCCGACGAGCAGGGACACGCGCAGTCCGTAGACGCAGCGCAGCAGCAGGTCCCGGCCGAGGTCGTCGGTGCCGAAGGGGTGGGCCCAGCTCGGTCGCAGCAGCTTGGCGGCCAGATCGACGGCCTGCTGGTCGAGTCGGACCAGCGGTGGCACGACGAGGACGGCGAGGACGGTCGTGGCGACCAGCACGGCGGAACTGCGCACCCGTAGTGTGCGGGTGGAGCGGCGCCTCGTCCCGTACGAACGCCAGACGGTTTCCCGGGAGGCGGGAACGTCACATGTCACTGAACTTCACCCTCGGGTCGAAGAGTCCGTAGAGCAGGTCCGCGAGCAGGTTGCCCACGAGGACGGCGGCCGTGGCCAGTGTGGTCAGCGCGGCGAGCAGCGGGAAGTCGACGGAGGTGGCCGCCTCCACGGTGGCCGCGGCGATGCCCGGCCAGCTGAAGACGCTCTCCACCAGCAGGGCGCCGGTGATGAGTTCGGGCACGCGGGAGCCGACCAGGGTGAGCACCGGCAGCAGGCCGGAGCGAAGGGCGTGGCCGAGCAGGACCGTGCGCTCGTTCAACCCGCGGGCCCGGGCGCCGCGTACGGGGTCCTCCGCCAGCGCGTCGCCGACGCCTTGGCGTACGTAGAGGGTGAACCAAGGCAGTTGGGAGACGGCGAGCACCCCGGCAGGCAGCACGAGATGGCCGGCCACCTGTCCTGTGGCGACCTGTTCGCTCGCGGTGTCGGTGAGGCCGCCGGCCGGGAGCACGCCCAGTTGGAGGGCGAACAGCCAGATCGCCAGCAGGGCGAGCCAGAAGACCGGCGCCGCCTCCAAGGAGTAGGCGAGTGACGTGACGACCCGGTCGAGCAGGGATCCCGGCCGGCGGGCGGCGAGGACGCCGAGCACGGTGCCCGCCAGTACGGCCGCCGCGAAGGCGACCGCGCACAGCAGCGCGGACCACACAAGACGCTCACCGATGACCTGGGTGACCGGCTGCCGCATCACGCTCGACTCGCCGAGGTCGCCGGAGAGGGCGGAGGTCAGCCAGTGCCACCAGCGCGAGGTGAACGGCTGGTCCACTCCCAGGTTGGCGCGCAGCCGGTCGAGGGTCTGCCCGTCGGCACGGAGGGCGGCCGTACCCGCGTACGCCTTGACCGGGTCGAAGGGGGAGGCGGCGGCGATGGCGAACACGCCGAAGGTGACGACGAGGAGGACGGGGGCGGCGAACAGCAGCCGCCGTCCCACCAGACGCGCCATCGCCGCCCAGAGCGGGGAGGTCACTTCTTCGGCTGCCAGTCCTGGAGGTTCCACCACGGACCGCTGGCGAAGCCGTGCTCGTGCGGCTCGACCTGCGTGGTCAGGCCGTCCCAGCGGTCGGCCAGCACATAGAGGTGGTCGATGTGGGTGAGGAAGGTGTAGCCGGGGTCCTTCACGAGTTCGCGCTGCACCGTGTCGTACGCGGCCTTGCGGGCGTCGGTGTCCTGGCTGCGGCGGCCGGTGTCGAGGGCCTTGTCCACGGTCGGGTTGGCGTAGTGGCCCATGTTGTTGAAGCCGTCGCCGGCCAGGGAGGAGTGCAGCAGGGTGAACAGGCCGAAGTCGGGGTCGCCGCTGCTGTCGAGTCCGGCGAGGACGGCGTCGTTCTTCATCCGCGGCTCGATCACCTCCCAGGTGGCGCTCTCCACCTTCACCTCGATGCCCGCCTTCTTGGCGTCGGAGGCGTAGGCGAGGGCGTGGTCCTGGCGGACCTTGTCGCCGGAGGGGTAGAGGAGCGTGAAGGAGGCCCGCAGACCGTTCTTCGCGCGGATGCCGCCACTGCCGGCCTTCCAACCGGCCTGATCCAGCGTCCGCTTGGCCTTCGCCAGGTCCTGCGGTCGCTCGATGCCCTCGGCGAACCAGGGGTCGTCGCTCGGCAGCGGTCCGTAGGCCGGGCGCCCCGCCCCGTCGAGGATCTTGTCGACCATGGCCTCGCGGTCCACGGCGGCGTCCAGCGCCTGGCGGATCGCCCGGTCGCCGGTGACCTTGTTCTGCTGGGGGAGGGTGACGGCCCGGAAGTCGTAGGACTTCGCGTCGTACGTCGTCTTCGTCCTGTCGCCCTTGAACGTGGCGGCCAGGTTGGGCGGCAGGACCGCGCCGTCGAGGTCGCCCGAGCGCAGCCGGGTGGCGCGCACATCGTCGTCCTTGACGATCGCGATCGTCACCTTCTTCACCTTCGGCTCGCCGCCCCAGTAGCCGGGGTTGGCCTTGAAGGTGAGCTTCTCGCCCTTGCTCCAGCCGGTGAGGACGTACGGTCCGGTGCCGACCGGCTTGGTGTTGAAGGAGCCGGTGTTGGGGTTCTGGCCCCCGGCGACGTGCTGGGGGACGATGGGCAGGACCGTGCGCCCCGCGAACGGCGCGTAGGGGTACTTGAGCGTGAAGACGACCTTGTCGTCGCCGTCGGCCCGCACCTCCTTGATGGCGTCCAGCTCGCTCCGGGCGGTGTTGTTGGTCTTCGCGTCGAGGATCGTCCGATAGGTGAAGACCACATCGGCGGAGGTCAGCCGCTTGCCGTCGCTGAACTTCACGCCGTCGCGCAGGGCGTAGGTGTAGGTGAGCCCGCCGTCGCCGACCCGGGGCAGTGAACTCGCCAGTGCCGGCCTCAGCTTCATGTCGGCGTCCTGGGCGAGCAGACCGTCGAAGATCTTGGAGTTGCCGTCCTTGCCGTAGCCGAGAAGAGGACTGAGGGTGTCCGGCTCGGAGGCCACGCCCACCACGACGGAGTCGGCGGCACTCTCGCTGCCCGCACCGCCGCCCGGGGCCGAGCAGGCGGCGGCTCCCACGAGTGTCGCCACCGCTGCGGCTGCCCGTATCCGTCGGACGGTCATGAACCTTCACATCCTTACTGCTGGTGAAATGCTTTTGCATAGTAGTCGCAATAGGGCCTCCGGTCACCCGGGGGTCGGATGTGTGAGTTCGCCCCAACTGTCCGGCTGACCAGGAGCTTCACGGGCGCGGAGGCGCGGAGGTGCGGGGGCGTGGGGTGCGGTGGGTGCCATGATCACGGGGGCGCGTCCGGCGCGGGTCGGGCTCGCAGGAAGGGGTCATGCTCATGTTGGCGGGCTCCTAGTGATGGCGGTGGGCCGGCGCCCGGATGGTCGTCGACAGGACGCACGTCCGCTCCGGCCGAGAGCCGGCCGGAGCGGACGTGGCGACACGATCTGGACGGCCCCCCGGATCGCGGCCGATCATGTCCGGCATTCGGATGGCGAGCCTGGACAGGCGTCCGGTCCTGCTCGCTACGGGATCCGGTGCGCGCCCTCGGCCCCCACGCGCCCCGCGTACTCCGCCAGCCCCTGCGTGGTCTCTCCCGCCCAGCCCACGTAGCCGTCCGGGCGGATGAGGAACACCCCCGCGCCGTACACCTGGGGCGCCGCGTCCCCGCCCGTCGTCAGCAGGGTCCAGTGCGGTCCCCGGAACGCGTCGAACAGCCGGATCCCGCCCACCGTCCCGTCCGGCGCACGGTCGCCCGCCCGCACGGGGCCCGGGGACCGGCGGGTTTCCTCCGTGAGGGAGGAGGCCCGGTAGCCGAGGCCGAGTTGGCGGGTCGCCCCGCCGCGGCGGGTCTCGCCGCGGTGAACGCTCGTCGACAGCGCGAGCATGTCGGCGGCGATCGGGCGCCGTTCCTCCTCGTAGGTGTCGAGGACGGAGTCGGGCGCACCGTCCCGCAGCACCGCGCCCAGCTTCCAGCCCAGGTTGCAGGCGTCCTGCACGCTGGTGTTGAGGCCCTGGCCGCCGGCCGGCGAGTGGATGTGCGCTGCGTCCCCGGCGAGGAAGACCCGGCCCTCGCGGAAGCGGTCCGCAAGGGCCGCCCGCGGGCGGAAGTCCGAGGCCCACCGCACCTCGGTCACGTCCTCCGGGGCGAGATGCGAACGGGCGGCGACGACCTTGCGAATGCCGTCGAGGGACGGGTCCACCACGGTGCCTTCCGGGAACCCGGCCACGACCTGGAAGTCCTCCGTACCCGCGAGCGGGCAGATCGCCATGAAGCCGTCGCCCTCCCCGCCGGTCGGGAAGATGTGCCAGTTGTCGCGGTCCAGACCGGTGATGCGGACGTCAGCCACCAGCATCGGGCTCGGATCGACCGTCTCGCCCGTCATGCCGATGCCCAGCGCCCGGCGCACCGTCGAGCGGCCCCCGTCGGCGGCGATCACGTACCTCGCCGTCAGAGCGGCGCCGGAGCCGAAGCGCACGGTCACCCCGTCTTCGTCCTGAGCGAGGCCGACGACCTCCCGGCCGAAGTCGACCCGCCCGCCCAGCTCCTCCAGCCGTGCCAGCAGGATCCGCTGGGTGCGCCACTGCGGCACCATCCACCCTTCCGCGTACGGCGAGTCCTCGGTCGCCTGCACCGGGTCGAACATCCGGTGTTCGCCCGTCCGCCGCCCGTTCTGCCAGATCATCCCGACCGGGTAGGTGCCGCCGGCCGCGCGGATCGCGTCCAGGACGCCGAGGTCGTCGAAGGCCTCCAGGGTGCGCGGCTGGATCCCCTTGCCCCGCGAGCCGGGAAGCAGCCCGTCGGCCCGCTCGACGACGAGGGCGTCCACCCCTCGCCGAGCCAGATCGACACCGAGGGTCAGTCCGCTGGGGCCCGCGCCCACGATCAGTACGTCCACCTGTGCGGTCATGTGCCGATACTCCTTAACGCCGTTAAGTGCGGTGTGTCACGACGATGGGCTTAACGCCGTTAAGCTGTCAAGCGTGAACTCGGAACCACGCCTGCCGCTCGACCGCAAGCGGGTCGCGGACGCCGCCCTGACCCTCCTGAACGAGGTGGGCCTGGCGGGCCTGACGCTGAGCGCCATCGGCCGCGAGCTGGGCGTCAAGGCACCCGCCCTGTACTGGCACTTCAAGGACAAGCAGGCCCTGCTCGACGAGATGGCCACGGAGATGTACCGCCGGATGGTCGCCGGGACCCCCCTCGACCCCGCGGACACCTGGCAGGAACGTCTGCGCAGGTCCAACCACGGTCTGCGCGAGGCGCTGCGCGGCTACCGCGACGGCGCGAAGGTCTTCAGCGGCTCACGTTTCACCGGCATGGAGCACTCCGAGCAGATGGAGGACAACCTGCGTCTGTTCACGGCCGCCGGCTTCACACTCGCCCAGGCGGTGCGCGCGACCACGACCACGTATCTCTACACACTCGGCTTCGTCACCGAGGAGCAGGGCGTCGAGCCGCTGCCCGACGAGCGGCGCGAGGGCTTCGACATCGGGGAGCGCGCCCGGATGATGGCCGACTTCCCGCTGTCCGCCGCCGCGGGCACGGAGATCTTCGCGGACTACGAACAGCACTTCGCGGAGGGACTGGAACTCGTGATCACCGGCATCGCCACGCGGTACGGAATCGACTGAGGACGGCCCGCAGGGCGGTGAGCCGCCGGCGGCGCGGTCACGTGCGGGCCGCCGCGCCGCGGGACGCCGGGACCCGACTTCCGCGGTTCGGGACGTGGCGACGTCGCCCTGCTCCTCACCCGCGCCGACCGGAGCCAGGGTTCCCAAAGGAAAGCCGCTAAGCCGTTCCGGGAGTGGTGTCAGCCGTTCCGAGGGCTTCGCGCAGGAATGTGACGGCCTGGTCGATGGCCGCTCGGGCGGCCTTGGACTGGCTGAGCGAGTTGAGCAACATGAAGTCGTGCACCGTGCCGTCGTAGCGCACCGTGGTGACCGGGACGCCGGCGGCGCGCAGCTTGGCGGCGTACGCCTCGCCCTCGTCGCGCAGTACGTCGGCCTCGTCGACGACCAGCAGCGCGGGCGGCAGGTCGGCGAGCTGCTCGGGGGTGGCCCGGTTCGGGGACGCGGTGATCTCCGCGCGCTGTTCCGGGTCGGTGGTGTAGGCGTCCCAGAACCACTCCATCAGCTTGCGGCTCAGGTAGTAGCCGGTGGCGAACTGGTCGTAGGAGTCGGTGTCCATCGCCGCGTCCGTGACCGGGTAGTACATCGACTGGTGCACGAACCTGACGTCGCCGCGCTCCTTGGCCATCAGGGCGAGCGCCGCGGTCATGTTCCCGCCGACCGACTCGCCGGCCACCGCCATGCGCCGGGCGTCCAGCCCCATGGACTCTCCCTCACGCGTGATCCACTGCGCCGTGGCGTAGCCCTGTTCGATGGCCACGGGGTAGCGCGCCTCCGGGGAGGGCGTGTACTCCACGAAGGCCACGGCGGTACGGGCGCCGACCGCCAGCTCCCGCACCAGCCGGTCGTGGGTGCCGGCGTTGCCCAGCACCCAGCCGCCGCCGTGCATGTACACCACGACGGGCAGCGTCCCGGTGACGCCCTGCGGCTTGACGATGCGCACCCGTACGTCGCCCACCGTGGCCGGTACGGTGATCCACTCCTCGTCGACCGGCAGTTTGTCGATCGGCGCGGCCTGAAGGTCGTCGAGGACCCTGCGTGCTTGGGCGGGTTCCATCTCGTACAGGAAGGGGTGCTTCGAGGTCGCGTCGGCGAGTTCCTGCGCCGGGCGCTCCAGGACGATTGAGGCGGACTTCGCAGCCATGGCAATGCTCCTTGGCGATGCTGGGAAGCGCATGCTGAGACGCGCGTGCCGAGCGGCGTAGGGCGCCCGGCCGGCGAACGCCGGTGCCACTGAACGCCCGGGCCTGGGAAATGAGTCCTTGTCCAAGGTTCAAGGCCCTCGTTCCAGCCCTACGAGCCGATGTGCCCATCGTAAGCGCACATCGTGCGCCCATCGAGTTCGCGGCGAACGGCCGACGCCGGGAGATCGGGTCGATCGGGCCGGTCGGGCCGGTGAGTGTGAGGCGGGATCCGCGACGCGGCGCGGCTGCCGGCGCGCGCGTGCTCGTGTGAGCCCTGTGCGCGCCCCCGCCCGGGCGGCAAGACTGCCTGCCGACGGGCAGGGAGCCGCACTGCCCACCGCCTTCGTCCGGCGTACCAGGAAGGCAGGTCGGTCGCTGTGCTGTTGCGTCTGCCCACGTCCGTGTCCGAAGCGCGGGAGTGCTTGGCCGAGGGGGCCGTCCCGATCGGCGGGGCGACCCTCGTCTGGGCCACCTGGCAACGCGACGGATTCCCCGAACTGGCCATGTCCCTGCGCGAATTGCCGGAGGCCAATGTCGTGGGGCGGCGGACCCTGGGCGGCGCCGTGGTCCTGAACCGGATCGACGAGCGGGTTCCCGACGTGCTGCGGCTGGCGGCCGCCACGGTGGGCACCGGTGCCGTGCGGCGGACGGCGACGGTCGGCGGCAACCTCGTCGGCAGTACGCTGCGCTGCCTGCTGCCCGCCGTGCTCGTCCTGGACGCCCGGGCGATGGTGCTGGAGCCCGAAGGCGTCCGTGAGGCGGATCTGTCCGAGGTGGTGGCCAAGCGGCCCGTCCTGCTCAGCCTCCGTTGGTGCGAGCCGGTCGCCTGTGCCTACCGCAAGCTGGACGGCGAGGCGGGCGGACCGCCGCCCCTCGTGGTCGCCTCGGCGGTGCATGCCGACGACGACGGCGACCGACTGCGGGTCGCCGTCCGCGACGGCTATGACGTGCTCAGTGGAAGTGTCCTGCGCGTCACCGACGTGGAAGAGGTCCTGAGCGGGCTGCGCGGGACGGCCCTCGGTGAGCTTTCCGCCGCCGCGTGGGAAGTCGTCCGCTCACAGATCGCCGGCCTTCTGGGCGGTCGTGGCGCGCACTGAGTGACTGAGTAGGCGGCTCGCCGCCTGGCCCCGGCCGTCCGGCGGGGCCACGCGTATGTCCACGTCCATCCCGGGGCGGGCGGGCCCGGTGCTTCACCGTCTCCTTCTCCCACCGCGCTCTCACCGCGCCCTGTCGTCGGTCTCGCCTGTGGATGTTCCTGGGCGGCTCGACGCACGTCAGATACCCCCAAGGGGTATTGATTCAGAGGGGATGAGTCCTTGCGTCGAATACGGGTGGGGGGTATACATGTACGCATGCCGGGTACCCCCCAGGGGTATCCGATGGGATGAGGAGGAAAGTATGTCCGGCTGCTGCACGCCTGAGGGAAGCTGCCACACCGACGCCCGGATCAGGACCGTCTACAAGGTGGACGGTGTCGGCAGCGCCCACTGCCAGGGGGTCGTCGCCAAGGCCGTGGGCGCGCTCGACGACGTCATCACCGTGGAGGTCGAGATCGGCACTGGGCTCGTCACGGTGACGACCGCCGCCGCCCCCGACGCGACGTTCGAGTCGCTGCTCGCCGAGACCGTGGACGCGGCCGGCTACGACTACGCCGGCCGCGTCGACACCTGACCGCACGTCACCTGATCGCACGTCACCGGGCGGGGACGTCCCGGTCCCGGCCCCCGCCCCACCCGCCATCCGCACCCGCCGTGATCGTGAGCTGCGAGGAACAGACATGACCACCACCACGTCCGGTGCCGCCGAGGTAGAACTCGCCATCGGCGGCATGACCTGCGCCTCGTGCGCCGCCCGCATCGAGAAGAAGCTCAACCGCATGGACGGCGTCGAGGCGACCGTCAACTACGCCACCGAGAAGGCGAAAGTCACCTTCCGCGAGGACGTCGCCGTGACCGACCTGATCGCCACGGTCGAGGCCACCGGTTACACCGCGCGCGAACCCGAGCCCCTCCGTGCCGAGCCGGAGCGGGCCGACCGCTCGGCAGGCCCGGCGGGGGAGGGGGCCGACGAACTCCAGCCGCTCCGGCAGCGGTTGACCACCGCGGTCGTGCTCGCCGTGCCGGTGATCGCGATGGCGATGATCCCGCCCCTCCAGTTCGAGTACTGGCAGTGGCTGTCCCTGACCCTGGCGGCCCCCGTGGTGACGTACGCGGCCTGGCCGTTCCACAGGGCCGCCTGGACCAACGCCCGTCATGGCGCCGCCACCATGGACACGCTGATCTCCGTCGGCACCTCGGCGGCGTTCCTGTGGTCGGTGTGGGCGCTGTTCTTCGGCACCGCCGGGATGCCCGGCATGACCCACCCCTTCGAGCTGACCATCGCCCGCAGCGACGGCGCCGGGAACATCTACCTGGAGGCCGCGGCCGGCGTGACCGCGTTCATCCTCGCCGGCCGCTACTTCGAAGCCCGGTCCAAGCGCAAGGCCGGCGCGGCGCTCAGGGCCTTGCTGGAGCTGGGCGCCAAGGAGGTCACCGTTCTCCGCGGCGAGCGCGAAGAACGCATACCCGTGACGGAGTTGAAGGTCGGCGACCGCTTCCTCGTCCGCCCCGGCGAGAAGATCGCCACGGACGGCACCGTCGTCGAGGGCGCCTCCGCCGTGGACGCCTCGATGCTCACCGGCGAGTCCGTCCCGGTCGAGGTCACGGTCGGGGACGCCGTCACCGGCGCCACCCTGAACGCGGGCGGACGGCTGGTCGTCGAGGCCACCCGGGTCGGCTCCGACACCCAACTCGCCCGGATGGCCAAGCTGGTGGAGGACGCCCAGAACGGCAAGGCCGCGGCGCAGCGGCTCGCCGACAGGATCTCCGGAGTCTTCGTTCCCGTCGTCATCGCGCTGGCCCTGGCCACGCTCGGCTTCTGGCTCGTCGACGGCGCGGGACTGACCGCCGCCTTCACCGCCGCGGTCGCCGTCCTGATCATCGCCTGCCCGTGCGCCCTGGGGCTCGCCACCCCGACCGCCCTCATGGTCGGCACCGGGCGCGGCGCGCAACTGGGCATCCTCATCAAGGGCCCCGAGGTCCTGGAGAGCACACGCAAGGTCGACACCGTAGTCCTGGACAAGACCGGCACCGTCACCACCGGCCGGATGACCCTGCTGGCCGTGCACCCGGCCGACGGCACCGACGAGACGGACGTCCTGCGGCTCGCCGGCGCCCTGGAACACGCCTCCGAGCACCCGATCGCCCAGGCGGTCGCCACCGGAGCCGCGGACCGCGTGGGCACCCTGCCGGTCCCGGAGGACTTCGCCAACATCGCCGGACTCGGGGTCCAGGGAGTCGTCGAGGGGCACGCCGTCCTCGTCGGGCGCGAGCAGTTGCTGGCCGAGTGGGCGATGTTCCTGCCCGAAGGCCTGCGACGGGCCAAGGAGGCCGCGGAGGCGGCCGGTCGTACGGCCGTCGCGGTCGCCTGGGACGGCGAGGCGCGTGCCGTGCTCGAAGTCGCCGACGCGGTCAAGGAGACCAGCCCCGAAGCCATCCGCCGGCTGCGTGCCCTCGGCCTGACCCCCGTGCTGCTCACCGGCGACAACCGGGCCGTCGCCGAGGCCGTCGCGGCCGAGACGGGCATCGCACCCGAGCACGTCATCGCCGAGGTCCTGCCGCAGGACAAGGTCGACGTCGTCAAGCGCCTTCAGGGCGAGGGGCGTTCGGTCGCCATGGTCGGCGACGGCGTCAACGACGCGGCGGCACTCGCCCAGGCCGATCTGGGCCTGGCGATGGGCACCGGCACGGACGCCGCGATCGAGGCCGGCGACCTGACCCTGGTCCGCGGAGACCTCCGGGTCGCGGCCGACGCCATACGTCTCGCCCGCAGGACGCTGGGCACCATCCGCTCCAACCTCTTCTGGGCCTTCGCCTACAACGTCGCCGCGCTTCCGCTGGCCGCGGCCGGACTGCTCAACCCGATGATCGCGGGCGCCGCGATGGCCTTCTCCTCGGTCTTCGTGGTCGGCAACAGCCTGCGCCTGCGCCGTTTCCGAGCCATCGGCCACTGACCTCCCGCCGGGAGCCGTGAGCGGTGCGCGGGCATCGCGGCAGGGCGTCCGCCGTTCCTCCGGGGGCGACGGGCGCCCTCGGCTCACCCCTCGTCGACCGAAGGGATCCGATGATGACGCAGCCACCGGCCCCGTCCGTCTCGGCGGCCTCATGGGCCGTGCTTCGCAAAGGAGTTGCCCATCCGGTGACGCGTATGGCCGCCGTGGCCCTGCTTCAGGCCCTGGCCGCGCACATCGGCCGGACGGAGCCCTCGGGAACACGGCCGCCTCAGTGCGCCTGCCGGGTGTCCGTAGGATGAGTGCCGTGACAGCCCGTGCACAACAACGCCGTGAGCGACCGCCCGTGGGGCGGTGGCGGGCGCTGCTGGTGCTCGGGCTGCTGGCCGGGCTGTTGGGAATGCACGCCCTCGCGCCGGGAGGTGCGGCAGCCGTCGGTGCTCGTCACGCCTCCGCCGCCTCGGCGCACATGGGCATGGTGACGGGCGACGACGAGTCCGTCTGCCACGACGACGGCGGCGGTGGCGGGCACGTCCGTCACGCGGACTCGACGTGTGCGTCCGGAGCCCTTGACGCGGGCCCGGTTCTTCCCGCCCTGATGCCCGACCCCGTGGGGCCGGTCCCGCTCGCCTTCGGCGGGCACGGGTCCTTTGCCGCCGCCGTGGAGGGCGGACGCGCGCCGCCCACGCTGGCCGAACTGCAACTCCTGCGGATCTAGGACAAGGCCGGGCCGCGCCCGTCCCCTGATGGCCGCCGCGGCACTCCGCCATGTCCCGCGCCCCACCGGCGCAGCATCCTTCGCGCATCGCAGGAGTACCACCATGACCAGCACCCGTTCCCTCGTCCGCCGTGCCGCGCTCGTCACGACGGCCGTGACCGCCGCCCTCGCACTGGCCGCCTGCGGCAGCGGCGACGGCTCCGGAAGCGGCGCCGACGCACGGACGTCGTCCTCGGCGGCGAGCGCCGAGCGCACGGCCGGCGCCCACAACGACGCGGACGTGTCCTTCGCGCAGGGCATGATCCCGCACCACCAGCAGGCCGTCCTGATGGCGCGGACGGCCGCCACCCGGGCGTCCTCCACCGAGGTCAAGGACCTGGCCTCCCGCATCGAGAAGGCCCAGGACCCGGAGATCGAGACGATGTCCGGTTGGCTGGAGTCCTGGGGCGCGAAGGTGCCCTCCGCCATGCCGGGTATGGACCACTCCGGTCACGCGGGCATGCCCGGGATGATGGATGGTCAGGACATGAACAAGCTGGCGAAGGCGTCCGGTGCGGACTTCGACAGGATGTTCCTGACCATGATGGTCGAGCACCACGAGGGCGCCGTGGAGATGGCCACGACGGAGAAGACCAACGGCCGTTACGGGCCGGCCAGGAAGACGGCCGACGACATCATCACCGCGCAGAACGCCGAGATCGAGGAGATGAACAAGCTCCTCGGCAAGAGCTGATCGTTCAAGCCGCGAGGAGCCGGAGGCCGGTGGCCCGCCTCCGGCTCCTCGTGACGGTCAGGCGCGGTCGGCCGGTGCGGGGGAGGGGAGCCGGAAGCGCGGGTGGGGCTCGGTGTCGCCCTCCGCGAGGTCGGCGAGCATACGGCCCAGCAGCGGCGTGAACTTGAAGCCGTGCCCGGAGCAGGCCGTGCCGACGACCAGCGGGCCCACCCGGTCCAGCAGGAAGTCCTCGTCGGCCGTGCTGGTGTAGAGGCAGGTCGTCTCCGTGGAGACGACCGGTTCCAGACCGGGCAGCCGCTCCGCCGCGAACGCCAGGACCCGGCCACGGGCGGCGGCGTCCACGATCCCGTCCCGGGTCTCCGGGTCCACGACCCGCCCGCCGAGGTGTTCGGCGACCTTGACGCCCTCGTCGGCCGTGGGCATGCCGTAGACGATGCCTCCGTCCTCGTGCTGAAAGCTGAAGGCGGGCCAGGCGGCGTCCGGATCGCGCTGCGGCAGGTGGAAGACCTGTTCTTGAGTCACCGTCAGCTCCGGCAGGGTGACGAGACCGTCGAGCAGCCGGCTCGTCCACGGGCCGACGGTGACGACCGCGACGGGTGCGGTGAACGTGCCCGCGGGCGTGCGGGCACGGACTCCGTCCGCGTCGGTCTCCAGCGCGGTCACCGGTGTGTTGTACAGGATCCGGCAGCCGGAACGGCCGGCGAGGTGCTGGAGCGCCGGGAGCGTCGCGTCGGGGTCGACGCGGGCGGCGTCCGGGTGGTACAGCACGTCACCCGGCAGGGCGAGCTGCGGCCAGCGCGACCGCGCCTGGTGCTCGGTGACCACCTCGAAGTCGGCTCCCTCGTCGGCCAGCGCGGCGGCGGCCTGCTCCAGACGCTCCGCGCGGCCGCCGTCCACGGCCCCCACGGTGGAGATCAGGTCACCGCCGCTCTCGGACTCGAGCCGGTGCCACATGCGCAGCGCCTCGGCGGCCATCCGCGCGTACAGAGGATCCGTGTAGGTCAGCCGCAGCAGCCGCGACCTGCCGTGCGAGCTGCCGGCCCGGTGACCGGGTGCGAACCGTTCCAGCAGGCAGACGCGGTGGCCGCGCTTCGTCAGCTGCCAGGCGGCGGCGGAGCCGGCGGCGCCCCCGCCGACGACGAGGACGTCATAGTGGTCGGCTTTGCCGGAAGCGTGCATGGGATGAGCCCCTTTCATCTGTGCCCCTGCGGTCGTCCGTGTTCCCCGCTCCCATTGGATGCAGTGCACACACCGTATACAGCGCATTCGCCAGGAGCAATGGTCCGAGGGCCCGCAGATCACCTCCGGCCATGACCGGGGTGGTTCTGATGCCGAGGGGCTGCGCGCCCCGGCGCATCCGGTGCGTGTGCTGGTGGTCGGGATGCCGCGGAAGTACGGCCCGTCGACCGCCAACCGCCTGGCGGAGCGGCTGGGGGTCGACTCCGGGGGCTACTGGCGGCGTCAGGGGCGGGGCGCCCGTTCGAGGCCGGCGACCGCGCGGCCCATGCGCGTCAGCGCTTGACGCAGGATCGCCGGTGAGGTCGCGAAGTTGAGGCGTACGCATCCCGCGCCGCCGCTGCCGAAGACGTGTCCGGAGCTGAGGGCGACGCGAGCTTCGTCCAGGAACAGCTTCGCCGGTCCGGCGAGGTCGCTCACGATGCCGGGTCCGTCGGCGGGACGGTCCTCGTGCAGTCCCAGCCCGGTGCAGTCCAGCCAGGCGAGGTAGGTGCCCTGGGGCGGGACGTACCCCACGTCCGGGAGGTGTTCCTTCACCAGTTCGCCCAGCAGGCTCCGGTTGGCGTCGAGCCCGAGCAGCAACTCGTCGAGCCAGTCGGCCGCGTCGCGGAACGCCGCCGTGTGGGCGAGGATGCCCAGATGGCTGGGGCCGTGGCCGACCTCCTCGGGCATCCGGCGCAGGTCGTCCGCGGCCTCGGTGCCGGCGATGGCCACGGCGGCCTTGAGACCGGCCAGGTTCCATGCCTTGGACGCGGAGGTCAGCGCGAAGCCGTTCTCCGAGCCGGGAACGCTGAGGAAGGGCGTGAAGACGGCGCCGGGCAGCACCAGCGGGGCGTGGATCTCGTCGGAGACCACCCGCACACCGTGTCTGCGGGCGAGCGCGGCGATCGCCTCGAGTTCCGCGCGGGTGTGGACGACACCGGTCGGGTTGTGCGGGTTGCTCATCAGGAACGCCGCGCGGCGGCCGTTGCGCCGTGCGCGTATGAAGGCGTCCTCGAGGCCGGCGAGGTCGATGCGCAGGTCGGGGCCGAGACGGGCCTCGACGACCTCCCGGCCGTCGTGCGTGACGAACGCGTAGAACGGGGGGTAGACGGGTGAGCAGACGACGACCGCGTCGCCGGGGCCGGTGACGAGGCGGAGGATCTCGACGATGCCCAGCATCACGTCGGGCACCAGCGCCGTGTTCTCCACGCGCAGGCCGTCCCACCCCCATCGCGTGGCGGCGAAGGCGGCGAGGGCCTCGGCGTAGCCGGTTCCGTGGGGGTATCCGGTGTCTCCCAGCGCGACGGCCCGGTGCAGGGCGTCGGCGACCGCGGGTGCCAGGGGGACGTCCATCTCCGCCACCCACAGCGGCAGGACGTCCTCCGGGTGCGCGCGCCACTTCATGCTGGACCGCTGCCGCAACTGTTCCAGGGACAGCTGGACGAGCGGATCGGTCCGGCCGCCTTCGGCGGGCTCGGCGGCTGCCTGGTGGGTGGACTCGCTCATGCGGTGCTCCCCTCGCCCGGGCGGACCGGGCCTCGGCGGTGCGGTGTGGTCGTCTCGCTGGACGGTACCCCGGCCCCCGTGTGCCGGTCAGCAGGTCACCGAGGCGCCGGCCTCCGCCGTCACGCGGAACCGTGCGGATGGTTGCCGGACCGGCCGCCGGTGGGGCCGGCCCTGCGGGCCGTACGGCCGGGGCGCCGGTGTCAGCGGCTCCGCCAGCTCGCCCAGACGGCCGCCAGCTCCGCCTCGATCGCCGGTGCCACCGTGTCCAGCAGCCGCACCTGCGCCCCTGGCCCCGCCAGGTCCATGCGGTACGGGTGGTGCGGTCCGCGGGGACGGGAGCCGAGGCAGGTGACCGAGCCGATGACGCGGTGGGGGCCGAGGACGCCCGGGAGCTCGCGCAGGTCCGGCTCCGTCAGGTCCAGGTCCTCGACCAGCAGGTCGTGCCCGTCGCGGGTGACGTGTGTGGTCGCCCGTACGCTGCCGCCGCGCTCGCCGGAACGCCCCAGGACCAGGGTGTCCCGCCACAGCATCCGGGCCCCGGCCGCCAGCGCGACGTCCATCGAGCGTTCCACCCGGGCGCCGTCGCCGACCACGAACGGCTTGCCGCCCCAGACCAGTTCGCCGTCCTCGGCGATGTCGACCCGGGCCCGCCACCGCGAGGTGCCGCCGCGGTGGTCGTAGGCGACCAGGCCGGACGGCTCGATCAGTTCCAGGCGGGCCCCGGGGCCGACCGAGATGTGCACCAGCAGGTCGTCGCCCGCGAGCAGACCGGCCCTGGTGCCGACCAGGGCGATCCGCACCCCGTCGGGGGCCGGCAGCAGGGGGCGGGGGGCGAGGAAGGCGCCGGGGCGCAGTTCGCGGACGAGCGGGCGGCCGGTGCCCTCCCGCTCCACGGCGACGACCGTGGGGTCGGCCGGCTCGCCGCGGGCCACCGTGCCCCCGGTCACGAGTCGTGGCTGTGGCTGTGCGGTGCCATCGGTCCCGGGTCGGTGGGGACATGGGTGCCGGCCCGGTGGCGTGCGAGCAACGAGCGTACCCAGTCGGCGAGTTCGGCGATCGAGGCCGGGTCCTTCCTGGACAGCGCGAGGACCGGCAGACCGTCCCGGGCATTCCGGGCGTCGGCGACCATGGCGTCCACGTCGACCTCCACGTGCGGCGCCAGATCGGTCTTGTTGACGATCAGCAGGTCGGCGCCGGTGATGCCGGGGCCGCCCTTGCGCGCCACGTCGCCGCCGCCCGCGACGTCGATGCAGAACAGCTGGGCGTCCGCCAGGGCCGGGCTGAAGGTGGCGGTGAGGTTGTCGCCGCCGCTTTCCACGAGCACCAGGTCCAGCGGCCCGAACGCCTCCTCCAGGTCCTCGACCGCGTCGAGGTTGGCGCTGACGTCGTCGCGGATCGCGGTGTGCGGGCACGCGCCCGTCTCCACCGCGCGGATGCGCTCCGTCGGCAGCACCCCGGCCGAGCGCAGGAAACGGGCGTCCTCGTCGGTGTAGATGTCGTTGGTGACGACGGCCATGGCGAGTTCGCCGGCCAGCTCACGGCACAGGGTGGCCAGGATCGAGCTCTTGCCGGTGCCGACGGGGCCCGCGACCCCGAGTCGCAGGGCGCGCGGGGTGCCGGACGGCCGGTGGTGGTGCTGGTCGGGCTGCTGGTCAGGCAAGGAAGAGTCTCCGTTCTCGTCGTGCGTGTTCGAGTGCCCACTGTTCGGTGAGCAGGGGGGTACGGGCGGGCAGTCCGGCCGGGTTCCGTACCGCGAGGGCCTCGTGCGCCGCGGCCGTGGCCTCCGGCTCGGCGGCGAGGATCCAGGCGACCGTGTCGAGGGGGTCGCCGGGCAGCAGTTTCAGGGCCGCCGAGGTGATCGTCTGGAGCTCGTCGTAGACCACGCCGTGCGCCAACTCCTCCTCGGAGACGTCCATGACGGCTCCGAGCGCGCCGAGCGTGACCGGCCGCAGCGGGCGGGGGCGGATCGACGACAGCGCGGTGACGGCCGGGTGGTCCGGGGCCAGCCGCCGCGCGAGGCGGTGCACCCCGCGGCCGAGCGTCGCCGACGCCTCCCGCAGTGGCGCCGCCGGGGTGCGGGCGGCGAGGGCCCGCTGTACGGGTTCGTAGTCCACCGGGTCCGCCCGGGCGGCCCGCAGGGCGAGGACGGCCGCGGCCGCCTCGGTGACGGCCGCGGTGCGCAGCCGGGCGCGCAGCAGCGCGGGCACGTCGTCGCGGGTGAGGCCCGCCGCGACGGCCGGTTCCAGTCCGGCGCTGTAGGTGTACGCGCCGACCGGGAGCCGACCGTCGCCCAGCAGCAGGGGAGCCAGGCCCGGCATCAGAACATCGCGTACCGCTGGGCGAGCGGCAGTTCGGTGGCGGGGGAGGGTTCGACCAGCTCGCCGTCGATCCGGATGGCGAACGTCTCCGGGTCGACGTCGATGTCCGGCAGCGCCGTGTTGTTCGGCAGGTCCGCCTTGGTGAGGTGGCGGGTGGGCCGTACGGCGACCAACTCCCGTACGAGGCCGAGGCGTTCGGCCAGACCGTCCTCCAGGGCCGCCGGGGCGACGAAGCTGACCGACAGGTGCGGGGCGGCGCCGGCCGCGGCGGTGGGCCGCAGCAGGACGGGCTGGGTGGTGGGGATCGCGGCGCCCGCGTCGCCGAGCGGCGCGTACACCACCATGCCGCCCTTGATCACTGCGGCCGGGCGGATGCCGAAGAAGGCCGGGTCCCACAGCACCAGGTCGGCGAGCTTGCCCGGCTCGACGGAGCCGACGACGTGGTCGATGCCGTGGGCGACGGCGGGGCAGATCGTGTACTTGGCGACGTAGCGGCGGGCGCGTTCGTTGTCGGCGGGCAGTTCGCCGCCCCGGTCGCCGAAGCGCCGTTTCATGGTGTCGGCGACCTGCCAGGTACGGCAGACGACCTCACCGATGCGTCCCATGGCCTGGGCGTCGGAGGAGGTGATGGACAGGGCGCCGATGTCGTGCAGGACGTCCTCGGCGGCGATGGTGGTCGCGCGGATGCGGGACTCCGCGAAGGCCAGGTCCTCCGGCACCCGCGGGTTCAGGTGGTGGCACACCATCAGCATGTCGAGGTGCTCGGCGACGGTGTTGACGGTGTGCGGGAGCGTCGGATTGGTCGACGCCGGAAGGATGTTGAGGTGGGAGGCCACGGTGATGATGTCGGGTGCGTGGCCGCCGCCCGCGCCCTCCGCGTGGAAGACGTGGATACCGCGTCCGGCGATGGCGTCGAGGGTGCCTTCGACGTAGCCGGCCTCGTTGAGGCTGTCGGCGTGCAGGGCGACCTGGAGGCCGTAGGCGTCGGCGGCCTTCAGCGCGGCGTCGATGGCGGCGGGGGTCGCGCCCCAGTCCTCGTGGACCTTGTAGCCGCCGGCGCCGCCGAGCGCCGCTTCGCGCAGGCCGTCCTCGCCGACGGTCGAACCCTTGCCGAACAGCATGACGTTGAGCGGCACCCGGTCCAGCGAGCGGTGCATCATCGCGAGGTTCCACGGGCCGGGGGTGACCGTGGTGGCCTTGGAACCCTCGGTGGCGCCGGTGCCGCCGCCGATGACGGTGGTGGTGCCGGTGGCCAGGGCCTCGTGCAGGGCCTCGGGCATCAGGAAGTGGACGTGGGTGTCGACGGCTCCGGCGGTGAGGATGCGGCCCTCGCCGGACACCACGTCGGTGCCGGGTCCGATCACCAGGTCGGGGTGGACGCCGTCGCTGATGTCGGGGTTGCCGGAGCGCCCGAGCGCCACGATCCTGCCCGCCCGGACACCGACGTCCGCCTTGACGACGCCCCAGTGGTCGAGGACGACGGCGTTGGTGATGACGAGGTCGAGGGCGCCGTCGGCGCGTGAGGCGGTGGCCTGGCCCATGGATTCGCGCAGGGACTTGCCACCGCCGAACACGGACTCGTCGCCGCCGAAGCAGCGGTCCTCCTCGACCTCGATCCACAGGTCGGTGTCGGCGAGGCGGACGCGGTCGCCGGTGGTGGGCCCGTAGAGCGACGCGTAGGCGGCGCGGGTCAGTTCTGCCATGTCACATGTCGTCCGTTCGTGCGGTCCGGGTGCCGGGCACGACGATGCCGGGCACCTCCCGGCGGCCGCCCAGTTCGACGAGGGTGACCTCGACGCCGACTCCGGGCTCGAAACGCAGGGACGTGCCGGAGGGAATATCGAGCCGGAAACCCTCGGCAAGAGACCGGTCAAAAGAGAGGGATGGATTCGCGTCGGGGAAATGCAGATGCGATCCGAGCTGAATGGGGCGGTCACCGTCATTCACCACGGTCATCTGAAGCCGTGCGCGGTTCTCATTGATGTGCAGTACGCCGGAACCGGTCCGGATCTCGCCGGGGATCACGGGATCGGCGAGGTGATCGTGACGAGCTTGCGCCCGTCCGGGAAGGTCGCCTCGACCTGGACGTCGTGCAGCATCTCGGGGACGCCTTCGAGCACGTCGGCGCGGGTGAGGACGGTGCGCCCCTCGGTCATCAGATCGCTGACGGGGGCGCCCTCGCGGGCCCGCTCCATCGCCCAGCAGGAAAGGAGCGCGACGGCCTCGGGGTAATTGAGGAGCACGCCGCGCTCCCGCCGGTCACGGGCGACCATTCCGGCGACGCTCAGCAGCAATTTCTCCGTATCGGACGGAGTCAGAAGCATGGGAATCCTCCGTAGCGGGCAGTTGCCCGAATTCCGGAATCACTCCGGTCATGCTCCTCTTATAGGCCGCCCGATGCCGCTGTGGCAACTTTCACCGCACCGCGATAAGTCCCTTTCTATCCTTATGACCCGTCTTATACGGGCAAAGCAGACAAATTTTGGTCATGGAGGGAGCAGTGGAAGGACTTCCTCCGCCCGCGCTCACCGGAACGCCGCGTGTCCCGTGACCGCCTGCCCGACGACGAGCGTGTGCATCTCGACGGTGCCCTCGTAGGTCAGCACGGACTCCAGGTTGTTCATGTGCCGGATGACGGGATATTCCAGGGAGATGCCATTCGCCCCGAGGACCGTGCGGGCGGTGCGGCAGATGTCCAGTGCCTCGCGGACGTTGTTGAGCTTGCCCAGGCTCACCTGCTCGGGCCGCAGCGTGCCGGCGTCCTTGCGCCGGCCCAGGTGCAGCGCCAGGAGCACGCCCTTGGTGTACTCGAGGTACATGTCGGCCAGCTTCTGCTGGGTCAGCTGGAACGCCCCGATCGGCTTGCCGAACTGGGTCCGCTCCACCGCGTAGGACTGGGCGGCGTGCAGTGACGACCGGGCCGCGCCCATCGCTCCCCAGACGATGCCGTAGCGGGCCTCGTTGAGGCAGCTGAGCGGGCCCTTCAGCCCCCGGACCTCGGGGAGCACGGCGTCCGCGGGAAGGCGCACCCCGTCCAGGACCAGCTCGCTGGTGACCGAGGCGCGCAGGGACAGCTTGTGCTTGATCTCCGGGGCCGAGAACCCCGGGGTGTCGGTGGGCACCACGAAGCCGCGCACCCCCTCGTCGGTCCCGGCCCAGACCACGGCCACGTCGGCCACGCTGCCGTTGGTGATCCACATCTTGCGGCCGTCGAGGATCCAGTCGTCACCGTCCCGCCGCGCCCGGGTGCGCATGCTGCCGGGGTCGGAGCCGACGTCGGGCTCCGTGAGGCCGAAGCAGCCGATCGCCTCACCGGCGGCCATGGACGGCAGCCACTGACGCTTCTGCTCCTCGGTGCCCCACTTCCAGATGGCGAACATCGCCAGCGAGCCCTGCACGGAGACCAGCGAGCGGATACCGGAGTCGGAGGCCTCCAGTTCGAGGCAGGCCACGCCGTACTCGGTGGCCGACATGCCCGCGCAGCCGTAGCCTTCCAGGTGCATGCCGAGCACGCCCAGCGCGCCGAGCTCCTTGGCCAGGCCGCGGATGTCGGGAATGGTGCCCTGCTCGAACCAGTCCGCCACGAAGGGGTCGACGCGCTGGCCGCAGAGCTGGCGTACCGAGGCGGCCACCGCCTTCTCCTCCGGGGTGAGCAGGTCGTGCAGGCCGGCGGGGTCGCGGGGGTCGAGCGGGGGCAGTTTGGCCGGTGCGTTCATGCGGTCTTCTCCTGTGGCGGATCAGTGGGTCGGGTCGGTGAGCCAGCGGCGTACGTCGTCGCTGTGCTCGCCGAGACGGGGCGGCGGCCGGTAGCCGGTGACCGGGGTGGCCGAGTACGTGACGGGGTGCCGGATCTGAGGCGGCGACGAGGGGCCGACCCGGACGGTCGGTTCGAGGCCGAGCGACTCGGCCAGGGTGATGCCGTCGGCGATGGTGCCGACCCTTCCGGCCGGAACGCCGACCGCGGTGCACCGCTCGATCCAGCTCTCGACGGTGTCGCGCGTCAGGTGTTCCTCGAGCGCCAGGACGAGCTCGTGGCGGTTGCGCACACGGGCCGGGTTGGTCGCGAAGCGTTCGTCGTCGGCCAGGCCCGGCGCGTGCAGCACCTCGGCCAGCCGGCGGAACTGCCCGTCGTTCCCGCACGCCATGGCCAGCAGGCCGTCCGCGCAGCGCAGCGTCTCGTACGGGGCGATGGACGGGTGCGCGTTGCCCATCCGTCCCGGGGCGAGGCCGGTGGCCAGATACGCCGAGGCCTGGTTCGCCAGCGAACCCAGCAGGCTGGACAGGAGGTTGACCTCCACCCGCTGGCCCTGCCCGCTCCGCTCGCGGGCCCGCAGCGCCGCCAGGATGCCGATGGCCGCGTCCTTGGCGGTCAGTACGTCGACCAGGGCCACGCCGACCTTCTGCGGGTCGCCGTCGGGGTCGCCGGTGATGCTCATCAGACCGCCCAGCGCCTGGACGAGGAAGTCGTAGCCCGCCAGCGCCGCGCCGCCGTGGCGACCGAAGCCGGTCACCGAGCAGTACACGACGCCCGGGTTCGTGCGGCGGACGGATTCGTAGTCGAGTCCTCGTGCGGCGAGTGCGCCGTCCTTGAAGTTCTCCACCAGCACGTCGGCCCGCCCGGCCAGTGTCCGGGCCAGCCGGAGGTCCTCCGGGTCGGACAGGTCCAGGGTCACGGACCGCTTCGAGCGGTTGGCGCACTCGAAGTAGCTGCTGGAGTTGTCCGTCCACGGCGGACCCCAGGCACGGGTGTCGTCGCCGGAGCCCGGGCGCTCCACCTTGATGACGGTGGCCCCCAGGTCCGCCAGCATCACCGAGGCCAGCGGGCCGGCCAGGACGCGGCTGAAGTCGGCGACGACCAGGCCGTCGAGCGGCGCCGCGGGCGGATCGACGGGCATGACCATTCTCCGTTCGCTCGGGACGGGACGACCGTACGGAGAAGGCGCGGATCTCTCATTGGATAAAATGCACCTCGCAGGGCCCGCATTGGACAGATCGCACAGGAGCACTCATGACGGTTCTCGCGCAGGGGCACCCGTGACGGTTCCGACGGTGGCCTCCCTGTGCCGGGTCCTCGGTACGGATCTCGCGCCGGCCGAGGGGTTCGCCGCCTCGACGCGGGAGGTGTCGGCCGTGCACATCAGCGAACTGCTCGACCCGACCGGCTATCTGAACGGCGGAGAGCTGCTGCTGACGACGGGCCTGTCCCTGCCCCGGAACAAGCTCGGCTGCGAACGGTACGTCGGCCGCCTGGTCGAAGCCGAGCTGACCGCGCTGGCCCTCGGCCTCGGCCCGGTGCACGCGGAGGTTCCGGCGCCGCTCCTGGCCGCCTGCCGGAAGCTGGGACTGTGCCTGCTCACCGTCCCGCCGCCCACGCCGTTCCTGCGCATCACGAAGGCCTACTGGGCCGCCGTCTCCCGTACGGCCGAGCAGCACCTCAAGGACGTCCTGGCGACGCAACGGGCGCTCGTCGACGCGGCCGCGTCCACCGACCCGGTCGCCACGGTCCTGCGCACGCTCGGCCGGTCGCTCGACGCCTGGGCGGCGGCCTACACACCGGCGGGCGAGGTGGACCAGGTGTTCCCCGCCGGAGCCGCCGAGCAGGCCGAGCGGGTACGCGGGGAGATCGTCCGGCTGGAGGGCGCCGGAGCGCACTCCGCCGCCTCGTTCGCGACCGGGTCGGGAGCGGTGATCGTGTTCCCGCTGGCCGGGCACGAGCGGGCCGCGGGGTTCCTCGCGGTCGGCACCTCGACGCCGCTGGACCCCACGAGGCGCAGAGCCGTGCTGACGGCGTCGGCGCTGCTGAGCCTGGACGCGGTGCGCGGTTCGCGCGCCGAATCCGTGGCCGACGAAGGACAGCGCTGCGTCGGACTGCTGGTCGACTTCGGGCACCTGGACGCCGCGCGGAGGCTCGCGGGCGCGGTACGGGCACCGAGCCCGCCGGACCACGTGCGCGTCCTGGCGATGAGGGGCCGGGCGAGCGACGTCCTCACCGGAGTGGTCCGCCGCTGGTGCCCGGAGGCGGTCGCCGTCCGGACGGACGACCGAGCGGCCTGGTTCCTGGTCCCCGCGGACCATCCCCCGACCGCGTCCCTGGAGGACGCGGTACGGCGGGCGGACGCCGACGCCGCGGCCGTCCTGACGGAGGTGGTCCCGGCCGGGCGGGCACCGGCCGTCCGAGCGGTCGCCGCCGCGACGCTGGCGGACCTCGCCCCGGGAACCCGGCTGCTCGCCCACCTGTCGGCGGGACCGTACTGCGGCGATCCGGCCGCGCGTCTGGCCGCCGCCTGCGACCGGCTGACCGACGTCCTGAGCCAGGCCCTCGTCGGCTACCTGCGCCATCACGGCCAGTGGGAGGCGGCCTCCCGCGCGCTCGGCGTCCACCGCAACACGCTCCGGCACCGCGTCTCGCGCTGCCAGGCGCTGCTCGGGGTGGATCTCACCGACCCGGACGTCACCGCGGAACTGTGGCTGCTTCTGCGCCGCCGGGGGATGGCGTAGGGACGGCCGGGGCGCCCCGGGCGCGGTCGCGGGTGCCCGCCTCGTGCCGAGGTCGCGCTCTTTCGGGAAAACCACCGGCGGAAACGTGAACTGGCGTGCACAGCAGGGCTTTCGGAACGTAGTTTGTCGTTGGACAACCCGCGCGACGGAGAACGGACGGTACCCATGACCCACCCCGCGACGAGCCCCGACCCAGAGGCGCACCAGAAGATCGACACGACGGTGCCGCACTCGGCTCGGATCTGGAACTACTGGCTGGGTGGCAAGGACAACTACGCCGTCGACGAGGAGGCCGGTGACGCCTACACCGCCGTCTTCCCCGGCATCGTCACCATCGCCCGCAGCAGCCGCGGCTTCCTGCGCCGCAACATCACCTACCTGGTCGCCGAGGCGGGCATCCGGCAGTTCCTCGACATCGGCACCGGCCTGCCGACGGCCGACAACACGCACGAGGTCGCCCAGCGCATCGCCCCCGAGGCCCGGATCGTCTACGTCGACAACGACCCGATGGTCCTGGCCCACGCGCGCGCCCTGCTCTACTCCACTCCGGAGGGGGCGACCGCCTACGTCGACGCCAACGTGCTGGACCCGGACCGCATCCTCGCGGCCGCCGCCGACACACTGGACTTCAGCCGTCCCATCGCCCTCATCCTCAGCAACATCCTTGGCCACGTGGCCGATTACGACCAGGCGCGCTCCATCGTCGCCCGGCTGATGGACGCACTGCCGTCCGGCAGCTACCTCTCCATCAACGACGGTTCCCTGGGCACCGACCCGGACTTCGAAGCGGCCCAGGAGGGCTACAACAAGAGCGGCGCCATCCCGTACAACCTGCGCACCGTCGACCAGATCACGGCGTTCTTCGACGGACTGGAGTTCGTGGAGCCCGGGGTCGTCTCGGTTCCGCACTGGCGTCCGGACCCCGAGGCCCCCGCGGCGGCGCCCGTCGCCGAGCACGGGGGCCTCGCGCGCAAGCCGTGACACCCGTACCAGCCGTCCCGCGGCCGTGACCGAAGCACCGCACCGGCGGTTCGGTCACGGCCGCGGCCTTTGGGCCCCGGGGGGAATCAGGGCCGACTGGAGCGCCGCCACGGGTGAACCTCAGGCGGCCCGGTCCTTGCGCAGGAAGCGGCGCAGCCGCCGCAGCGGCCAGGTGTTGATCACATCGTCCGGGGTCAGCCATCCGCGTTGGGCCGTGCCGATTCCGTAGCGCAGGCAGGCGAGGTGGAGGAGGGAGTGGGCGTCGGAGTCGACGGCGAACTTCGCGCCGTGGCTCCTGGCCCGCAGGATGTCCTCGTCGCCCAGGTCGAGGCGGTCCGGCTGGGCGTTGATCTCCAGGGCCGTGCCGGTGCGGGCGCAGGCGGCGAACACCTCGTCGAGGTCGGCGTCGATGCCCGGCCGCCTGCCGATCAGACGGGCGGTGGGGTGGCCGATGACATGGACGTAGGGGTTCTCGCAGGCGCGCACGAGCCGCCGGGTCATCGCCTTGCGGTCGAGCCCGAGGTGCGAGTGCACGGAGGCCACGCAGATGTCGAAGCCCGCGAGGAACTCGCCGGGCCAGTCCACGTCCCCGTCCGGGCCGATGTTGAGCTCGGTGCCGTGCAGCAGCCGCATCCCGTGGTGCCGGCCGTCCAGTGACCGCACGCGCTCGCGCTGGGCGAGGACCTTCTCCTCGGTCATGCGCTGCATGGCGAGGCCGGGCGCGTGGTCGGTGACCGCGTAGTACGCGTAGCCCCGGTCGGCGGCCGCGGCCACCATCTCCTCCAGCGGGGCGAGACCGTCGGTGAGGTCGGTGTGGGTGTGCAGGTCACCCCTCACGTCGTCCTCCGTGACCACCTCGGGCAGCTCGCCGCGCAGGCCGGCCTCGATCTCGCCCCGGTCCTCGCGCAGCGTGGGCGGGATCCACGGCAGGCCGAGCCGCGCGTACACCTCGTCCTCCGAGCGGGAGGCGACCCGCTCTCCGCTCTCGGCGTCGAACAGGCCGTACTCGGAGAGCTTCAACCCCAGGTGGACGGCGATGGTCCGGGTGCGGATGTTGTGCGCCTTGGAGCCGGTGAAGTACTGCATCCCGGCACCCCAGGAGTCCGGTCGTACCACGCGCAGGTCGACCTGGACGCCCGTGACGGTACGGATCGAGGTCTTCTTCGCGCCGTGCGCGACGACCTCGGCGGTGGAGGGCAGTTCGGTGAGCGCGTCCATGAAGGGTGCCGACCGGTCGGCGGCGACGAGGACGTCGATGTCACCGATGGACTCCCTCATGCGGCGCAGCGACCCCGCGTACGCGCACTGCGCACACCCGGTGATCCGGGAGAGTTCGGCGACGATGTCCTCGGCGGACTCCATGGCGGTGCCCAGCAGGATCCGCTCACCGGCCTGCCGCATCAGGGCGATGCCGTGCAGGATGTTCTCCTCGGTCCTCTTCCCGAAGCCCTTCAGATCGCGCAGCTTCTCCGCCTTGATCGCGTCGGCCAGCTCGGCCACCGAGGAGATGTGCAGGTCCTCGTACAGGGTCATCGCCTTCTTGGGCCCGAGGGTGGGGATGGTGATCAACTGCCGTACCCCTGCCGGAATCCTGGCCCGCGTCTCCTCCACCACCGTGACATTGCCGGTGCGGAGGTACTCGACGACCTTCTCGGCGATCGACCTGCCCACGCCCGGGATCTCCTTCAGACCCGCGACATCGAGGCGGGAGACGTCGGCGGGGTGGCCGCCGATCGCGCGGGCGGCCTTCTCGTAGGCGCGCGCCTTGAACGCGTCGCCTCCGGTGATGGCGATGAGGTCCGCGTACTCCTGGAGGAGCGCCTCGACCTCCTCGTTGGCCCGAACCACGTCTCCCAGTCTAGGAACCGACCCGTCCGGCGGGCCAGGTGCGACGATGACTGCGGGGGGCGAGCCCGACGGCATGCTCACCCTCCGGCCCGCAGGGAAAGAAGTGCCATGTCCGAAGCCGCCCAGCCGGCCGAGGCTCTCGTACGGGCCGTTCGCGCGGCCGGCGTCGGTGACGAGCGGCTGCTCCAGGCCGTCCGCGCGACGCCCCGGGCGGCGTTCGTGCCCGCCGTCCACCGCGCGGACGCCTACCGCGACGTGCCCCTTCCGATCGGCCACGGACAGGTGACCACCCAGCCCTCACTCTCCGCCATGATGATCGACGGCCTCGGCCTGAGCGGGGACGAGCACGTGCTGGAGATCGGTACCGGACTCGGCTTCCAGACCGCGCTGCTCGCCGCACTGGCCGCCGACGTCGTGACCGTCGAGATGCGGCCGGACATCGCGGAGCGGGCACGGCGCAACCTCGCCGGTCAGGGCCTGCGGAACATCGAGCTGCGCGTCGGGGACGGAAGCGGCGGGGCGCCGGACCGCGCTCCCTACGACGCGGTCGTCGTGTCCGCGGCCTTCCCGGAGGTACCCGCGCCGCTGGTCGCGCAACTGCGACCGGGCGGCCGCCTCGTGCAGCCCATCGGGTCCGGCGGCCGGGAGCAGGTCGTGTCCTTCCTGCGCACCGCGCGGGGACTGGAGCCGCGGCGGACCCTCACGCCCGCGTGCTTCGTACGCCTGCGAGGGCGGTACGGCTTCTCCTCCTGAGCCCGGACCGTGGGGCCGGCGGGAGGTCACTGCTCAACGACCCGCACCACGGCGATCGTGATGTTGTCGGGCCCGCCGGCCTCGATGGCGGCCTTCCACAGTTCGAAGGCCGCCCGGCCGTCGTCGAACTCCCGCAGCAGGTCGTCCAGGACGTCGTTCGGCACCGGGTCGGTCAGGCCGTCGGTGCAGATCAGGTACCGGTCACCCGGGGCGAGGGGACAGGCCGTCACATGGGGGGTGACGGCGTGGTACCTCAGGCCGCCGCCCAGGGCCTGGGTCAGGAGCGACGTCGTGCGCTGCCCCGGTGGGGTCGGCGGGTTGTCGTCCACACTGACCTGGAGCAGCCCGTCCCGGGGCACGGCGAAGATCCGGCTGTCGCCCACGTTGAACGCCAGCAGCGATCCGGGCAGGACGACTGCGCCCGCGACGGTGGTGCCCATCGTGGCCGGTCCCTCGCCCTCCGCGGCCGCGTACACGCGGCGGTTGCAGGCGTGCAGCACCTCGCGGACGTCGTCCTCGTCGGTCAGGCCGGGCCCGGCCTGCGCGAGCTGCCGGACCACCAGGGCACTGGCCACGTGGCCTCCGGGCTGGCCGCCGATCCCGTCGGCGACCGCGACGACGAGGGGCGTCCCGAGGGGGAACACCAGCGTCTGCGGATTCTCGGTCATCGTGGCGCACAGGGTCCACGGCCCGGCGACCAGGCTGTCCTCGTTGTGCTCGCGGATCAGTCCCGGATGACTCAGCGCACTCACAGCGACGTACGTCATCACAGGTCACCGCCTTCCCCTGCGCGTCGGGGCGGATCGTGCGCCGAGACCATTGTCGTGTGGCCGGCCGGGTGGTGCAGCCCGGGCAGTCCGGCCCCGGTGTGGGGCGGCAGGCCGGTCGGATCGGTGCGAGACTGACCAGGTGGGTGACTGGCGAGCCGGCCGGGAGCTTGCCAGGAGGTTGCCGTGAGCGACTTCGAACGTCGGGCCGTCGGCGAAGAGGCCCGTCCTGCCGCTCCGCGGCACAGGCCCGACCCCGACCCCGGCCTGCCGCACCCGTGAGGACCCGGGACATGACGCAGAATCACACAGCCGCAGCAGCCGGTGCCACGCCCGAGCTGGAGGCCCGGCTGAGTCGGCTGGAAGCACAGACGGCGACGCTGGCGGAGGCCGTACGGGCGCTCGCCCGCGGCCTGGAGAACATCCCGTCACAGGACAACCCGCCCGGGGAGGCGGCCCAGGGAGCGCGCCTCGCCCACGAGCTCCTGCTCGCCCAGGGACTGTAGACCTCGCGTCGCCCGCACGGGTGGGCGCGGGGCGACGGGGCAGCCGGGAGCGACCATGAGACTTTCCTTCCTCGAACCTCTGTACAAGCAGTCCGGTCCGTTCGCGTCGGTGTATATGGACACCTCCCGCGACAGCGCCGTCGCGGACCCCGACACGGCCATAGCACTGCGGTGGCGGCATCTGCGGGACACCCTGCTGTCCGAGGGGGCGGACCGGAGCACCATCACCGCGGTGGCCGACCTGGTGGGCAGCGACACGGAAGTGCCCGGCCCGCACGGGCAGGCGGTGTTCACCGCGCACGGCCACGCGGCCCTCCTGGACGAGCTGCCGCTGCCGCCCACGCGGGACACGGCGCACTTCGGAACGCTGCCGGACACCATGCCGCTGATCGTCCAGCACGCGCCCGGGATCCCGTACCTGGCGGTGCACGTCCGCTACGGCGGACGTCACTCCACGGACGCGACCGGCACCGTGCGAGTCGACGCCGAGGCCGGCACCTGGCCCCTGACCAAGGTCGCGCCCGGGCACCGCCTGCACGAGGAGATCCCGGTGGGCGACTGGCCGCGGGCGGCCCAGATGATCGGCCGTGAGCTGGAGGGCCACGCACGGCGCACCGACTGCGAGGCGGTGGTCGTCGCGGGCGACGTCTGGGCCCGCGGAATCCTCGTCAACCGGCTTCCCCCGTCCCTGCGCGGACATGTCACCACGGTGGAGGGCACGGGCGAGTCGGTGCCGGGGCGGGCCTTGCTGGAACAGCGGCTCGACAGTCTCTTCAGCGGACGCATGGCCGCGCACGACCGGGGCCTGCTGGACGTCTTCCTGGCCCAGCGGGCGCACGGCGGAGCGACGGCCGAGGGGATTTCCGCCACCGTGTCGGCCCTGCAACGGGGCCGGGTCAAGGCCCTGTTCCTCAACAACCACCCCGAGTCGCCGCTGCGCCTGTGGGTCGGCCCGGAACCCGGCCAACTCGCCTTGACGGAAGAGGAGTTGCGTTCCTACGGCGTACAGGACGTGCGTGCGGAGCGCGCCGACGCGGCGCTGACCCGGGCGCTGGTCGGCACCAGGGCGGAACTGGTCCTGGTGCCCGAGCGGGAGTTGCGGCTGCACGAGGGTGTGGGCGTTCTGCTGCGCTACCCGCTGCCCCGGAACGGCCCGGCCGGACCAGGGGCACGACGGCCGTGATCCTCAGCGTGCCGCGCGGCCCCACTGCGGTCCGACCCGCCGCCATTCCGCTTCCCAGGCGCGGGCGCGGCGCCGGTCGAGCGCGGCGCGGACCGCGCAGCATCCGCCGCCGGCGGCACCCGCGAGGGCGAGCGACACCAACGCGCCCGTGGCGGCAGCCTGCGACGCGGCCTCGGACGGGGTCGAGGGCGGGGGTGTGACCCGGTGGTGCTGATCGGTCCACACCGCGATCCGGTCGCCCGCCGCGAGGGTGGGCGCGACAAGGGTCCGGTCCTCGTGCCGGGTACCGTCCGGAGCCGTCCAGCGGACGATCCCCACGACCCGGTCGTCCGGCGTCGTCGCGCTGTCGCCGCCGGGCCGAGCCGAGCGGACCAGGACGGCGGTGGCCGGGTGCCGCTCCACCTGCTGCCGGGCGAGGCCGTCCGCCGTCGCCTGTCCGACGACCACGCCGGCCAGGGGAGCGCCCACCGCGACGACGGCCCACGTGGCCAGCAGGACCCAGCCCTCGATCACGTCCTCGCGCCGGCGCATCGGGTTGCTCCGCCACCGCCACCGCCACAGCGGACGCCGGACGGATTTGTTCGCCCTCATCGCTGCTCCCTTCGGTCCTTCGACCGCCCCCCGGGTCCTCCGACCACCCCCGACGCGCCAGCGGACGGTCGCCCGCACGGCTTCCTCCACCCCAGCGTGACAGCCTCGCGGGCCGTCGTCCTGGGGCCGCCCGACGCGGTCACACCGGCCCTTCGTCCCCGCCGGGGCGGGACCTCGGGCCCACCGTCCGCCACGCACCGGGCCGGTCGGCCCACGGCCGCCGCGTCTCGAACGCGCGAGACTGGAGGAGAGCGCCGGGTACGAGGAGTACGAGGACGGCGTCCTGACCATCACGGTCCCGGTCCCGGAGGAGAAGACGGGCACCAGGACCATCCCGGTGCGGCACGCCTGAGCAGGGGCGATCCGCCGCACCCGCGGTGCGCGGCCGGTGTGACGCCGACCGCGCACCCGCGGCGGAGAACGGGGGAGAGGCAAGCGCGGGGGACAGGGAAGGTGACCGTCATGCTGAGACCTGTCGTGGCCGGCCTGGACGGCTCACGCGAGAGCCTCGCCGCGGCCCACTGGGCGGCCAGGGAAGCCCTCAGGCGAGGGCTGCCGCTCCGGCTGGTGCACGCCTGGGAAGGCCTGCCCGACACCGCGGGGGGAGCGGGCCTGCCCGAGGTACGGGTGCCGCAGTCCCGCGCGCGGCGCATGCTGCGGGACACGGTCGCCCAGCTCACCGAGTCGTACCCGCGGCTGGACCTGTCCGGCGAGCAGGTGCGCCGGCAGCCGGGTCCCGCGCTGCTCGACGAGGCGGAGGACGCCGAACTGCTGGTCATCGGCAGCCAGGGGCTCGGCGCGGTCGGGGGCTTCGTCCTGGGCTCGGTGGCCATGGCGACCGCCGTGCACGCCGAGCGGCCCGTCGTCCTCGTACGAGCGGGCGAGACCGCGGAGAGCGAGCATCTGCCGGACGTCTCCGGACGTCCCTCGACGCGGACCGCGCACCGTGACGTGGCGGTCGCCGTCGACACCGACGGCCCCTGTGACGACCTGCTGGACTTCGCCTTCCGCGCCGCCGAACTGCGCAGGGCGCCCCTGCGCGTGGTGCACGCCTGGCACGTGCCGCTGACTCACGGGCTGCCGGACGCGCGGACCCGGGGATCGTTCCGGCAGGAGGCGGAACGGGAACTCGCCGCGCTGCTGGAGCCCTGGCGGCAGAAGTTCCCCGCCGTGTACGTGGCCGAGACCCTGCACGAGGGGCGCCCGGCCCACGTTCTGCCGCGCGCCGTGAGCGGGTCGGGCCTGCTGGTGGTGGGCCGCCGCAGGAAGTACCCCGTGATCGCGCACGCGGGTCCGGTCGCGCACGCCCTCGTCCACCACGTCACCCGCCCGGTCGTGCTCGTACCCCACGACTGACCAGGCTTGACACGCCGGAGACGACCGACCCGACCGACTGACATGACCCAGCGGGCCGTGGGGCCGTGTGCACGACCCGCGGGCATCACCGGCCACCGCCGAGGAGGCGACGGCACCGGCGCGATGCGCTCAGCGCGGTTCGGTCAGCGCCGAGCCGCTCGTCAGGTCGCACTCGACGTCGACGACGCCCTCGACGGCCCGCACCAGACGGGCGGCCACGGGCACCAGCGAGGTGTCCCGGACCCGGCCGGTGAGCGTGACCACGCCGTCGCGGACGCCGATGTGGATCGGTTCGAGCGGCGCGGGGAAGAGGTAGGAGACGATCTCCCGGCGGACCTCCTCGGCGAGGTCGTCGTCCGACCGCAGGAACACCTTCAGCAGATCGCCCCGGCTGACCATGCCCTCCAGCATTCCCTCGCCGTTGACGACCGGCAGCCGCTTGACCCGGCGCTGGGCCATGATGCGCGCGGCCTCGGCGAGCGTGGCGTCGGAGTGCACGGTGACCGCCGGGGACGTCATCAGCTCCTCGGCCGTCACCGCGCCCGCCTTGGCCAGGTCGGACAGTCGGCGCAGCTGGGTGAACCGGTCCGGGTCGCTGTCGCGGAACTCCTCCTTGGGCAGCAGGTCGGCCTCGGACACGACACCGATCACGCGTCCCTCGCCCGCCAGCACCGGAAGGGCACTGACCTTCCACTGCGCCATGAGGTTGATCATCTCCTTGAACGGGGCGTCACAGCCCACGGCCACGACGGTGTGCGTCATGACGTCGCTCACGATGTGCGGGCTGCCGTGCACGGTCTCCTCCTCGGGGACGTCTGATGCGGGTGCGGGCGGATTCACCTGCCCCCGCTGCCGTAGGGGGCGTACAGGTCGAGCAGCCGGATGCGGGCCGATTGCAGCCGGTGGGCGACCACACCGCCGACCCAGGCGGCTACGGCGCGACCGAACTCGGGATCCTCCCCGCACAGCTTGCGCACGGCCTCGGCGTCGAACTCGTAGGCCCGCACCGGGCTCGTGGCCTCGGCGCCCAGCTGCCACACATAGGGCGGGAAGTGCCAGGACCAGCCGACCAGTTCGCCGTGGCCCAGCGATTCGATGACGGCGGGGCTCCGGCCCGGGACGTGCAGGTCGAGGGCGACGGTGCCGGTCCGGATGATCCAGAACCGGTCGGCGTGCCGGCCCTCCTGGAACAGACGGGCGCCCATGTCGAAGGAGGTCTCGCGGGCGAACCGCATGAGCCGCGCACGGTGCTCGGCCGGAAGGGCCGCGGCCCGGGTGGTGGTGGAGGTCATCGCTCCGGCTCCTCTCGTTCCTGCCGCCTCGCTCGGTCGGCGAGTTCGTCGTGCAGCGTGCCCGTGGGTCCGGCGACCGTCCGGCCGGGCCCGCCGAGGGGCACGAACAAGGCGTCGAGTCCGCTCCTGGCCAGGCCCGCGGTGGTGGGGCTTGTCCGTCATCGTTCCCCCTCCGGGATGGCGATCGTCCCGCTCCGGGATGCCGCCGCGCTGCTGTGTCCAGCGTCTTCCCGTACGGCCCGTCCCGCCACGGGCCGTACGGGCCCGCCGGAGGGCCCTTCGGCCCCAAATGGCGTCCGGCGGGCCGTCGTCGCACGCCGCGAGGACGTCCGTCAGGCGGGCGCGGGACCGGCCAGCTCGACGATGTCGTCGGAGGCCACGTCGTGCAGCCGGATCGCCAGGTCCTCCAGGGCCCTGCTGGCGGCGAGTTCGTCCCCGATCTCGGGAATCGGACGGTCGATGGGGTTGCGCCGGGCCACGCCCCGACCGGTGACCGTCGACGTGTCGCGGGTGCTGAGGACGGCACGTGCGTGGGTGTCGTCGCCGTCCTCCGTGATGTAGATCTGCACGGTCCACTGCTTGGCTTCCATCGTGACCACTTCCGTGGGAGTTCCGTACGAGGCTGTCCCGCCACTTCTCACCTTGCGCGCACGCCCGCGGCCGCGCCAGAGCCGAAAGGCCCCCGACCGTCGGACGGCAGCCGAGGCCGGGGCCCGGCGTTCACGGGGCGAGCGAGAAGTAGTTCTCCTCCTCCTGCGCGAAGTGCAGGCGCAGCACGGTGTGCAGGCCGTAGAGGCAGGCGAGCAGGTCCTCGGACTGCTCGGGTGCGAGGGTGCCCCCGGTGCCGGCCAGTGAGAGGTGCGTGGCGATGCGCCGGGAGAGCCGTTCGATCTCGGCGTGGGCCCGGCTCATGGTGGCGGTCGCCTCGGGGCCGCCGAGTGCGGGCATCAGCGCCGGGTAGAGCTGGTGCTCTTCGGCGTACTCGTGGGGCAGCAGCCGTTCGGTGAGCAGCCGGTGCACTTCACGCACCGACGCCAGAGCGTCCGGGCCGGGGCGTACGGCGAGCCGGGCCGCGGCCGAGCGCACCGCCTCCAGGACGTCCTGAAGATCGTCGTGCTCGGCGGCGAAGCGCTCGATGAGGGCCTGAGTGGAGGGTTCGAGCGCCGGCTGGGCCGCCCGGTCCGTGCGCAGGGCGCGCAGCGCGTTGAGGATCACCACGACGTCGATCCCCTCCTGGAGCAGGGCGCCCACCGCGGGCGGCAGCAGTCCGAAGGCGGCCGCGGCCATGGCGGCCAGGGACATCAGCATGCCCCCGAGGGCACTCTGCACCGCGATGCGCCGTGCGCGCACCGCGACCGCGGCCGCGTCGGCCAGCCGGTCCAGGCGGTCGGTGGTCAGGACGATGTCGGCGGCCTCGGATGAGGCGGTGGATCCGCGCGCGCCCATCGCCACACCGACGTCCGCGGCGGCGAGCGCCGGTGCGTCGTTGACGCCGTCCCCCACCATCACGGTGACCGCGCGCTCCTGCTCCGCGCGGACCGCGGCCACCTTGCCGGCCGGGGAGAGTTCGGCGCGCACGCCGTCGAGTCCGAGAACGGCGGCGACCTCACGGGCGGGCTCGGGCCGGTCCCCGGTGAGCATGACGATCCGTTCGATGCCCGCCGTGCGCAGCCGGCGCAGCGTCCGGGGAGCGTCGTGCCGCACCGGGTCGCGCAGGAGCACGGCACCGACGGGCCGGCCCTCGACCGTGAGCCAGGCCACCGCGGCGCCGTCCAGCATCGCCCGGTTCTCCACCGCCCGGGCCCACGCGGGAGCCTCCGTACCGGCGGACAGCCGGCCGATGGTCGCCCCGCGCCCGCCGACGACGCCGGAGATCCCCCGGCCGGCCTCCTCCGACACCTCCAGCGCCACGCCCGGGTCCAGCCCGCGCTCGTGCGCCGCGTCGACGATGGCCCGCGCCAGGACGTGCGGCGAGTACTGGTCGAGGGTCGCCGCCAGGTGCAGTACGTCGGCGGGCTTCCAGCCGGGCGCCGCGGTCACGTCGACCACGCGCGGCCGGCCGCCGGTGAGCGTGCCGGTCTTGTCGAGCAGCAGCGTACGGGCCCGCCCCAGGTTCTCCAGGGCGCCGCCGTCACGGACCACCACGCCGAGCCGGGAGGCCCGGGACAGGCCGGAGACGATCGCGACCGGAGCGGCGAGCAGCAGGGGGCACGGCGTGGCGACCACGAGGACCGCCACCGCCCGCACCGCGGACCCGCTGAGCAGCCAGGCCAGTCCGGCGGTCGCCACTGACAGCGGCAGGAACCAGGCCGCGTAGCGGTCGGCCAGGCGGACCAAGGGGGCCGACTCGGCGCCCGCCTGCCGGGCCAGCCGCACGATCTCGGCGTACGTGCTGTCCTGCTCGGTCGCCGCTGCCCGCAGCTCGAAGGCGTCGCCGGCGTTGACCACACCGCTGCGCACCTCCTGACCCCGCGCCCGCTCGACGGGCGTGGCCTCCCCGGTGAGCACCGACTCGTCCAGCACGGCCAGGGCGTCCACCACCCTGCCGTCCACGGGGACGACCTCGCCCGGACCCACCACCAGCAGGTCGCCGACGCCGACCTCGGCCAGCGGCACCGTGCGAACGACGGTCCCGGTACGGCGGCGGGCCGTGCGCGGCGCGTGCTCCAGCAGGGCGACCAGGTCGTGGGAGGCACGTCGCTCGGCCGCGGCCTCCAGGGTGCGGCCGGTGGCGAGCATCAGCGCGATGAGCGCGCCGGCGAGGAACTCGCCGACCGCCAGGGTGCCGCCCAGCGCCAGTACCGCGATCAGGTCCACGCCCGTACGGCCCTGGCGGAGCGCGGCCACCACCCAGCCCAGCGCGGGCACGACGGCGGCGACGGTGCCGAGCCCCCAGCACACGTCGGCCAGGCCGGTGTTCCCGGCCAGCCAGGAGACGCCTCCGGCGATCAGGGCCGAGGCGGTGACGGCCAGGAGCACGGGCTGGAACTCGGCGGTGGTCGGGGTCAGTGCCCTGGCCAGGCGGCGCAGCGACCTGCCCGTGGTGCCGCGGCTCCCGGCCGGAGCACTCACGGGAGCCGCCGCGCGCGGCTCGGCAGCGAGGTGGGGCGGCGGGGGAGCACCGTGGCCGCCCACGCGGTGAGGCGGGCGGCTCCGGCGACGGCTCCCGTCATGGCTACCTCCTGTTGCGGGCGCAGGCCGGACGCCACGTCCCGGCCGCGCGCGGTCCCGTACGTCGGTTCCTCCCAGTCTCCGGCCGGCCGGCAGCCGGAGCCAGGGCCGAACGGCACTGTCCGGAGCCCCTCCGGACCCTGCCGCGCCGGGCGCCGGGCCGTCGGGCGGGCACCCCCGTCGACTCCGGCCGGTCCGCCGCACCGCCCGCGGACACACGCGAGGGCGGGCCTTGTCCAAGGCCCGCCCTCGTCCGATCGGTCGGATCGTCGCTTACTTGACGACGGTGACCCGGTCGGCGGCGGTCGGCGCGTACGGCGCGGCGGCCGAGGTGTTCGCCGTCAGGTAGTCGACCAGGGCGGCCAGGTCGTCGCTGCCGACGAACTGGTCGGTGCCCTTGGCGAACTCGGTGAAGCCGTCACCGCCGTCGGCCAGGAAGGAGTTCATGGCGACGCGGTAGGTGGCGCTGGGGTCGATCGGCTTGCCGTCCAGCCTGATGGAGTCCTCGACGACGCGGTCGGCGCCCGTCTTGGTCAGGTCCAGGGTGTAGGTGAGGCCGGAGGAGATCTGAAGGTACTTCGGGGCGGCGGCGTTGCTGCCGCTGACCTGCTGCTTCAGTACGGTGATCAGCTGCGCGCCGGTCAGGTTCTTGAGGTTGACCGTGTTGCTGAAGGGCTGCACCGCGAAGCCCTCGCCGAAGGTCACGACGCCGTCGCCCTCCTTGCCGGAGGCGGCGTGGACCAGGTCGGCACGGATGCCGCCCGGGTTCATCAGCGCCACGACGGCACGGCTGTCCAGGGACTTGGCGTGCGCCAGCTGCGCGTCCGCGATCAGGTCACCCAGCGGCGACTCGACGGCACCGGTGCGGGTGACGTCCTTGGTGATGTAGCCGACCGCCTTGTTGGCGACCGGCGCGGCCAGGGTCTGCCAGTCGTTGAGCAGCTGCGTCAGGTCGGCCGCCTTGGACTGGGTCCGGTTGACGACGCGGTTGGAGCCCTTGACCGTGGCGCGGACGATGTCGTCGGTGCGCGGGTCGTACTTCATGTTCAGCTCGGTGAAGAGCCGGCCGTAGGAGGCGGCGCTGGTCACCAGGCGGGGGTGGCCCGCCGGGTCCGGGATGGAGCAGACGTACGCGTTGTGGGTGTGGCCGGTGACGAGGGCGTCGACCTCCGGCGCGACCTTCTTGGCGATGTCCACGATGGGACCGCTCAGCCCGGTGCTGCCGCCCGCGTCGCAGTCGTAGTTGTACGCCGAGGAAGCCGGGAACCCGCCCTCGTGGACGAGCGCGACGATCGCGTGGACGCCCTGCTGCTGGAGTTCCTTGGTGTACTTGTTGATCGTCTCGGCCTCGTCGAGGAACTTCAGTCCCTTGACGCCCGCGGCCGTGACGACGTTCGGGGTGCCCTTGAGGGTGACGCCGATGAAACCGACCTTCGCGCCCTTGACGTTCTGGACGACGTACGGCTTGAGAAGCGGCTTGCCGGTCTTCTCGTTGATCACGTTGGCCGACAGGATCGGGTAGTCGGCGCCCTCGAACTTGCGGCCCTTGTCGTAACAGCCGTCGACCGGGTGGCAGCCGCCGTTCTGGAGGCGGAGCAGCTCGTCCTTGCCCTCGTCGAACTCGTGGTTGCCCACGCCCGTGACGTCCAGGCCGAGCTTGTTCATCGCCTCGACGGTCGGCTCGTCGTGGAAGAGGCCGGACAGCAGCGGGCTGGCGCCGACGATGTCGCCGGCGGCGACGGTCAGCGACCGGTCGTGGCCCTTGCGCGCGGTGCGCAGGCTGCTCGCCAGGTACTCCACGCCGCCGGCGTCGATGTCCTTCGTGGTGCCGTCGGACGCCCGCTCGGTGACCCGGCCGGAGGATCCGGCCGGCGGCTCCAGGTTGCCGTGGAAGTCGTTGATGGCAAGGAGCTGGAGGTCCTTCATGGGGGCCGAGGTGGCGTCGGAGCCGGCCTGCGCGGGGTTGGCCGCGACGAGCGCACCGGCGGTGGCCAGCGTGGCGGCCGCGGCGAGAGCCGCGACGAGGACTCTTCGCGGAGCCGGGCGGCGGGAGTGGGTCGGCGACATGGTGCCTTCCTGATGTGACTGGAAAGAGTGGGGGCAGCAGGCCGCAGCCTAGAGTCAACGCGCGTAGTTGTCAGGAACTTCGCGGTTACGGACAGGTTTCCATCTGGCGGACGTTTGCAGTTCAGGGCGATTTTGAGTGATTCGCACGGACGCCGCAGGCGGGTCGTCGCGGTAAGCCCACGGTGAGGAGTCCGTGAGAAGTCGTCTCTCGGCCAGGGGAGTGACGGCGCCCTCGGGGGCGGCCCGCTCGGCCCGCGTCGCCCCCTCGGGATGTCCGGCTTCCAGGCGGTTCGGCCCGTTGGGCGGTCCGTCCCGGGCCGTGATGCCGTGTTGACGCGACGCGCCGGACGCCCTCACCCCGCCGTCCCGGGCGCGGCCGCCGGCGACTACCGTCCGCAGGGGACATGAACCGACTCGTCCCCTGTGGGTGGATGGAGAGCGATACGCATGATTCCTGAGGCGGTGACCGAACTGTCGGCCGGGCAACTCGCCGAGCCGACCCTCGGTCGTCTGCTGTCCTCGTGGCAGGCCGACGTCCCGGCGCTGGTCGTGGTGGCGGTCCTGGGCGGACTGTACGGCTGGGGCGTGCTGCGGTTGCGCAGACGCGGCAGGAGCTGGTCACCCGCCCGTACCGCCGCCTTCGCGCTGCTCGGACTGGGCACGCTGGTGGTGGCCACGATGTCGGCGCTGGCCGTGTACGACCACGTCCTGTTCTGGCCCGCCGCCGTGCAGAACATCCTGCTCGACCTGGTCGCGCCCCTCGGCCTGGCCCTCGGCGACCCGCTGCGGCTCGCGGTGGAGGCGCTGCCGGAGGGCAGGGCGGAGCGGGTCCGGCGGGCGATGACCGGTCGGCTGGTGCGTGTGCTCACCTTTCCCCTGGTCAGTACGGCCCTCGTGCTCGCCGGCGAGCTCGTCGTGTACTTCACGCCGTACTTCGCCACCGCGCTGCGCGTCGGCTGGCTGCACGAGCTGATGTACCTGCATCTGCTCACCGCGGGCTGCCTGTTCGTCGTCCCGGTGCTCACCCACGAGCGGGCGCTGCCGTCCTGGTGCACTCATCCGGTGCGGGCCGCGCTGGTTTTCCTGGACGGCATCGTCGACGCGGTGCCGGGTGTCTTGGTGATGACCCACGGGACGCTGATCGCGGGGGCCTGGTACCTGCACCACGCGCCCGCCTGGGCCACGGACGTCCACCACGACCAGCAGATCGGCGGCGGCGCGATGCTCAGCATCGCCGAACTGGTCGCGCTCCCCTTCATCCTGGCGATCCTGGTGCAGTGGGCGCGTGCCGAACGCGTCCAGAACGCCGCCCTCGACCGCCGCCTCGACCAGGAACTCGCCCGCGTCGCCGTACCGTCCCGGCCGGACGGCGAACAGGTCCCGGCGTCCGCGCTCGTCCGCCCCTGGTGGGAAACGGAGCAGAACGAGGTGGCCGACCGGATCAGGCGGCAGCGCGGCACCGGCTGATCCCCGTTCCCCCGCCGAGGAGTCCGCGGCCCCGGTCCTCCGTCGAGGGGCGGGGCCTACGCCTCGGCCAGGGCGGCCACGGCGCCCGTGGCCAGCAGGACCGCGCGTCGTGTCACCGCGTCGAAGTCGTCGCCCGATTCCAGGGCCGTCGTCGCCGCGTTCACCAGGCCTTGCAGCAGGCGTGCCGTGCGGTGCGGGGCGTCGTCGCCCAGCTCGGCCAGTGTGGTGATCAGGGGTTCGAGGATCCGCGCATGCGCCTCGGCCGCACCCTCTCTCAGGACGGCCGCGTCACGGTCGCCGGCCAGGGCCTGGGCGATCCGGTGCTCCCCGTCCCGTACCAGGATCAGCTGCGCGCGCACATAGGCCGCCACGCGTTCGACGGGCGTACGCGCCTCGGCCATCTCCTCCCGGATGCGGACCGTCCAGCGGGGCGTCGCCTCGCGCACGACCTCCGCCAGCAGCTCGCCGCGGTCGGCGAAGTACTTGTAGACGCTGTTGCGCGCCAGCCCCGTACGTGCCGCCACCGCTGCGAAGGTGACCGCCGAGGCGTCGCCCTCCTGGAGCAGTTGCCGTGCGGCGACGACCAGTGCCCTGCGCTGCTGGGCCCGGTGGTCGGCGACGGAGGCGGCACGGATCTTGGGCACGCAGGCCAGTGTAGAAGCCCTGACGGACACCGCGGACACCCCCACTTGGGGACGCCGTGTCGCCATCATCTATCTTGGCGACACAGTGTCCCTAAGATTGCCCGAAAGGCATGCCCCGTGTACTTGGCCCTGCTCGAACTGAAGGCGGCCCGTGGCCGCTTTCTCCTCATGGGTAGCGTCGTGGTCCTGGTCGCCGCGCTCGTCGGCGTCGTCACCGGTTTCACCACCGGACTCGGCGACGACACGATCTCCGCGCTGCGCAGGCTCCCCGCCACCCACCTCGCTTTCGCCCGTGGTGCCGACTCCGACCAGTTCGCCCGCAGTCTGGTCGGCCGTGCCGACCTGGACGGCTGGCGCGCCCGGGAGGGCGTCGACGCCACCCCGCTGGGCGTCTCCATCGCCCGAGGCACCACGGACCGCAAGGTCGAGGTCGACTTCGCCGCCTTCGGCGTCGAACCCGGCTCCTTCCTCGACCCCGGTACCACCTCCGGCGCCGGCCTCTCGGCCGGCTCCCCGTCCGGCATCGTCGTCTCGCAGCAACTGGTCAAGGACGGCGTACGCGTCGGCGACACCCTCAACGTCGACCGCCTGGGCATCGGCCTGAAGGTCACCGGAACCACGGGCCGCTCCTCCTACGGCCACGTGCCCGTCGCCTATCTGCCCGTCGAGACCTGGCAGCGGATCCGGTTCGCCACACCCGGTGCCCGGATCTCCACCGCCGAACCACCGCAGCAGTACAGCGCCGTCGCTGTGAAGGCCGGACCGGATGCGGACCTGGCCGCCGCCGACCGGGCGCTGGGCACCCGCACGCTCGCGGTGGCGGACGCCTACGCCGCCGCGCCCGGCTACACGGGCGAGCGCGTGACCATGACCTCCATCCAGGCGTTCCTGTACGCCATCGCCCCGCTCGTCGTCGGCGCCTTCTTCGCCGTGTGGACCGTGCAACGGCGGCCCGAACTGGCGCTGCTGCGCGCCATGGGCGCCTCCCGGCTCCGGCTGCTGGGCCACACCCTCGCCCAGGCCGCGGTCGTCGTCGGCGCCGGTACGGCGATCGGGGCGGCACTCGCCGCCGGTCTGGGGCTGCTGGTGGGCACCGAGGTACCGTTCAGCCTCCCCGCTGCCTCCCTCACCGCCACCATGGCCACCGTCGTGCTCGTCGGGCTCGCCGGTACCGCCGTCACGCTCCGCAAAGTGACCACTGTCGACCCGATGACCATGCTGGGAGCCGGCCGATGAGCCTCGAACTGCGCGATGTCACCGTGACCTTGGGCCGCGGCGAGTCCCGTACCACCGCCCTGCGCAACCTGACCGTCGCCTTCGCACCCGCGGCCCTGACCGCACTGGTCGGCCCGTCCGGGTCGGGCAAGTCCACGCTGCTCGCGGTCGCAGGGGCGCTGCTGCGGCCCGACTCGGGGCAGGTGCTGCTCGGCGGCAGCGACTTGGCCCGGCTGTCCTCGGCCGAACAGGCCCGCCTGCGTCGCGACCGCGTCGGCTACGTGTTCCAGAGCGGCAACCTGCTCAGCGGCCTCACCGCGCTCGAACAGATGCTCGCCGCCGCGTCCGTCGCCGGCCGCTCACGGCGCGCCGTCCGGGCACGCGCCGAGGAACTGCTCGCGGAAGTCGGCCTGGCGCACCGGCTACGGCATCGCGCCGACGAGCTGTCCGGCGGGGAGCGGCAGCGCATCGCGATCGCACGCGCCCTTCTGCTCGAACCGGAACTGCTGCTCGTCGACGAACCCACGGCCGCGGTCGACCGTGAACGAGCGGCCGGCATCGTCGGCCTGCTCGCCGAGACGACGCACCGCTACGGCTGTGTCACCGTGGTCGCCACCCACGATCCGGTGGTGGAGGAGGCGGCAGACCGCATCGTCGACATGGCCGCCCTGCGTGCCGGCTCTCGGACAGCGGCCTGAGAAGCCGCCACTGCCCACCGTGTCACCAGCCCCTTCAGGAGCCGGGTCACCGACCCGGCTCCCGGCGGGCGGGGCCTGGGCCCTTCGCACACGGTGGGAGTGGGCATCCGGAGTGGACGCCCACGCCGCTGCCGTCGGATCCGCGGCATCTCCCGCGACCGGCCCGGCGCCGCCGCGCCGTCCGGACCACGTCTCGGACGGCGGTCCGGACGGAACTGTGCCCCGGCCGGCCGACGCCGCCGTCACCCGGCCTGCGCGGCGCGGTCGTCAAGCAGGATCTCGGCGATGACGTGCCGGGCGACACGGGCCATGAACGGGTTGGTGTCGCGGTAGTGGGACAGTTCCATGAGCGCGACCGACAGGGCCCAGCCGCGTCCCCGTGCCCACGTCGCGTCGTCCACGTTCAGGGCGGTGCGGAAGAGCGGCCGTGCGGTGTCCGGCAGCACGTACCACGCCGCGAGGAGATCGACGGCGGGGTCCCCCAGACCGAGGCAGCCGAAGTCGATCACCGCGCACAGCCGGTCCCGGGCCAGCAGCATGTTCCCGGGTTGCAGATCCGCGTGGATCCACACCGGCGGCCCGTCCGGATCGGGTGCCCGCAGCGCCTCGTCCCAGGCGGCCCCGGCCGCGTCCGGGTCGACGGCGCCGCGCACCGCGGCGATGGCCTCGCGTGTCTCGGCGTCCCGCGCGGCCAGGGGTTCACCGCGGTAGGAGGGCGGCCCGCCCGCGGGATCGAACCGGTGCAGCGCGGTGACGAACCGCGCCAGGTCCGTCGCCAGCCGGCGCGGTTCGGCGACGGCGCCGACGGCCGGGATCTCCCCGTCGATCCACCGGTGGACGGACCAGGGCCAAGGGCAGTCCTCGTCCGGCGCCCCCATGCCCAGCGGCACGGGCACGGCGAGAGGCAGCGACGGCGCGAGCCGGGGCAGCCAGGTGTGCTCCTTCTCGACGTCCTCGGCGGCTCCGGCGGTGCGGGGCAGCCGTACGACCATGTCCTCGCCGAGCCGGTACATGACGTTGGAGGTGCCGGCGGAGCCGATCCGCCGGACGGGAAGCCCGGCCCACCGCGGGAACTGAGCGGCGATCAGCCGCCGCACGAGTGAGTCGTCGAAGTCCGGCTGGTCCCGGCGCGGGGTGTCGGCACGCATGGGCAGCCATCGAACGAGGTGTCCCGTGGTCCGGTCAACTCTTTTTGCCCGGCGGCCCGGACCCGTCCGGTCGCCGGGCCCGCCCGCGTGAGCCGAATGGCGAGGGCCAGTCGGCGGGGAGACGATGAGAGCGCGGGGCTCGGCCCCCGCCGGTACCGTGCGCCGCGCGCGGAGACGGAGACCGGCCCCGGCCGCAGGGATCATCGGCCGGAAGGGAGATCACCGTCATGCTGGAAGTGAAGACGGTCGAGAAGCCGGACGAGCGGCGCGACTTCCCACGCGGCCACCTCGAAGCCGTCCACCTCACGGGACTCGACTTCGCCGTGGCCACCTTCGAACCGGGCTGGCGCTGGTCCGAGTCGGTCGGCCCGATCGCCGGGACGCGCAGCTGCCTGGTCCACCACAACAGCTATGTCGTACAGGGCCGCATGCACCTGGCCATGGACGACGGCAGTGAGGCCGAAGTGGGGCCGGGCGACGCCTTCGTCTGCTCGCCCGGACACGACGCCTGGGTCGTGGGTGACGAGCAGGTCGTGCTGTACGACTTCGCGGGCCCCATGGCACAGCGGTACGCGAAGCCGGGCGGGGTGTAGACGGCGGGGCGGACAGGACACCGCCGGACGACGTCACGCACCGCTCACCAGCACCACCTCCAGGGTGCGCGGCCCGTGCACGCCCTCCACCCGGTCCAGTTCGATGTCACTGGTGGCGGAGGGGCCGGAGATCCAGGTCAGCGGCCGGGTCGGGTCGAGGCGCTCCAGTGCCTGCGGCACGGAGGAGACGACCTGGCCCGGGACGCGCACCACGCAGATGTGGTGGTCGGGGACGAGCGTGATCCGGCGCCGGCCCTGGTCGGGGGAGCCGTCCAGGACGAGGGTGCCGGTCTCGGCGACGGCGACCGCGCAGCCGGTGACGACGCTGTCGACCCGGTCGAGTTCGTGCGGGGTGCTGTCCGGCCGGTCAGCGACCAGGGTGACGTCGATGGCGGTCAGCCAGCCCTGCTCCAGTCCGGGCGGCACCAGGACGGTGTTCGAGCCCCGTTCGCCGAGCAGGTGGGCGATCAGCCGGGGCAGCCCCTCCGCGTCGCAACGGTGCACGATCGCCCGGTAGTCGGTCAGGTTCTCGGCGAGCAGGTCCACCGTCTCCTCGGTGCTCCGGTCGCCGTGCTGCCGCAGGTAGTCGCGGGAGACCGCCCGCTCGTACCGGGGGTGACTTCCGGGCCGTTCGGGCACTGGTGGGGGAGTGTCGTCCGGCGGTACGTCCGCCAGGGCGCGCCGTACCCGGCCCAGGATCCGGTCCCTGCTGCTCACTTCGCGTCCTTTCCGCCGGGTCCGCCGTGTGTGCGCTGCCACCAGTCGCGGAACGGCTCCGCCGGCACCGGCGGCAGGTCGCGGGTGCCGCTCCAGGCCCGGCCGGGGCCGGGCAGGGTGCGGGGGTGGAAGCGGCGGGTGCGGGAGGCGAGCCGCTGGCCGCCGCGCAGCGCGCCGGGGCGGGTCAGGGCCCAGCGGGCCGCGCGCATGGCCGCGCGCTCGGCGGCGTGCCCCTTGGCCGGTTTGAGGAGCACCTTGTTGCCCGCGCGCGTGGCCGGGCCGCCCTCGACGACGCGTTCGCGCAGGTGGACCAGTACCTCGGGGATGTCGATGGCCACCGGGCACACCTCGTAGCAGGCGCCGCACAGTGAGGACGCGTACGGCAGGGAGGCGTCGATCTCGCTTGCCGTGCCGCGCAGTTGGGGGCTGAGGATGGCGCCGATCGGGCCGGGGTAGACGGAGCCGTAGGCGTGCCCGCCGGCCCGCTCGTAGACCGGGCAGACGTTCAGGCAGGCCGAGCAGCGGATGCAGCGCAGGGCCTGGCGGCCGACCTCGTCGGCGAGGGTGTCGGTGCGGCCGTTGTCCAGCAGCACCAGGTGGAACGTCTCGGGCCCGTCGCCGTCGGTGGTGCCGGTCCACATGGACGTGTACGGGTTCATCCGCTCGGCCGTCGAGGAGCGGGGGAGCGTCTGGAGGAAGACTTCCAGGTCGCGCCAGGTGGGCACGATCTTCTCGATGCCGACGACCGAGATCAGCGTCTCGGGCAGGGTCAGGCACATCCGCCCGTTCCCCTCGGACTCCACCACCACCAGCGTGCCCGTCTCGGCGACGACGAAGTTGGCTCCGGAGATGCCGACCTTGGCGCGCAGGAACTTCTCCCGCAGGTGCAGCCGCGCGGCCTCGGCGAGTTCGGCGGGCGCGTCGGTGAGGCCCTCGGGGGCCGGGCGGCCCCACCGGCTCATCTCGGAGCGGAAGATGTCCCGGATCTCGCCGCGGTTGCGGTGGATCGCGGGCACGAGGATGTGCGAGGGCCGGTCGTGGCCCAACTGCACGATCAGCTCGGCGAGATCGGTCTCGTACGCCCGGATGCCCTCGGCCTCGAGGGCTTCGTTGAGGCCGATCTCCTGGGTGGCCATCGACTTGACCTTGACGACCTCGCTCTCGCCCGTGGCCTTGACCAGTCCGGCCACGATCCGGTTGGCCTCGTCGGCGTCGGCGGCCCAGTGGACGGTGCCGCCGGCGGCGGTGACCGCCTCCTCCACCCGCACCAGGTACCAGTCCAGATGACGCAGGGTGTGGTCCTTGATCTGCCGTCCCGCCGCACGCAGCGCCGCCCAGTCCGGCATCTCCGCCACGGCCGCGGCCCGCTTGGCGCGGATGGTGTGGGTGGCGTGGCGCAGATTGCCGCGCAGGGTGGTGTCGCGCACGGCGTCGTGCGCGGCCCGGGGGAAGGCGGGGAACGCCGAGGAGCCGGGCATCCCCACGAACGTCGCGCTCATGCCGCGGCCTCCTCCTCCGTGCCGGCCAGGATCTCCACGATGTGCACCGGCCGCATGCGCGTCCCGAGGCGGGTCATCGTGCCACCGATGTGCATCAGGCACGAGTTGTCGCCCGCGCACAGCACCTCCGCGCCCGTCGACTCGGCGTTGCGCACCTTGTCGGCGCCCATCGCCGCCGAGACGTCGGGGTTCTTCACCGCGAAGGTGCCGCCGAAGCCGCAGCACTCCTCGGCCCCGGGCAGCTCCACCAGCTCCAGCCCCCTCACCGCGCGCAGCAGCCGCAGCGGCCGGTCCCCCAGGCCCAGGCTCCGCAGCCCGTGGCAGGTCGGGTGATACGTCACCGTGTGCGGGTAGTACGCGCCCACGTCCGTCACCCCGAGCACGTCCACCAGGAACTCCGTCAGTTCGTAGGTCCTGGGCACCACTGGGGCCAGGGTGTCCGCGAGTCCGCCCCCGCGCCCCTCGGCCCGGGCCCGCGCGCCCATGCGCGGATACAGCTCCCGCACCATCGCACCGCAGGAACCGGACGGGGTCACGATCGCCTCGTAGTCCCGGAAGACATCGGAGAAACGCCGGGCCAGCGGCTCGGCCTCGTGCCGGTACCCGGTGTTGTAGTGCGCCTGTCCGCAGCATGTCTGGGCCATCGGGAAGTCCACGTCCACGCCCAGCCTGGTCAGGAGTTTCACCACCGCGCGCCCGGTGTCCGGATAGAGCGTGTCGTTGACGCAGGTCAGGAACAGAGCGACACGCATCGCGGCTCCTCGTGGTCGGTCAGCGGACGAGTGAGGGGGGCACCTCCCACACGCGTTCAGCGTAGTGGGGGGAGTAGTCAGGCGAGGGGCCCGGCGGGAGACTCCGTTTCCGGCGTGGCGAGGAGCGCGGGCTCCCGGCCCGGCGAAGCGGCGGCTCACGGCGTGACGGCGGCGAGCCGGGCCTCGGCCGCGCGCCAGGCCGCCGCGTCGCCGCCCGGCTCGTACCGCACGAGCGGCTGCGTCCGGGCGAGCAGGGTGCGCATCCCGGCCCGGTCGCCGACGAGCCCGTGCGCCCGGGCCTGCACCAGGACGTTGCCGAGGGCCGCCGCCTCGGCCGGCCCGGCGACCACGGGCAGCCCGCAGGCGTCGGCGGTCAGCCGGCACAGCAGGGCGTTGCGGGCGCCCCCGCCCACGATGTGCACGACGTCGACGGGGCGGTCCGCCAGCCGCTGCGCCTCGGCGACCGCCCGGCGGTGGGCGAGGGCGAGGGAGTCGAGGATGCAGCGGGTGATCTCGGCGGGGGAGCCGGGCACCGGCTGACCGGAGGCACGGCAGGCCGCCGCGATCCGCTCCGGCATCCGGCCCGGCGCGAGGAAGGCGGCGTCGCCCGCGTCCACGACCGACCGGAGCGCGGGCACCTCGGCAGCCTTCCGCAGCAGCTCGCCCAGGTCCGGGTCGCCCCAGGCCCGTACGCACTCCTGGAGCAGCCACAGCCCCATGATGTTGCGCAAGTAGCGGACCGTGCCGTCGAGCCCGAGCTCGTTGGTGAAGTTGGCGGCGCGGCTGTCCTCGGTGAGCACCGGCGCGTCCAGCTCCAGGCCGGCCAGCGACCAGGTGCCCGTGCAGATGTACGCGAAGCGTTCCCCGCCGGCGGGCACGGCGGCCACCGCGGACGCCGTGTCGTGCGAGGCGACGGTCGTCACCGGCACGGGCCCGCGCAGCCCGGTCTCCCGCAGCACCTCGGGCCGCAGCACGCCCGCCGGATCCCCGGGCCGGCGCAGCGGCGCGAACAGGTCCAGGTCGATGCCCAGCCGGGCCGCGACCTCGTACGACCAGTCGTGCGTGCGCGGGTCGACGAGCTGGGTGGTCGAGGCGTTGGTGAGTTCGGTGCCCTGCTCGCCCGTGAGCCAGTACGTCAGCAGGTCGGGGAGCAGCAGCAGACGTCGCGCGGTGGCGAGTTGGGGAGAGGAGCGGGCCGCCGCCAACTGGTACAGGGTGTTGAAGGGCGCGTCCTGGATGCCGGTCGCCGCGTACAGCTCGGCGGCCGGCATCGTCGCCCAGACCTTCCGCGCCACGCCCTCGGTGCGCGCGTCGCGGTAATGGACGGGATTGCCGAGCAGGGCGCCGTCCGCGTCGAGCAGGCCGTAGTCCACGGCCCAGCCGTCGATGCCGATGGAATCCACCCGGCCCGCCGCCCGCAGCCCGTCCAGCACCCCGGCGTACAGGGCGAGCACGTCCCAGCGCAGCCCCTCGGGAAGCCGCACCGGCCGGTTGGGGAAGCGGTGCGCCTCGGTCAGCTCCAACCGGTCGCGGCCGACCCGGCCGACCATGACCCGGCCGCTGGACGCGCCGAGGTCGACGGCGGCGTACGCCTTCACGTCCGGGCTCATCGCAGGAAAGCGGCCGCGACGCCGGCGTCGACCGGGACGTGCAGTCCCGTGGTGTGGGTCAGTTCCCCGCCGGTCAGCGCGAAGACGGCGTTCGCGACGTGCTCGGGCAGCACCTCCCGCTTCAGCAGTGTCCGCTGGGCGTAGAACTCGCCGAGCTTCTCCTCCGGCACTCCGTACACGGCGGCCCGCCGCGCGCCCCAGCCACCCGCGAAGATCCCGGAGCCGCGTACGACCCCGTCCGGGTTGACCCCGTTGACCCGGATCCCGTGTTCGCCCAACTCGGCTGCCAGCAGCCGTACTTGATGTGCCTGGTCGGCCTTGGTGGCCGAGTAGGCGATGTTCTTGGGCCCGGCGAACACGGCGTTCTTGGAAGCGATGTAGACGATGTCACCGCCCAGCCCCTGCGCGATCATCACCCGCGCCGCTTCCCGCGAGACCAGGAACGACCCGCGCGCCATGATGTCGTGCTGGAGGTCCCAGTCCTCGGCCGAGGTCTCCAGCAACGGCTTGGAGATCGAGATGCCGGCGTTGTTGACGACCAGGTCCACCCCGCCGAACGCGAGCAGCGCCGCCTGGAAGGCACCCGCGATCTGCTCCTCGTCCGTCACGTCCACCGTCACGGCGACCGCCTTGTCGGGCCCGCCCAGCTCCTCGGCGACGGCGGCTGCGTTGTGAGCGTTCAGATCGGCGACCACGACGCACGCGCCTTCGTCGACGAGCCGCCGCGCGATCGCCCTGCCGATGCCGCTGCCGGCGCCGGTGACGAGCGCGACGCGGGTCGCGAGGGGCTTCGGCGCGGGCATCCGCCGGAGCTTGGCCTCCTCCAGCGCCCAGTACTCGATACGGAACTTCTCCGACTCCTCGATCGGCGCGTACGCCGACACGGACTCCGCGCCCCGCATGACGTTGACGGCGTTGACGTAGAACTCGCCGGCCACCCGGGCCGTCTGCTTGTCCTTGCCGAAGGAGAACATGCCGACGCCCGGCACGAGCACGATCGCCGGGTCCGCGCCGCGCATCGCGGGGGAGTCGGGCTGGGCGTGCCTCCGGTAGTAGGCGGTGTACTCCTCGCGGTACTCGGCATGCAGCTCCTTCAGCCGGGCGATCGCCTGCGCCGGCGGAGCCGTCGGCGGCAGGTCGAGCACGAGCGGCCGGACCTTGGTCCGCAGGAAGTGGTCGGGACAGGAGGTGCCGAGCGCGGCGAGCCGCGGATGCCGGGCACGGGAGAGGAAGTCGAGCACGACGTGCGCGTCGCTGAAGTGTCCGACCTGCGCCCCGTCCCGCGAGGCGAGCGCGCGCACGTGGGGCGCCAGGGCGGCGGCCCGCTCCTTCCGCTCGCCCTCGGGCAGCGCCTCGTACCCCGCGACGACCGTCCCGAACGGCTCGGGCCTCCCGCGTTCGGCGAGGAAGTCCTCGGCGGTGCGGATGATGTGCAGCGAGTTGCGCTCGCACTCCTCGGAGTCCGCGCCCCACGCGGTGATCCCGTGCCCGCCGAGCACACAGCCGATCGCCCGCGGATTGGCTTCCCTGACCGCCGCGATGTCCAGCCCCAGCTGGAACCCGGGCCGCCGCCACGGCACCCACACCACGCGGTCCCCGAAGCACTCGGCGGTCAGCTTCTCCCCGTCGGCGGCACAGGCGAGCGCGATACCGGAGTCGGGGTGCAGATGGTCCACGTGCGGGGCGCCGACCAGTCCGTGCATGGCGGTGTCGATGGAGGGGGCCGCCCCTCCCCTGCCGTGCAGGCAGTAGTCGAACGCGGCGACCATCTCGTCCTCACGCTCGGCACCCGGGTAGACGTCCTTCAGCGCCCGCAGTCGGTCCAGCCGCAGCACGGCGAGCCCGGCCTCGGTCAGCGTCCCGAGGTCGCCCCCGGACCCCTTCACCCACATCAGCTCGACGTCGGCGCCGGTGACGGGATCGGTGCCGGTGCCCTTCGCGGACGCGTTGCCGCCCGCGTAGTTGGTGTTCCGGGGATCGGCGCCGAGCCGATGGGAGCGGGAGAGAAGGGCGGCGGCCTCGGGGTGAAGTGACACAGGGGGCTCCATTCAGGAGAGGGGAGGGCAAGAAGGGGCGCGGGCTGTGTCGATGGGGAACCGGTGCTCCGGCGGGCAACGTTTGCCCGTCGCGACGCGGCGAACGTTGCCTGTTGGGGCGCTAGGCCTCCCACCCGGCCTGCCGGCCCCCCACCCGATCGGCGACGATCTTCTCCGCCCACCCCGACCGGCGATACGCCGCAAGAGGCTCGGGGTCCAGTCCCATCTCCTCCCGCACCTCACGCAGCAACGGCCGCACGTCCGTGTTGTACGCGTCCATCAACACGGAGTTGGCCTCGAGCACATCCCCGGAGCCCTGTGCGGCGGACAACGCGCTCCGGTCCACCAGCAACGCCTTGGCCGTCGCCTCCTGAACGTTCATCACGGACCGGATGATCGCCGGGATCTTCGCCTCGACGTTGTGGCACTGGTCGAGCATGAACGCGACCTCGGACGTGAACCCGCCCCCGCGCACCACCTCGTACATGATCCGGAACAGCTGGAAGGGATCGGCCGCGCCCGCCATCAGGTCGTCGTCGGCGTAGAACCGGGAGTTGAAGTCGAACCCGCCGAGCCTCTCCTCCCGCAGCAGGGTGGCGACGATGAACTCGATGTTCGTCCCCGGGGCGTGGTGCCCGGTGTCCACCACGACCCGCGCCTTCGGTCCCAGCTTCAGGCAGTGTGCGTACGCCGTTCCCCAGTCCGGGACGTCCGTGGCGTAGAAGGCCGGCTCGAAGAGCTTGTACTCCAGCAGCATCCGCTGCCCCTCGCCGAGCCGCTCGTACACCTCGGCCAGCCCCTGAGCCAGCCGGTCCTGCCGTCCCCGGACGTCGTCCTGGCCGGGGTAGTTCGTGCCGTCGGCGAACCAGAGCTTCAGATCCCGCGATCCGGTGGCGTCCATGATGTCGACGCACTCCAGCAGGTGGTCCACCGCCTTGCGCCGCACCGCCGCGTCCGGATGGCAGACGCTGCCGAGCTTGTAGTCGTCGTCCTGGAAGGTGTTGGAGTTGATCGCGCCCAGCTTCAGACCGCGGTCCCCGGCGTGCCGGGCGAGCGCCGCGTAGTCGTCGACCCTGTCCCACGGGATGTGCAGGGCGACGACCGGCGCGACGCCGGTGACGGCGTGCACCTGGGCCGCGTCGTCCACCTTCTCCCAGGGCGTACGCGGCACGCCCGCCTGCGTGAACACCTTGAAGCGGGTCCCCGAGTTCCCGTACGCCCACGACGGCGTCTCGACGGCCTGGGTCTTGAGGGCGGCCTTCACCGCGGCGAGCTCGGTCACTGCAGGGCTCCTGTGACGTCGGGTCGAAAGTCTGCTGACAGGCCTTGGCGGGTATCTGAACAGCCTCTCGTGAAACGATTCAGGAGTGGAAGCTATGAGTCACCGGCAGGGGTGTCAACCCTTCCGGTGTGGGCAGCCCTCCGTAATCCCGTTGCCTTTCGATCCGGTGATGTTTTCGATCCGCACCCATTGACGTGCCGTCGGCTCCTTGCCTAACGTCCCGGCAACCGAGTTGAAACCTTTCATGACGTGGGGCGGCCCTTCCGCCGGCGTCGTCGAGGAGCCCCCATGACTCACCCGTCCGAAACGGGTCCGGCCCCGGTGCTGGCGCTCAGGGACATCTCGAAGTCCTTCGGCGCGGTGCGTGCCCTCAGGAACGTGTCCCTGGAGCTGCTTCCGGGAGAGGTGCACGCCCTCGCCGGGGAGAACGGCGCGGGCAAGTCGACCCTCATCAAGACCCTGGCCGGGGTGCACCGGCCCGACGCCGGCCAGGTGCTGCTCGACGGCGAGCCCGTCGTCTTCCACGGCCCCGGCGACGCCCGCGACGCCGGCATCGCCGTGATCTACCAGGAACCGACGCTCTTCCCCGACCTGTCGATCGCCGAGAACATCCTCATGAGCCGCAGGCCCCGGCGGGCCCTGGGCCGTATCGACCACAAGGCCACCCACAAGGCCACCCGCGCCCTGATGGGGCGCCTCGGCGTCGACCTCGACCCCGACCGCCCCGCACGCGGACTGTCCATCGCCGACCAGCAGATCGTCGAGATCGCCAAGGCGCTCTCCTTCGACGCCCGCGTCCTGATCATGGACGAGCCGACCGCGGCCCTGACCGGCAGCGAGGTCGCCCGCTTCTTCGACGTCGTGCGCGCCCTGCGCGACCAGGGCGCCGCGGTGCTGTTCGTCTCGCACCGTCTGGAGGAGATCTTCGAGATCTGCCGGCGGGTGACGACCCTGCGCGACGGCGCCTGGATCGCCGGCGAGCCACTGGACGGCATGACCGAGGACGACCTCGTGCGGCGCATGGTCGGCCGCGACCTCGACGCGCTCTACCCGAAGCAGGACGTGGCACCGGGCGACGTCGCGCTCAGCGTGCGCCGGCTGACCAGAGAGGGCGTCTTCACCGATGTCTCCTTCGACGTGCGGCGCGGCGAGATCGTGGGCCTCGCCGGACTGGTCGGCGCCGGGCGCACGGAGGTCGCCCGCGCCGTCTTCGGCATCGACCGCTGGGACGCCGGCGAGGTCGAGGTCGACGGACGCCGGCTCACCAACGGCGCCCCGTCCACCGCGATGGCCGCCGGGCTCGCCCTGGTCCCCGAGGACCGGCGCGCCCAGGGCTTGGTGATGAACATGTCCATAGAGCGCAACATCGGCCTCACCGGACTCCGTACGACCGTGAGGGCCGGCCTGATGGACCGCGGCGCGGAACGCAGCCGCGCCCTGGACTGGGCCGTCAGACTCCGGGTCAAGTACGCCCGGATCGCCGACACCGTCTCCACGCTCTCCGGCGGCAACCAGCAGAAGGTCGTCCTCGCCAAGTGGCTCGCCACCGGTCCCAAGGTGTTCATCGTCGACGAACCGACCCGCGGCATCGACGTCGGCACCAAGGCCGAGGTGCACCGGCTGCTCGGTCAACTGGCCGCCGACGGGGTCGCCGTCCTGATGATCTCCTCCGACCTGCCCGAGATCCTCGGCATGGCCGACCGTGTGCTCGTGATGCACGAGGGCCGGCTGACCGCCGAGATACCCCGCTCCGACGCCACCGAGGAAACCGTGATGGCCGCAGCCACGGGGAGGGCCGCGTGACCGCGACCGCCCCCAAGCCCGCCTCCGCCGCCGGGGCGCACCGATCCAGTGGCGCCCGGCTGGTCGACCGCGTGTTCAGGATGCGTGAACTCGCCATCATGGTCGTCTTCCTGGCGCTCATCGCCGTCGCCCAGGCCGGAAACAGCGAATTCCTGTCCGAGCAGGGCGTCAAGGACCTGCTGCTGAACGCGACCATCCTGGTGCTGGTCGCCACCGGCCAGTCCCTGGTCGTCATCACCCGCAACGTCGACCTGTCGGTCGGCTCCACGCTCGGCATCAGCGCCTTCGCCGCCGGTACCTGGCTGCAGGGCGGCGGCAACCCCGTGGTGGCCGTGATCCTGGCGGTGCTCCTCGGTACCGGCTTCGGCCTGCTGAACGGGCTCCTCGTCAGCCTCGGCCAGGTGCCCGCGCTCGTCGTCACCCTCGGCACGCTCTACATCATCCGCGGCATCGACTCCGTCTGGGTCGGCTCCCGCCAGATCACCGCGGCCGACCTGCCCGGCGGTTTCGTCGACTTCGGCTCCGGCGGGATCGGGACGGTGCCGTACCCGGCGTTGATCGCCCTCGCCGTCCTGGTGGCGACGGCGTACTACCTCAAGCACTACGGCAGCGGGCGCGAGCTGTACGCGCTCGGCTCCAACCCCGAGGCCGCCCGGCTCGCCGGCATCCCGGTGCGCAAGCGCGTCCTGGCCGCCTACACCTTCTGCGGCGGCCTCGCCGGTCTGGCCGGGGCGATGTACCTGGCCCGGTTCGGCAACGTCGACTCCGGCACCGGCAGCGGATACGAACTCACCGTCGTCAGCGCGGTCGTGGTCGGCGGCGTGGTCTTCACCGGCGGCTCCGGCAGCGTGTACGGCGCGGCCCTCGGCGCCCTGCTGCTGACCTCCGTCAACAGCGTGCTGCCCGCCCTCGGCGTCAGCTCCGTCTGGGTGCTGGCGATCAACGGCGTGCTGCTCCTGCTCGCCATCGCGGTCGACCGTGTCGTCGCGCTGCGCGTGGCGTCGGCCCTGAAGAGGAGGAACGCCCGCCATGGCTGACTTCGACCTCTCCCGCGCCGTGCGCTGGGACACCGTCGTCGGTGCCCTGCTCGTCGTGGTCCTGCTGTTCTCCTTCGGCTTCGTCGACGGCTTCGGCAACGCCCTCAACCTGTCGTTCCTGATCGGCAACACCCTGCCGATCGCGCTGATCGCCCTGCCGATGACCCTCCTCGTGGTCTCCGGCGAGATCGACCTGTCGGTGGCCTCCACCGCAGGTCTGTCCGGCGCGGTGATGGGCGCCCTGTGGAACCAGGGCATGGCGATCGAGACGATCATCCCGCTGTGCCTGCTGCTCGGCGCGGTGTGCGGCCTGGTCAACGGCCTGCTGGTGACCAGGCTCGGACTGCCGTCCCTCGCGGTGACCATCGGCACCCTCGCCGCCTACCGGGGCATCGCACAGATCGTGCTCGGCTCCGACGCGGTGACCGACTTCCCCACCCCGTACCTGGACTTCGCGGCCGGACGCGTCGGGAACACCTTCCTGCCGCAGGCGTTCCTGCCGTTCCTGCTCCTGCTGGCGATCGCCGTGGTCACCCTGCACGCCACCCCCTTCGGACGATCGCTGTTCGCGATCGGCGCCGGCGAGGAGGCGGCCCGGTTCGCCGGCATCCGGGTCAAGCGCGACAAGCTGATCCTGTTCGTCGCCACCGGCTTCATGTCCGCCCTGACCGGCGTCTTCTGGGCCCTGCACTACGCCAGCGCCCGCTACGACAACGCCACCGGCCTGGAACTCTCCGTCGTCGCGGCGGTGTTGCTCGGCGGCATCGACTTCGACGGCGGGAAGGGCACACTCGGCGGCGCCGTCGCCGGGGTCTTCCTGCTGGGCGCGTCGCAGAACGTGATGAGCCTGCTGAACGTCTCCGCCCAGTCGCAGATCGTCGTCACCGGCGCGCTGCTCGTCGTCTCCGTCCTCGGCCCGCGGGTCGCACGCCAGGTCTCCGTCGCCAGGGACCGGCGCCGAGCCTCCCCGGCGCCCGAGTCGCAGGCGCCCACACCGACTCCGTAAACCGCTCCGCCCACCTCGCCACCCTCGTAAAGGACGTTCACCATGCGCAAGCCGACGATCCGCCGCACCTGCGCGGCCCTCGCCGCCGCGACCTCCCTCGCCCTGGCCGCCACCGCCTGCGGCGGCACCACCAGGAACGACGTGGGCAAGGACGGCGGCGCGGCCGCCTCCCCGGCCGGCCAGGCCGACCCGAACGCCCCGACCAAGAAGGGCCTGACCGTCGGCTTCCTGCCCAAGCAGGTCAACAACCCCTACTTCACCTCCGCCGACAACGGCGGCAGGAAGGCCCTGGAGGAACTGGGCGAGAAGTACAAGGAGGTCGGACCGTCCAGCGCCACCGACACCTCCGGCCAGGTCTCCTACGTGAACACCCTCACCCAGCAGCAGGTCGACGCGATGGCCGTGTCCGCGCAGGACCCGGGCGCCCTGTGCACCGCGCTGAAGCAGGCCATGAAGAACGGCATCAAGGTCGTCACCTACGACTCCGACACCAAGCCCGACTGCCGCAACGCCTTCGTCTCGCAGGCGTCCGCCGAGGACCTCGGCCGCACCGAGGTGCAACTGCTCGCGGAGCAGATCGGCTTCAAGGGCGAGATCGCCATCCTGTCCGCCGCGCAGACCGCGACGAACCAGAACACCTGGATCGACTACATGAAGCAGGAGCTGAAGGACCCCAAGTACAAGGACGTCGAGCTGGTCAAGATCGCCTACGGCAACGACGACGCGCAGGCGTCCTTCCAGCAGACCCAGGGTCTGCTCCAGCAGTACCCGAACCTGAAGGGGATCATCTCCCCGACCACCGTCGGCATCAAGGCCGCCGCCCAGTACCTGTCCGGCTCCAAGTACAAGGGCAAGGTCAGGCTGACCGGCCTCGGCACCCCCAACGACATGCGCAAGTACGTCAAGAACGGCACCGTCGAGGCCTTCGAACTGTGGGACCCGGCCAAGCTCGGCGAGCTGGCCGCGCACACCGCGGTCGCCCTCTCCTCCGGGCAGATCACCGGAAAGGCGGGCGAGACCTTCAAAGCCGGCGCCATGGGGTCGTACACCATCGGCAAGGACGGTCTGATCAACCTCGGCAAGCCGACCGTCTTCGACGCGAAGAACATCGACCAGTTCGACTTCTAGTGCCCCGACGGGCGACGTTCGCCCCGCCGTGACGCCCGGCACGCTCCCCCGAGTTCTTCGAGCAGGGGGACCCCACTCGCCGCACCGCCCGAAGTCGTCCCCCTCGCCCGCCCCGCATCCGACCCCCCTCTGACCCGCTCAGATGTGCGGGGCCATGACGGTAATGTGAAGGCTCGCCCGCCGCCCCCCCCCGCATCCCTGGAGGTTTCCGCCCGATGGCCCCATCGGTGGGTATCAAGGACGTCGCACGCGCCGCCGGTGTCTCCGTGGGCACGGTCTCGAACGTCATCAACCGTCCGGAGACCGTCGCCACCGAGACCCGGGTCCGCGTGCAGTCCGCGATCGACCGGCTCGGCTACGTCCGCAGCGAGTCCGCGCGCCAGCTGCGCGCGGGCCGCAGCCGGATCATGGGGCTGCTCGTCCTCGACATGGGCAACCCCTTCTTCGTGGACGTCGCCCGGGGCGCCGAGCGGGCGGCCCGCGCGGCCGGGCTCGGCGTGATGGTCTGCAACAGCGCGCAGAGTCCCGGGGAGGAGGCCGAGTACCTGTCTCTCTTCGCCGAACAGCGGGTGCGCGGCGTCCTGCTCACCCCGGCCGACGCCACCGGCCGCAACATCGCCGCCTTCCGCCGCCACGGCATCCCCTTCGTACTGGTCGACCGGGTCGCCGAGGGAGCCACCGAGTGCTCGGTCTCCGTGGACGACGTGGCGGGCGGCGCGCTGGCGGTACGGCACCTGGTGGACGCGGGGCACCGCTCCCTCGCGTACGTCAGCGGCCCGCCCGGCCTGAACCAGGTCCGCGACCGCCGCACCGGCGCCCTGAACACGCTCGCCGAGGCCGGCCTCGGCCCCGACGCGCTGCGCGAGTTGCCCACCGAGCGTCTCGACGTGGCCGCCGGACGGGACGCGGGCGCCCGCCTCCTCGGCCTCGCCGACCGGCCCACGGCCGTCTTCTGCGCCAACGACCTGCTCGCCCTCGGCGTGCTTCAGGCCATGTACGCGGCCGGGGTCCGTGTCCCCGACGACCTCGCCATCGTCGGCTACGACGACATCGAGTTCGCCGCCGCCGCGGCCGTGCCGCTCACTTCGGTCCGCCAGCCCGCGGTCACCATGGGCGCCCTGGCGGCGGAGCTGCTGCTGGAGGAGACCGAGGCGCCGGGAGCCCCGGCGGTGCACGAGCACCGGCGGGTGGTGCTCCAGCCGGAGCTGGTGGTGCGCAGCTCCAGCCTGCCCGGGCGCCCACCGGCCACCCAGTGACGCGTTCCGTACGAATTCCTGATCCCCGTGGTCAGGCGGCGGAGGAACATGTGCTGAACTGGGACGCGGCCGTAAACCCTCCGTCCCGGGAGAACCCTTGACCGTCAGCTACCGCCACCCCGGCGTCGTCCTCACCGACCGCACCTTCACCGTGCCGCTCGACCACGACGACCCGGCCGGGGAGACGATCGAGCTCTACGCACGTGAGGCCGTCGCACGGGACAAGGCCGGCAGGGACCTCCCGTGGCTGGTCTACCTCCAGGGCGGTCCCGGCTTCGGGGCGAACCGTTTCATCGGACGGCAGGCCTGGTTGGGCCGGGCCCTGGAGGACTACCGGGTCCTGCTCCTCGACCAGCGCGGCACCGGCCACTCCACGCCCGCCAACCGCCAGACCCTGCCGCTGCGCGGCGGCGCCGCCGAACAGGCCGACTACCTCACGCACTTCCGCGCCGACTCGATCGTCCGCGACTGCGAGGCGATCCGTCCCGGGCTGACCGGCGGCGCGCCCTGGACCGTCCTCGGACAGAGCTTCGGCGGCTTCTGCACCGTGAACTACCTGTCGACGCACCCCGAGGGCATGGCCGCCGCCCTGATCACCGGCGGCCTGCCCTCCCTCGACGCCCACGCCGACGACGTCTACCGGGCCGCCTACCCGCGCATCGAGCGCAAGGTCGCCGCCCACTACGCCCGCTACCCGCAGGACGTCGACCGCGCCCGCCGCATCGCCGACCACCTGCTCACCCACGACGTGGTGCTCCCGAACGGCTACCGGCTGACCGTCGAGGCCTTCCAGTCGCTCGGCATCATGCTCGGCGGCGGCGACGGCAGCCACCGCCTGCACTTCCTCCTCGAGCACGCCTTCGTCCGCACCCCGAACGGCCCGGAACTGTCCGACGCCTTCCAGGAAGAGGCGCAGGGCCTGCTGTCGTACGCCGGCCACCCGCTGTACGCCCTCGTCCACGAGGCGATCTACGGCCAGGACACCCGCCCCACCGCCTGGTCGGCCGAGCGGGTGCGCGCCGAGTTCCCGCAGTTCGACGCCGCCAAGGCCCTCGCCGGGGACGGGCCGGTGCTGTTCACCGGCGAGACCGTGCACCCCTGGATGTTCGAGTGCGACCCGGCGCTGCGCCCGCTGCGCGAGACCGCCGGCCTGCTCGCCGCCCGCACCGACTGGCAGCCCCTGTACGACCCCGCCCGCCTGGCCGCCAACGAGGTCCCGGTCGCCGCGGCCGTCTACCACGACGACATGTACGTCGACACTGCCCACGCCCTCGGCACCGCCCGCGCGATCCGCGGCCTGCGCACCTGGGTCACCGACGAGTTCGAGCACGACGGCGTCCGGGCCGACGGGCCCCGCGTCCTGGACCGGCTGCTCGGGCTCGTCCGCGGCGACGTGTGACGCCGCCGGCGCCGGCCCGCGTCCGTCACGCCGGGGCCCAGTGCCGCGGCACCTGGACCTGGCCGCCGCACGGGAGGACTGAGCGGTCCCGGAGCGGGAATTCGGTTGCCCGGCGGGCGACGGCCCTGACAGGGTCGTCGCCATGCCCGGCTACCGCGCGTACGACGCGACGACGCTCGCCTACCGAGTCCTCGGCGAGGGCCCGTCGGTGATCTGCCTGCCCGGCGGACCCATGCGGGCCTCGGACTACCTCGGCGACCTCGGCGGGCTGTCCGCGCACCGGCGGCTGGTGCTGCCGGACCTGCGGGGCACCGGAGCATCGGCGGTCCCGCGGGATCCCGCGAGCTACCGCTGCGACCGGCTTGTCGACGACGTCGAGGCGCTGCGCGAACATCTGGGCGTGGAGCGGGTGGACGTGCTCGCGCACTCCGCCGGCGCGAACCTGGCGGCGCTCTACGCGGCCCGCCACCCCGAACGCGTCGGCAGGCTGGCGCTGATCACGCCGAGCGTCCTGGCCGTCGGTATCGAGGTCACCGGGGAGGTCCGGCGCGAGACGGCACGGCGACGCGCGGACGAGCCGTGGTTCGCGACGGCGTACGCGGCGCTGGAGGAGATCACGGCGGGCCGGGCGACGGACGCCCACTGGCAGGCGGTCGCCCCGCTCCGCCACGGCCGCTGGCACGCTGCGGCCCGGGCCCTCGACGCCGCCGACGCCGAGCAGAAGAACGGCGGGGCCGCGGCCGTGTACGCCGCCGACGGCGCCTTCGACCCGGACGCCACGCGGGCGGCGCTCGCCCGGTTCACCTCCCCGGTGCTCGTGCTCGCCGGTGAGGTCGACCTGAACTCGCCCCCCGCCGCCATGGCCGAGTACGCCGGGCTCTTCCCGCACGCCGAACTGGTCGTCCAGCCCGGCGCGGGGCACTACCCGTGGCTCGACGACGCCGACCGGTTCGTGGCGGCCACCGCCGCCTTCCTGCGCTGAGCCGCCCGTCCGGACCCCGCACCCCAAGCTCATTAGGCTGAACAACATGCAAGATCGAAAAGACACCCGGCACGACCGGAGCGGACTGCGCGGCGACTGCGCGCGGTGCTTCGGGCTCTGCTGTGTCGCGCTGCCCTTCGCCGCCTCCGCGGACTTCGCCCTGGACAAGCCCGCGGGGAAGCCGTGCCCGAACCTTCGGGACGACCACCGGTGCGGCATCCACACGCGGCTCCGGCAGCGGGGTTTCACCGGGTGCACGGTCTACGACTGCTTCGGAGCGGGGCAGAAGGTCTCGCAGGTCGTCTTCGGCGGACGGGACTGGCGCACGGGGGCCGGGGAGGACGCCCGGCGGATGTTCGAGGTGTTCCCGGTGGTGCGGCAGCTGCACGAGTTGCTGTGGTACGTGACCGAGGCGCTCTCCGTGAGCGCCGCCCGCCCGGTGCACGACGAGCTGCGCCGGGCGCTGGAGCGGACGGAGCGTCTCACCCTCCTGCCGCCCGGGGAACTGGCCGCGCTGGACGTCGGTGCGCACCGCCAGGAGGTCAACGTCCTGCTGCTGCGCACCAGTGAGCTGGCGCGGGCCGGAGTGCGGCGCGGGAAGGGCAGGCCGAAGGACCGGCGGGGCGCGGACCTGGTCGGGGCCCGGCTGAAGGGCGCGGACCTGCGCGGGGCCAGTCTGCGCGGCGCCTGCCTGATCGCCGCCGACCTCACCGGAGCCGATCTGCGGGACGCGGACCTGACAGGGGCCGACCTGCGGAACGCGAATCTGACCGACGCCGATCTGACCGGCGCGATCTTCCTCACCCAGCCGCAGGTCGACGCGGCCCGGGGCAGCGCCGGCACCCGGCTGCCCGGATCGGTCTCCCGTCCCGCGCACTGGACGGCGCGGAGCTGACCCGCCGTCCCGCACCGGCGCCCGGTCCGCCGGTACCGCGCCGGAGCGGCAGCCGTGCGCCGTTTCACGGTCCTCCGCGCCCGCCGGTTGCGGCCCGCCTGGTTGGCACGCCCTCCGATCTTCGATAGGTCAGGCAAGCCTTGCCTAAGAAGGAGGTTGAGGGATGGACGACAGCCAGACCTGGACGGCGGCGCCCGCGGCGGCACAGCGGGCGCGGTCCCTGCTCGCCGCCGCCTGGTCCTGCGCGGTGACCGCGGAGAGCGGCCGGGAGGAGTACGTGGACGCCCACACCGTGAGCGAGGACGGCCGCGTACTCCTGCACGTGCCCGAAGGCAGCGCCCTGCGCGCCGCCGCCATTTTCGCGCCGCGCGGTGAGCCGTCCGCCGTCCTGGAGTTCGCCGACGTCGCCCCCGTCCCCGTACGCAACCGGATCCGCGCCCGGCTCCGGCTCGCCGGCCGGCTCGTCCCCGAGGCGCGGCACCTGGCGTTCCACCCCACGCGCATCGTGCTGCGGCAGCCGTCCGGCGCCGTCGTCATCGGCGTCGAGGAGTTCACCACCGCCGCGCCCGACCCGCTCGCCCTGGCGGAGGCCGGCCTGCTCACCCACCTCGCCGACGCCCACCCCGAGGCGGTGGCGCGGCTGACCCGGCTGGTCGGACCCGACAGCCTGCACGGCGCGGTGCGCGTCCGGCCGCTCGCCGTCGACCGGCACGGACTGACCCTGCGCATCGAGCGCGCCCGCACCCACGGCGACGTGCGCCTGCCGTTCCACGCGCCCGCCGACGACCTCGCCGCGCTCACCGAGCGCATGCACGTCCTGCTTCTCCAGGCGGGCGCCGCCTCCTGCCCGCGCGCCCTACAGCGGCAGCGCGCAGACGGCGACCGGTGAGGGGAACGGTGTACCCGCCAGGCGCAGCGCGCCGCTCGCGCGGTCGACGTGGAAGACGCTGACCGTGCTCGACTTCTGGTTCGCGGCGAACAGCAGCGCGCCGTCCGGCGAGAAAGCGATCTGACGCGGGAAGTCGCCCCCGACCGGCGTCGAGCCCAGCAGCCGCAGTCGGGCCCCGCCCCCCTCCACGGCGTACCGTGCCAGGGTGTTGTGGCCCCGGTTGGCCAGGTAGGCGAACCGGCCGTCGGCCGTGACCAGGACCTGCGACGGGTAGTTCTTGCCCGCGCCGCCGCCCGTGGACTGCGTCGCGCCGATGGTCAGCCGGCCGGTGGGCCGGTCGTACGTGCACACCGCGAGGGTGTCGTCGACCTCGTTGGCGAGATAGGCGTACCGGCCGCCCGGGTGGAAGGTCAGTTGACGCGGTCCGGCGCCGGGCCGGGTGTGCGCCCGGGAGACCTCGGTGAGGCGGCCCGTGCGGGTGTTCAGGCGGTACGTGTAGACGGTGTCGGTGCCGAGGTCCACGGCGAGGACATGGCCGCCGTCCGGGCTGGTGATGACCTGGTGGGCGTGGGGCCCCTGCTGTCCGGGGCCGGGCCGCGGGCTGGTGTGGGTCACCAGGTCGGCCCGCTCGCCGAGCGCGCCCGAGGCGGCTATCGGGTGCACGGCCACGCTGCCGGAACCGTAGTTGGCGCTGAGCAGCCAGCGCCCGCTCGGGTGCACGGACAGATGGCAGGGCCCCGACCCGCCGGTGCTCCGGGTGCCCAGGACCCTCCGGTCGGCGAGCCGTACCGCGGTCACCCCGCCGTCCTGCCGCTCGTCGACCGCGTACAGCGTGCGGCCGTCGGGATGCACCGCGAGGTACGACGGGTCGGCGACCCCGGTGATGGCGCCCCGGCCGCCGACGGCACCCGACACCGGGTTGTACACCGCCAGGCCGATGCCCTTGCCGCCGCTCGGTACGGAGGTGTAGGTGCCCAGGTACAGGGGCCGGGGATCGGACGGCCTCGCCGGAGGTTGCCGACCGCTCTCGGCGGCCTCCGGCGCGCTCCCGGGCGCGGACCCGGCCCGCGGTGTCGCGGGCGCCGGGACCGCCAGCACGGCGACGGCTCCCGTCAGGGCCCCCACGAACTGCCGCCTGCTCCAACCTCCCCCGGACTCCTGGCGCCGCCCGAGCAGGGGGGATCCCCCACGCGACGCCCTCGCACCACTGTCCATGCCCGCACCTCAGGTCGTCGGCTGCCCCGGTCGTGACTGCCACCTTGACGCGCGCCACCGCTCCCACGCAACCGCGGCAGGCGTCGCGGCCGGGCAGCGGCGGCGCCTCGTGGCCGCGGCCGCGCAGGTCGTCCACGACCGCGCCCCGGATCCGGTCCCTCAGGTCGTGGGCCGCGCGCACCACTGGCGAGCCTGGGCCGGAGTTCGGGTGGCCGCGGCCGGCGCCCGGTGCAGGACCACGACGGCCGGCCGGGTCCGGGTGGACGCGCGGGCCGCCCGCACCCACGCGCCCCGGATCCGCGAGGCGGCAGCCCGACGCGCCTACCAGGCCCCGTCCTCCACCGGCCTGCCCGGAGCGTCCTTCAGGGGCCGCACCTGCCGCGGCGACGGTTCCTGCCACGGCTCGTGGTCGTCGCCGAGCCAGTCACCGGCCGGCCGCACCTGCGACAGGGCGTCGGTGGGGGAGAGGTCCTCGGCGTCCTGGTCGTAGTAGTCGAACCAGGGGAGTCCGGCGCTCGTGTACGCGGCGCGGTCCACGGGCGACGGCGGGGGAGCCTCACCGGTGATGCGGCGCCACTGCGGAGGCGTGACCAGGTGCACGAACACGCGCCCCGCGGGCCGCTCGGACCAGGCGCCCGGCGGCCGGTCGTCCCGGTACACCTCCTGGCGCATGGAACCGCCGACACCGAGCCCCATCGCGGGCGCGGCCCGGCGCGGGGCGGCCGGCGCGGTGCCGGGCGCGGGCGCCGCCGCTGCCGCCATGGGGGCGGCACCGTAGATCTCGGCCGACCGGGCCGCCTCCCGCCGCAGCCGCCGCCGCTCCTCCTCGTGCCACCGGGCCAGTTCGGCGTCGTTCAGCGGGAACGACTGCAACTGCACGCCGCCCCACACCTCCTCGCCCGTGACCTGGCCCTCGACGCTCGCCCCCAGGCCCAGCGGCACGGCGACGAACTGGCGCACGGTGCCCTTGCCGGAGTTGATGCCGTCCAGCCAGGGCTGCCGGGGCAGCACCACGTAGTTCTGCGGGTCGCGGGACAGCCGGTCGCTCCAGGGCCGGCCCGACACCGCGCACACCTTGCCCACGCCGACCTGGAGGGCGGCCGGCTCGGTCGTGCCCGCGAAGCTCAGCCACATCGCCTCGCGCAGATACACCGGCAGCATCACGCCGCCGCGCGCCCGCCACTCCTCGGGCACCGCGTCCGCGTGGTCGGCCACCCGCCGGACCGGGAACTCGCCCAGCCCCGGCGGCAGCGGATGCGTGCCCTTCTCGGGCAGCCGCAGGGTGCGCACGAACCGCACCGCCACACCGCCCGGCAGCCGCAGCGTGTTCCCGTCGATCCGCACCTTCGAGTCGGTCATGCCTGCTCCCCTCCCTCACAGGACCGCGCCGTCGTAGGACCGCGGCCCTCACGCACAGAACGCCGCGCGACGCCCTCACGGTTCCGCAGCTGCCGGACCGGGGCGCCCAGCCGGTCCCCGAGCCGGGTCAGCCGCGGGGCGCGCTCGCGCTGGGCGCGGGTGTACCGGTCCAGCTCCTCCAGGAGCCGGCGGGAGCGGTGCTCGGTGTCCATCTCGTCGATGATGCGGTCGACCTCGGTGAGCACCGCGCCGTACAGCTGCCACTGGCTCGTGTCCCGCCGCGCCTCCTCCAGCAGCAGCCGTGCCACCTTGTCGCGGGTGGCGGAGGTCTGGCGCAGCTGGGCGGCCAGCCGGGACTCGGCCTCCTGGGCGCTCACGCTGACGTCCGTGGTGACCAGCACCGCGAAGCTGACCACCGCGTCGGCGATCTCGCACAGCAGCTCCTGCACCAGGGCTCCGGTCCGCGGCGAGAACATCGGCTCGGGGGCCCGCCGCTTCGTCAGGTCGGTGAGGGTGCGCGCCAGCACCCGCAGCACGACCGTGCAGATCTCCAGCGTGTCAAGACCCGTGCGCAGCACCACCCGGTGCAGCAGGCCCTCGCGCACCCGCGGATTGAGCCGCAGACTGTCCTCGGCCTGTCTGAGGGAGGCGTCCACCTCGGAGATGTCGTGGTCCAGGCGGCGCGCCTCGTGCAGCCGCTCCGCGGCGCGCTCCACGGGCGGATGCCCGGCCGCCTCCTCGCCGAGCCGCAGCATCAGCTGCCGCACGCGGCGGGCCAGGCCCTCGATCGACGCACCGGCCTGTTCGGTCCACACCGGGGGTGCGAGGAGCAGATTGCAGCCGAGGCCGACCACCGCGCCGATCAGCGTCTCCTCGACCCGCGCCGAGGCGGTACTGCCCACGGCGGTGACGCCGAGGACCAGCATCGCGCTGATCGCCACCTCGGGCACGAACTCGTCCACCCGCACCAGGTGCCCGACCGCCAGCGCCGCCAGGATCACCAGTGCGAGACTCCACCAGGTCAGCCCCACCAGCAGGGAGAAGGCGATGGCCACGAGCACTCCAGCCACCACCGAGTTCACCCGGCGGATGCCGGTGGTCAGCGTGGAGTAGAGGGTCACCTGGACGACGAGCAGCGCCGTCAGCGGCGCGGTCAGCGGCGCGGGCTCCGGACTCAGCCGCAACGCGATCACATACGCGATCGTCGCCGCGGTCGTGGAGCGCAGCGCCTGTACGACCACGGGGTCCCGGTGTCGTTTCGCCAGCCGGACCAGGGGCGAAGTCCAGTCACGTACCTTCCGCATCCCTTGCGCTGTTCCCCGATCGCACAGCGGTCGAACGTGACCGGGGGTGCGGTCAGGCGTACAGCTTGTCGAGGAAGGCCGCCAGATTGGCCGTGGTGCGGGCGATCTGCTGCTCCAGCGTGAGGCTCTCCTCGAAGCGCGCGCCGGAGTCCGGGACCTTCTTTCCGCGCACATAGAGCGAGCAGGCGAGGTCGGTGCACATGTACACGCCGACCGAGTTGCCCTCGCGGCCCGCCGCTCCGGCCTTGCGGGCGGTCATCAGGGAGACTCCGCCCCCGCGGTGGGTGGTCAGGCACAGCGAGCACATGCTGCGGTGCAGGAAGCCGCGCTGCGAGGCGGGGAAGCGCAGGGCGATGCCCATGAGCCGGCCCTCCCGCTCGGTGACCAGATAGCTGCGATCGGGCGCTCCCGGATCGCGCCAGCCCAGGAAGTCCAGATCGTCCCAGGGGCGGTCACCGAGGTCGCGGGGCAGCGACAGGCGCTTGGCCTCGCCCTTGGAGCAGTTGACGAAGGAGTCGCGGACGTCCTGCTCGGACAGTGATCTCATGGTGGGCCTCCGGGGGGTGGGAGAAATTACCTAAGGGCATTAGTTTTGCGGCTAGGGTAAGCAGGATCCGAAAGGGGGGTCCAATGGATTTCGGTGACCTGGAGACACCGCCGACGCGGTCGTGGGGGAGGGCCCGGCGCGTGCTGCGGGCCGCGGGTGTCCCGCCCGGCCGGCTCGCCCGGCTCTGTGCGCTGGGCGGCGGCACGTACCACACGGTCGAGGAGCTGTGCCTGGCCGACGGCACCCGGTACGTGCTGAAGGTCCCGCCCGCCCCGATCACGCCCGGTCTGCGCTACGAGAGGGACCTCCTCGTCGGCGAGGCCGAGTTCTGCCGCGGGGCCGGGCGGGCCGGAGTGCCGGCGCCGCGCGTGGTCGCGGAGGGTGAGGAGGCGGGCCGACGCCACCTGCTGATGACGGCCTGCCCTGGTGAGCCGTGGGACGCGTCCGTGACGGACGCCGAAGCGGCGGACCTGCGCACCCGGCTGGGCGGCCAGGTGGCCCGGCTGCACCAGGTGACCGGCCCCGGCTTCGGCTACCCCTCAGGCGCGCTCGGCCCGCTCGCCCCGGACTGGCGCACCGCCTTCACCGCGATGTACGCCGCAGCCCTCGAGGACGCCCGCCGCTACGGCGCCCGGCTGCCCCGGCCCGCCGAGGAGATCGCCCGCACGGCCGCGGCCGCGTACGGCGCGCTGGACGAGGTCGCCGTACCCCGCCTCGTCCACTTCGACCTGTGGCCGGGCAACATCCTGGTCGACCGCTCGGCGGGCGGCGTCCGCCTCGGGGGCCTGATCGACGGCGAGCGCATGTTCTGGGGCGATCCGGCGGCCGACTTCGTCCCGCTCGCGCTGCTCGGGGACATCCGCGAGGACGGGGCTTTCCTCGCGGGCTACCATGCGGCCGGCGGCCGGGCCGGGTTCGGGCGGACGGCCCGCCTGCGGCTCGCCCTGTACCGCAGCTACCTCTACCTGATCATGCTCACCGAGACGATTCCGCGTGCCCTGGGGCGCGAGCACGAACGCTGGACGCGCGATCATGTCGCCCCCGAACTGTCCGCCGCGCTCGAGGAGATCGGCCGCCTTACCGTCACCTCTTAATTTATTGCGTGGACTAAGGGATCGCGGAAGTCGCGCCCAGACGGCCCGCGGCGGTATGTTGCAGCTCGGGCACGGTTCGGGAGGGAGCCACATGGCGGGGCGGAACGGGCGCACGGTGCGCGATCTCAGAAGGGGCAACCGTTCGGCCGTACTGCAACGGCTCTACTTCGACGGCCCCCTCAGCCGCTTCGAACTCGGCCCCGCGACCGGCCTGAGCTCCGGCTCGGTCAGCAACGTCGTCGCCGACCTGGTCGCCGACGGCCTCGTCGAGGAGGCCGGCAGCGTCGACTCCGACGGCGGCCGCCCGCGCACCCTGCTGCGCGTCGCGCCGGGCAGCGGCCACATGATCGGCGTGGACGTCGGCGAAACCCGGGTCCGTGTCGAGCTGTTCGACCTCACCCTCACCGAACTGGCGCGCACCGAAAGGCCACTGGAGTCACAGGGCTACGACGTCGACGTGATCACCGGGCACATCCGGGACGGGATCGCCGAGGTCCTGACCACGGCCGGCCTGCCCCCGGAGCGCCTCCTCGGGGTCGGGATCGGCGTCCCCGGCATCGTCGAGCCCACTCCCGACCGCGGTGCCGTCGTGCACGGACAGACCATCGGCTGGGACGCGGTACCCCTGGAGTCCCTGCTCCGCGCCGGCTCCCGGCTCCCGGACGGCGTCCCGTACTTCATCGACAACGGCGCCAAGACCCTGGGCCAGGCCGAGATGTGGTTCGGCGCCGGCCGCGGCGCGGGCAACGCGGTCGTGGTGCTCTTCGGCTCCGGCGTCGGCGCCTGCCTGGTCACCCCCGAGGTCGAGCGCGGCCGGGCCGTGGAGTGGGGGCATCTGACGGTACGCGTACGGGGGCGCCGCTGCCGCTGCGGCGCCCTGGGCTGCCTGGAGGCGTACGCCGGCGCGGAATCCCTGCTGGCCCGCTGGCGCGAGGAGGGCGGCCGACCGCCGCGGGACACCGACGAGGAGACCGCGCTGACCGCCCTGCTGGCCGCCGCCTACCCGCCCGAGGGCACCGCCGCCGACCCCGTGGCGCTCGCCGTGCTGGAGGAGACCGCCGAATACCTGGGCGCCGGCCTGTCCGACCTGATCAACCTCTTCCAGCCCGAGCGCATCCTCATCGGCGGCTGGGCCGGCCTCCAGCTCGGCCCCCGCTTCCTGCCCGCGGTACGCCGCCACGCGACCGCGTACGCCCTGCGCCACCCCGCCGAGCGGGTCACCATCGACCTGGGCAGGCTCGGCCCGGACGCGGTCACCGTCGGCGCCGCGATCCTCCCCCTCGCCGACTTCTTCACCCGCGGCGGCCGCCGCGCCGACCCGGCCCCCAAGGACCCGGTCCCTGCCTGGCAGACGGCCCTGGAGGAACGCAGAACGTAGGGGGCTGTCCTCGCGGCGCGCGGCGATGGATCATGGGGGCCGCATCCCGCGACAGGAGCGTTCGAAGGAGTAGTCCGTGACGCATGACATCACCGGTGTCCGCGCGCAGTTCCCCGCGCTGAAGGCCGGGTGGGCCCATTTCGACGGGCCGGGCGGCAGCCAGACACCGCAGCCGGTCATCGACGCCGTCGCCGACGCGCTGGCCGGTCCGCTGTCCAACCGGGGCCTGACGACGGCGGGCGAGCGCAACGCCGAGGACTGCGTCGTCACCGCCCGGGAAGCCATGGCGGACCTCCTGGGCGCGGAGCCGTCCGGAGTCGTCTTCGGGCGCAGCGCGACCCAGTTGACGTACGACTTCTCGCGCACGCTGGCCCGGACGTGGGCGCCGGGCGACGAGGTCGTCGTCACCCGGCTCGACCACGACGCCAACATCCGGCCCTGGGTCCAGGCCGCCGAGGCCGTGGGAGCCGTCGTGCGCTGGGCCGACTTCGACCCGGCCACCGGCGAACTGACCGCGCGGCACATCGCGGACCAGCTGTCCGACCGCACCCGGCTGGTCGCGGTCACCGCCGCCTCCAACCTGATCGGCACCCGCCCGGACCTGCCCGCGATCGCCGCCCTGGCCCATGAGCACGGCGCCCTGCTCTACGTCGACGGCGTGCACCACACCGCCCACGCCCCGGTCGACCTCGCCGCCCTGGGCGCGGACTTCTTCGCCTGCTCCCCGTACAAGTTCCTCGGCCCGCACCTCGGCGTCGTGGCGAGCCGCCCGGACCTGCTGGAGACGCTGCGCCCGGACAAGCTGCTGCCCTCGTCCGACGCGGTGCCCGAGCGCTTCGAACTCGGCACCCTGCCCTACGAACTGCTGGCCGGCACCCGGGCCGCCGTGGACTTCCTCGCCGGGATGGACCCGCGGGCGCGCGGCACCCGGCGGGAACGGCTCCTCGCCTCCTTCGGCTCGCTCGAACGGCACGAGGACGCCCTGCGCCGCCGGATCGAGGAGGAGCTCTCCCGCCTCCCGGAGATCACCGTGCACTCGCGCGCGGCCGAGCGCACCCCGACCCTGCTGCTGACCATCGAGGGCCGCAGCACCGTCGACGCCTACCGCCACCTGGCCGAACGCGCCGTCGCGGCTCCGTCGGGCGCGTTCTACGCCTTGGAGGCCTCCCGCCGGCTCGGCCTGGGCGACACCGGCGGGCTGCGGATCGGCCTGGCCCCGTACAACGACGACGAGGACGTCGACCGGCTCCTGGAGGCGCTGGCGGACTTCCTGCGCACGGCGCCGTAGTCCGGGGCGTGGCCCGCGAGTCCCGCCGCCCGGGTGTCAGGGCTTGCGGGCCACGCCGCCGTGGATGTCCGTGGGCTCGGGCCTGCCGCCCGGCTCGGGACGCCACAGCGGGCAGGAGACGATGCCGGGCTCGACCAGATCGAGGCCCTCGTAGTAGGCGGTCAGTTGCTCCGGGCTGCGCAGCACGTACGGGACGGCGCCGGTGTCGTCGTAGCCCTGCTGGGCCTCCTTGAGCGCCTGGTCGGTGTCGGTGCTGTCGTAGTGCACGAAGCAGCTGCCGGAGGGCAGCGCGGCCTGGAGGCGGCGGACGATCGACTTCGCCTCCTCGTAGTCCTGGACGTGGCCGAGGATGCCCATCAGCATCAGGGCCACCGGCTGGTCGAGGTCGAGGATCTTGCCCGCCCGCTCGATGATCGCCTCGGGGTCGTGCAGGTCCGCGTCGATGTACTCGGTCACACCCTCGGGGGTGCTGGTGAGCAGGGCCTGGGCGTGGCGCAGCACCAGCGGGTCGTTGTCGACGTAGACGATGCGCGACTCGGGGGCGATGCGCTGGGCGACCTGGTGGGTGTTGTCGTAGGTCGGCAGTCCGGTGCCGATGTCGAGGAACTGGCGGATGCCGAGGTCGCCGGCCACGTAGGTCACGGCGCGGACCAGGTACTGGCGGGAGGCGCGGGCCATCGTCTCGATGGTCGGCGCGTGCTCGCGGTAGGCGTCGCCCGCGATCCGGTCGACCTCGTAGTTGTCCTTGCCGCCCATCCAGTAGTTCCAGATGCGGGCCGAGTGCGGCACCGTGGTGTCGATCTTGGACAGCGCGTCCTGGTCCGGGGTGAGCTCGCCGTCTGCCATGGGGGGTCTCCTGCCGTGCGTGCCGCGGTCGGTGTCTTTCTTCAACTTAGCGTCAACGTCCGTACGCGTGGCCCGAGTTCAGGATGATGTCGAGGAGGGCGCCGCCCCCGCCCCCGTCCCCGGACCGACGCGGTCAGGCCCATGCCGCGAACCCCGACGCGGAGCCGGCCGGTCCCGCGGGCTGCGGGGCCGGCCGGGGCTGTTCCGGTTCGCTCCGGGTCCGGTTCGGGCTCAGTCCACCAGGAAGTCCGCCTGGCCCGCCTTGACGCCCCGGAGGAACGCGATCATCTCGTCCCGGCTGTAGAGCAGCGCGGGCCCCTCGGGGTCGGTGGACTGGCGGAGGGCGACCCTGCCGTCGGGCAGGCGCTTGGCCTCGACGCAGGAGCCGCCGTTGGTGCCGCTCCAGGGTTTGTGCCAGCCCTCGGTGCCCAGGTCACCGGCCGGTATGCCGCTGTGGAGGGGAGCGTTGGATGCCATGGATCACAACTCCTTACGCAGATCGCCCAGGATGTCCCTGGTCCGTGCGACCGGTTCCGCCTGCACGGACATCCGGTCCAGAACTTCGAGATAGGTCACGACGTCCTCCGGCCGGTCGTAGTACACCGAGCCTGCGAGGTTCTCGGTGTAGACGACGTCGGGCAGTTCGGAGAAGCCGAAGCGGAAGTGGTGGAAGGGGCCGAAGGCGCCCGCGTGGGCCCCCACCGAGTAGGGCATGACCTGGATACTGACCTTCGGCATCCGGAGCACCTCGACGAGCCGGTCCAGTTGGGCCCGCATCACCTCGGGGCCGCCGACGGGACGGCGCAGCACCGTCTCGTCCACGATGGCCCACATGGCCGGGCCGTCCGGCTTGGCGAGCAGGTCCTGGCGTCTCAGGCGCAGGGCCACGCGACGGGCGATCTCCTCCTTGGACTCGTTGGGGAAGCCGACCCGCATGAGCGCCGTGGCGTAGTCGCGGGTCTGCAACAGGCCCGGCACGTAATGGGGTTCGTAGAGGCGGATGACGCTGGCCTCGCTCTCCAGGCTCACGTACGCCTTGAACCACTCCGGCAGCACGTCGCGGTACTTGTACCACCAGCCCGGCCGGTTGGCCTCCCGGGCCAGGGTGGCGAAGTCGTCGATCTCCGCCGCGGGCACACCGTAGGTGCGCAACAACTCCTTGACGTACGGGATGCGCAGGCCGACCTCGGCCTTCTCTATCCGGCGGACCGTCAACGGCGTGACCTCGATGGCCCGTGCCGCGTCCTCGAAGGAGACCCCGGCCCGCTCCCGCAGGTGCCGCAGCCGCTTGCCGAGGACCATCCGCAGGACGGTGGGCGCGCTCCCGCCTGAGCGGTTCTCCCTCACGTCCTACCTCCCGAACGGCCGTCTTCGCGTGCAGTGTGGCACGACGTCGAGGACACAGACAGAGTGTTGGTGAACGTTCTGAAATTATCAGAACGCAGGTTGCGGGCCGAGTGTGTCCGAGACCATAGTGACAGGGAGAGCTGTCGCACAGCGGGCCGTCGCGCCGGTCAACTGTGCGTTTCAGCAAGGAAACTGACGTTCCGCCAGATGCGAACCCGGCCCGCACGGGAACGCGACGCGAGACCTGGATGGCCATCGTGACCGACGGACAGTCGAGGAGCCCGGACCCCGGCCCCGCCCGCGCGCGGACGAGGGCGGCCGTCCTGACGCAGCGCGCCGCGCCGCCGCGTCCGAAGGAGGACCGATGACGGCATCCAGCGCCTGGCGCCCCGGGCCGCCGCCCGCACCGGCGGACACCCGGCACCGGCCTGCCGGTCCCGCCGCGGACGAACCCTTCCGCGTCCGCTCCACCGTGCCCGCCGACCCCTCCTGGGCGGCGGCCGTACGGCGACTGGTCGCCGAGCAGTTCGCCCGGCTGCCGCTGTCGGCCGATCAGCGCGACGGCGCGGTGCTCGCCGCGGACGAACTGTTCGCCAACGCGGTCAAGCACGCGCGCACCGGCCCGGACGACACGGTCACCGTGACCGTCGAGTGGAGCCCGTACACCCTCCGCGTGACGGTGGCGGACTCCTCGCCGGTGCTGCCACGACCGCGACCGGCGGACGCGAACGCGGAGTCGGGACGCGGACTCGCCATCGTCGCCGCGCTGGCGGACGACTGGGGAATGGCGCCGCCCGAACCCGGCCACCCCGGCAAGAGAGTGTGGTTCACGTTGCGCCGCCGTGGGGGCACGGCACCATGACGGCCTCTCCGGACCATCCCGTGGGCACGCCCACGACATCCCGCGGACCGGACGTCTCGGGCGCAGACCTCGCGGTCCCGGCCGCCCGCGCGGTCCCGGGCGGACCGGTGACGGGACTGGCCGAGGCGGCGGTGCCGACGGCCGAGCGGGACACGGTGCCGCTCGTCGGGCGGGAAGCGGTACCGGTCGCGGGGCAGGACGCGACGCCGCTGTCCGGGGAGGCCGCCTCCCTGGTGGCCGCCGAGCTGGTGCGCAGGGCCGACGCGGACCGGCAGTCGACGCGGGAGGCGGGGGCCGCGCCCACGGCGGAGCGGCGACGGAGTGTGGCCCGGTGCCGCCGGGACAACGCCGAGGCGCTCGCGGCGATCGTACGCCTGCACGGCTGGCCGACCGTCGAGGCCGTCGGCGGGGCCGCCTCGACAGCCGCCCTGATGATCCTGCTGCACGCCCCGGACCTGGGCTTCCGGCTGCGGTGCCGGGAGCTGATCGCCCAGGCCACCGCGGACGGCCGCTGCCCCGCGGTGCACCTGGCCTACATCGCCGACCACTGCGCCGTGGAACTGGGCGAGCCGCAGTTCTACGGCACGCGGATCAACCCCGTCACCCTGCGCCCGTACCCCGTGCGCCGCCCGCAGACCCTCGACGAGCGCCGCCGGGACATCGGACTCGGCCCGCTGGAGGAACAGATGCGGGCGCTCCGGGCACACGGCTGACACCTCCGGGGCCGTGGCCCGGCTCCCCTCGGGGACCCCTGCTGATGCCGGTGCCGATGCCGATCCGGCCCCGGCTCACCCGACCTTGCGGCCCCGCAGCGGCTCCGTGTCCTCGCCCTCGCCCCGCTGCAGCCCCTGGAGGAACTCCTGGAGGACCTCCGTCGCCGTACGTTCCGGGCGCCAGCCCAGTTCGGTGTGGGCCCGGGTGCAGTCCATCAGGGGGAGGTGGAGGACCGCGTCGAACAGCTGGGGAGAGGCGGGCAGCAGGCGCAGCCCCCACGCGGCGGCGATCGCCGAGCGGGCGGCGGTGCGCGGCAGCCGTACGGGCCGGGAGCCGAGCAGCTCGCCCAGCACCTGCGCGTCGAGCGGCGGCTCGGCGGCCAGGTTGAACGCCCCCCGCACCTCGTGCGCGAGCGCCAGCCGGTAGGCCCGGGCGGCGTCGTCCGTGTGCAGCGCCTGCACCCGCAGGCCCGGGACGTCCGGTAGGAACGGCATCAGCTCGGGCCGGGCCAGCTGCCCCGGCAGGAACCGGCCGCCGAAGATCCGGCGCTGCTCGCTCGCCGACTCCCGCTTGAACAGGAAGGCCGGACGCATCCGGACCACCCGCACGTCCGGATGGTCCCGCTCGAAGGTGTCCAGGGCCCGTTCCAGATACGCCTTCTCCCGGCAGTACGCGGCGTCCGGCCAGCCGTGGGTCGGCCACGACTCGTCCACCGCGTGGTCCTTCGGCCCCGGCGAGTACGCGCCGACCGACGAGGCGTGCACCAGGACCGGCACCCGCGCGGCGGCCACCGCGTCGAAGACCCGGATGCTCCCCAGCACGTTGGTGCGCCAGGTGGCCGCCGGATCGTGCGTGGGCTGGAAGGCCCAGGCCAGATGGATCACGGCGTCGGCGCCCGCGAACTCCCCGGCCAGCCCGGACTGCTCGAAGGACACGTCCACCGCCGACCACTGCGTCTTCGGCGGCGACCACTGCGGGATCCTGCGGGCCAGCCCCCGTATGGACCCGATCTCCGGATCCTCGGAGAGCACCCGTACGACACTCGTGCCGACATTGCCGGTGGCGCCCGTGACGACGACCCGGCTGCCCGAAGCGCTGCTCACCCTCGGCTCCTCTCGGCGGCGGATGACAGTGCGGTCCACCGAGTACCCGGTCCCGGCCGGTCGACGCGGACCCGCACGGGCGCGGACCGCACGGACTGGCACGGGCGAGCACCGAGGGACGCGCGGGCGGCACGCCTCACGGCGTCCGCCGCTCGCGGGCCCAGTCCAGCAGCTGCTCCCCGGTCCACGTGGTCACCACGCGCTCCGGCGGCACCCCGCACTCCTCGGCCCGCGCGCACCCGTGGATCTGCCAGTCCAGCTGGCCGGGCGCGTGGGCGTCGGTGTCGACGGAGAACAGCACGCCGGCCTCCACGGCCCGGCGCAGCAGCCGCAGCGGCGGGTCCAGCCGCTCCGGGCGGCTGTTGATCTCCACGGCCGTGCCGGTCTCGGCGCACGCGGCGAACACCGCGTCCGCGTCGAACTCCGACTCCGGCCGTCCCCGCCCGGTCAGCAGTCGTCCGGTGCAGTGGCCGAGGACGTCGGAGTGCGGATCGCGCACGGCGGCCACCATGCGGCGTGTCATCGACCGGGCGTCCATCCGCAGTTTGGAGTGCACCGACACCACCACGACGTCCAGCCGCTCCAGCAGCTCCGGCTCCTGGTCGAGCGAGCCGTCGTCGAGGATGTCGCACTCGATACCGGTCAGCAGCCGGAAGGGCGCCCATGTCCGGTTCAGCTCCGCGACCACCTCCAACTGCTCGCGCAGCCGCTCGGCGGACAGCCCGCGGGCCACCGTCAGCCGCGGCGAGTGGTCGGTGAGCACCGCCCACTCGTGCCCGAGGCGCGCCGCGGTCCGGCCCATCTCCTCGATCGGGCTACCGCCGTCGGACCAGTCGGAGTGCAGATGGCAGTCGCCGCGCAGCAGCGCCCGCAGCCGTTCGCCGCCCGCGACGAGCGGTTCGTCCGCCTCGTCCTCCAGCTTCCGCAGGTAGCCGGGCACCTGCCCGGCCAGTGCCTCCCGCACCACCTGGGCGGTCTTCGGGCCGACGCCCTTGAGTGACTGGAGAGTCCCGGCCGTGGCGCGCTCGGCCACCTCGCGCTCGGGCAGCCCGGACAGCACCCGGGCGGCGGTGCGGAAGGCGCGCACACGGTAGGTCGGCGCCAGGGACCGCTCCAGCAGGAAGGCGATCCGGTCCAGTGCCTCGACAGGGTCCATCGCCACCTCCACCCCCAGGGTTCCCCGGCGCCACCGGGGCCGCACCACACGGCACCGGACGGCGCGGGACGGGCCGGCCCGGAGGCTTCCGGGCCGGCCCGTCGGGGCGGACGCCGCGGGGGTGCGGAACCCCGGGCCCGGCGGTGCCGGAAACCCGTCGCCGCGGTCGGCGTTCTAGGCTGGATGGCATGACCGAAGTCGCTACCCCCTACATTGCGCGGCCGCGGATCCTCGTACTCGGCGTGCAGCCGGGCAGTCCGCCTTTCCGTATCGTGGAAATCGATGGTGAGGTGGTCGGCGAGGCGAAGACCGTCATCGACGTCCTCGAAGCCGCCGCCGCCTTCGGTATCAGCGTCCACGACCTCGACGATCCGGACGTGATCCGCTGGGTCGGCGGCGACAAGTTCACCTGGACCGTGCACTAGCCGTCAGTTCCGGTCCCCACTGGCTCAGCCCACCGTCCACTTCTGGTTGGCGCCGCCCGTGCAGGTCCAGATCTGGAGCCGGGTGCCGTTGGCGGAGTTGTTTCCGGTGACGTCCAGGCACTTGTTCGCCTGCGGGTTGACGATGTCGTGCGCCGAGGAGACCACCCACTTCTGGTTCGCGCCGCCGCCGCAGTCCCACAACTGGACGGTGGAGCCGTCCGCGGTGCCGCGGTCCGTGACGTCCAGGCACTTGCCGAGTGCGCGCAGGGTGCCGTCCGAGGCGACCGTCCACTGCTGGGCGGCGGTGCCGTTGCAGTCGTAGAGCTGCACCGGGGTGCCGTTGGCGGAGTTCGCCCCGGCCACGTCCACGCACTTGCCGGCCAGCCCGCGGATCGCGCCGCCGCCGGACGTGTCGCTGGTGGTCACCGATACCGAGTCGACCACGAGCTGCTGCGGGAAGGAGGTGGAGCCGTCCGGGTCGCCCGGCCAGTAGCCGCCCACGGCCAGGTTCAGGATCAGGAAGAACGGCTTGTTGAACACCCACGTCCTGCCGCCCAGGTCGGCCGGCGTGCGCCGCTGGTAGACGTTGCCGTCCACGGACCAGGTGATCGAGTCCGGCGCCCAGTCTACGGCGAAGGTGTGGAAGGCGTCCGCGAAGGCCTGTCCGTTCGGCAGCGTGTAGCCGGCGCCGATGCCGCCCGAGCCGGAGTAGCCGGGGCCGTGGATCGTGCCGTGGACGGTGGACGGCTCGAAACCGACGTTCTCCATGATGTCGATCTCACCGGAGTCCGGCCAGTTGACCGGCGTCCCGAGCATCCAGAACGCGGGCCACATGCCCTGCCCCCGCGGGATCTTCATCCGGGCCTCGACGTGCCCGTACTGCGCGGTGAACTTCCCGGAGGTGTTCAGCCGCGCCGAGGTGTACTGGCAGGTGCCGTACCAGCACTGGTAGTTGGAGGGGTTCTCGCGCCGGGCGGTGATCACCAGATGGCCCTGGCCGTCCAGGGCCGCGTTCTTGTTGCCCGACGTGTAGTACTGCCGTTCGTGGTTGTTGACGTTGTCGCCGGTCTCGATCTGCCACTTGGAGGAGTCGACGGCCGCGCCGGCGGGGCCGTCGAAGGTGTCGGAGAACGTGACGGCGGCGGCCGCCTTCGGGGTGGCCGCCGTGGGGGTGGCCGCTTTCGGGGAGTCGGCCCGCGCCGGGCTGACGGCGGCGGAGCCGACCAGGACGGCGGACAGGGCGGCGAACAGACATCTGCGGAGCAGGCGTGGACGGGCCACGGCTCTCCCTTCCGTGCGGCGGCCCGGGCCCGGGCCGCCGTCCGTTGTGGGGGGTGAATGTGTCGCCCTTGATTCAAGGAGTGAGATAAGAGGTCGTCAATATGTGGTACGGACCAATTCCGGCCATCACTCACGCGGCTTGCGCGCGTGCACGGCCCGGCCCATCCGCCGGCCCAGGAGTACGTGACCCAGCAGCGCGCCCGTGGTGTTGAGGACGACGTCGTCGATGTCGAAGGCCCGCCCGGTGATCAGGGCGCCCTGCGCGAACTCCACCAGCAGCATCACCGTCGCGGTCAGCAGCAGCACCCGAAGGACTCCGCGGGCCCCCGGCGCGACGACCGGCACCAGCACGCCGAACGGCACACCGAGCAGCACGTTCCCGCCGATCTGCTTGACCGCCTCCTGCGTCCCCGCGCCCTCCAGATAGGCCCGAAGCGAGCTTCCCGGACGCAGATTGCTGTGCGCGATGGACGCCGACGCGGGCGACGGCTCCAGCGTCAGCTGCGCCAGGACGACGGCGAACGCCACCATGAAGGCGAAGGCGCACAGCATCGCCAGCAGCCGCAGCGGCCAGGCCAGCGGCCGGCGGACCCCTTCGGCCCGCCGCCCGGCGGTCCCGGACCGGCCCTTGCGCGGGCGGAAAACGGTACGCGGACTGAACGCCACACGGGCCATGCCGGTCCTCCTGGTCGCCAACTCCCTTGCCATGTGGGTCGGTTACCCGCGAACCGGTCGAGGATGCCCTGCCCGGCATGGGGTCGGCGTCGCGGAGGTCGGCGTCCGAGCATCGCCTGAAGCGCGACTGCGAGGGGCGAGCAGAGGTCGGGCCATGGTCCTGGGCGCCGGCCTGCCGGCCGGCCCGGGCGGGAGCCCGCGGATTTTCCACGGGCCGCCGCGGCCGTGGACGATCGGGCGCGCCAAGGGCTACGGGGGAGCGCGGCGGAGGCCCGCTCAGGGCCCGTACGTGACGTGTACCTCCTTGAAGCCCAGGGACTTGAGCAGGCCTTCGAGCATGCCGGTGGTGTTGGTCTCGGCCCGGGCCGTCAGGCCGCTGTCCTTCGCCGCGTCGGCGATGTGCTTGACCGCGAGCCGCTGTACGGCCTGCTCGCTGTTGGGATTGTCGGAGAACAGGTCGCCCAGGCGGTCGAGCAGACCGCGCTGCTTGGAGACGGCGTAGGAGTGGTCCGCGTCCAGGGCCGGGCGGCCGAGCCGTGCGTGCGGCAGTCGCAGCGTGGCCGAGGTGCGGTCCCCGTCGACCGTCACGTCCTCGTCGCCGAGCCGGCCGAGGTCCACGTAGGCGTCCACGGTGCCGGCCCCGACGTAGAGGGTGCGGGTGCCGCGGATGGCGTCGGGCAGGTACTTGCTGTCCTTCTCCAGGTCCACGACGACCTGGAAGTTGCCGGAGGCGGCGTCGTAACGGCTGAGGTCTTGGATCGACTTCAAGAGCGCGGGGCCCGAGCGGTCGTGCGTCTCGGTGCCGAACAGGTCCTTGATGCCGGGCAGCACGGCCAGTGCGACACCGGCGAACAGCAGCGCGAGCACCACCACGACGGCACTCACCGCCTTCGCCCAGCCGGGCATGCGCCGGGTGGCTCGCTCGGGGGGAGTCGTCATCCCACGGTTCTCCTTCCTCCCTCCTGAGAATGCCCGCCAAATCCGCTGCCAGACAGGTCAGTCGGCCGGACCCAGGGCGGTTACGGCCCACGGGGGCCCGCCTGGCCCCGGCGGCGGTGTACCGCGGCCCGTCACCGGGCGATCAGTAGCATGAGCCGGGAGTCGGAATGATCAGCGAGGAGCGGATCGTGCGAGACATCGCGGTGTTCAGCGGCAGCGCCCACCCCGACCTGGCGGCGGAGGTCTGCGCCCATCTGGGTGTGCCCCTCAGCCCGGCGCGGGTCAGCCGCTTCGCCAACGACTGCCTGGAGGTGCAGCTCCGGGCGAACTGCCGGGAGCGGGACGTCTTCCTCATCCAGCCGCTGGTCAAGCCGGTGCAGGAACATCTCGTGGAGCTGCTGCTGATGTGCGACGCGGCCCGCGGCGCCTCCGCCGGGCGGATCACCGTCGTGATGCCGCACTACTCCTACGCCCGCTCCGACAAGAAGGACGCGCCGCGCATCTCGCTGGGCGGCCGACTGGTGGCCGATCTGCTGGTCGCGGCGGGCGCGAGCCGCGTGCTGGCGATGACGCTGCACGCCCCGCAGGTGCACGGCTTCTTCTCGGTGCCCGTCGACCATCTGCACGCGCTGCGCGAACTCGCCGAGCACTTCCGGCAGTACGACCTGTCCCGCACCACCGTGGTCTCCCCGGACCTGGGCAACGCCAAGGAGGCGGCCGCGTTCGCCCGGATGATCGGGGCCCGGGTGGCCGCCGGGGCCAAGCAGCGCTACGCCGACGACCGGGTGATCATCAGCTCCGTCATCGGCGATGTGGCCGGTCGGGACGTCATCGTGCTGGACGACGAGATCGCCAAGGGCAGTACGGTGCTCGAACTGCTCGACCGGCTACGCGAGTTGGGACCCCGCTCCATCCGCGTCGCCTGCACCCACGGCCTGTTCGCGGCGGGCGCCCTCAAACGGCTGACCGAGCAGAGCGACGTCCTGGAGATCGTGTGCACCAACACCGTGCCGGTGCCGGTGGCGGACGAGGAGTATCGGGCCCACAAGGACAAGCTGCGGATCCTGTCCATCGCCCCGGCCCTCGCGGAGGCCGTACGCCGCATCCACAACGGCGAGTCCGTCAGCGCCCTGTTCGACGCACCGCCCACCGAGCAGCCGTAGTCGGCTGCAATTCGGAGACATATGTCAACCGAACATGCTGGAATTCACTCCTACGAGGGTAACTTGCTGAGCAGGTAGGGGTGTTGGGCCCCGAAGGCTGGGGGATGCTGTGGTCTCCGAGCCCGTCGTACTTGGAGCCGGTTGGAGGGGAATGCCGTCGTGCAGCAGGATCCTGCGCCGCCGTTCACCCGGCATCTGCGCGTCCATCGGGACCGCGGGCACACCGTGCTGGAGTTCCGCGGCGAGATCGACATCGCCGCGGAGGCGCAGATCGCCCCCCACATCGACCGGGCCACCGCACGGCCCGGGGCCCGGGTCGTGATCGACCTGAGTCGGGTGGACTTCTTCGACTGTTCAGGCCTGCGCCTGCTGTACCGGGCCCGCGGCCGGGTCCTCGACCACGGCGGAGAGCTGCGCCTGGTGTGCACACACCCGCTGACCCTGCGCATCCTGAAGGTCACCGGGCTGTCCCGGCTGCTGCCCCCGCAGCCGACGCTGGAGGCGGCGCTGGAGCAGCACGGGGCCGCGTCCGGCTCCGTGTGACCGGGCACATCGCCGGGCGGTGTGCCCGGTGCCCGGGCGTCAGTCCATCAGCAGGACCAGCTTGCCCGTGGTGCGGCCGGTTTCGCCGAGCTCGTGCGCCCTGGCGGCCTCGGTCGGCGGGAAGGTGCCGGCGATCGTGGCGCGCAGCCTGCCCTGTTCGACGAGCTGCGCGATCGCCTTCATGCCGTGGTGGTCGGCGTCGACGAGCATCCGGACCGCCCGGACGCCGAGCCGCTCGGCCTCTCGGTAGAGGTCGTCGGAGCCGACCGGCAGGATCGACACCAGGAGACCGCCCGGGCGCAGCACCCGCAGCGAACGGAGCGAGGTGTCGCCGCCGATGGTGTCCAGCACGACGTCGACGTCCCGCACCGCCTCGGTGAAGTCGGTCGAGCGGTAGTCGACCGGCTCGTCCACACCGATACCGCGCAGGAAGTCGTGCTTGCCCGCGCCGGCGGTGCCGAAGACGTACGCGCCGCGCGCCTTGGCGATCTGCACGGCCACATGGCCGACCCCGCCGGCCGCCGCGTGGATCAGCACCCGCTGCCCCGCCCGGAGATCCGCCCGCTCCACCAGCGCCTGCCACGCGGTCAGCGACACCAGCGGCAGCGCGCCCGCCCCGGTGTGGTCGATCCCGGCCGGCTTCGGCGCGAAGGCCCGGGCCGGAGCGGTCACGTACTCGGCGTGCGAGCCGTGGCCGAACGGGTACGGCAGCATGCCGAAGACCTCGTCCCCGGGCCGGAAGAGGGAGGCTCCGATGCCCGTCGCCTCGACCACCCCGGAGACGTCCCAGCCCAGTACGAACGGCGGTTCGCCGAGGAAGCCGCCGTTGGCCCGGTGTTTCCAGTCCGTGGGGTTCACCCCGGCGGCCCGTACCCGCACCAGCACCTCGTTGGGCCTGGGCACGGGCCGCTCCAGTTCGATTTCCCGCAGCACCTCGGGACCGCCGAGGACGTCCTGACCGATCGCGCGCATCGTCTCCATGCCGTTCATGGTGAACGAGCCTGCCCTCGCCCGCCCGCTCATCCGGCGGCGCGCCCCGCGGGTTCGGACTCCCCTTGTGCTGCGAGCGCCTGACGGTTGGCAAGATCGGCCGGGGTTCGTCCGCGGCGCGTGCCTGAATCCGCGGGGCCGGGATATCCGGGAGGAAGGGGTGGCGGGGCAGCCACGTCCCGCCGCCGGACCCTACGGAGGAGACATGCCGCTGGTGAACGCGGGCGTCGTGGTGCTCGACTGCGCCGAGCCCGAGAAACTCGCCATGTTCTACAAGGAGTTGCTCCAGGCGCGGGAGACGGACGTGACCGCGAACCTGGTGGAGATCAGGGCCGCCGACGGACTGCGGCTCGCCTTCCGCCGCGACGCGAACGCGACCCCGCCGAGCTGGCCGCGCCCGGAGAACTCGCTCCAGGTGCACCTGGACTTCCTGGTGGAGGACCTGGACGCGGCCGAGCGCCGAGTCGTCGAACTCGGCGGCCGCCTCGTGGAAGCCAAGGACGCCCCCGGCCCGTACGAGGAACGCAGCTGCTCCGACCCGGCCGGCCACACCTTCACCCTCCGCCGCGTACCCCAGGCCGGCCCCAAACAGGGCTGACCGGGGCCGGGCGGCGGTGGCCGGGTGCCGCGCGGTCACCGCCCCCGGTGGGTGCGCTCACCGGGCTTCCACGGCGACGCGGGTCAGCCGTGGTCGTCCCTGACCTTGGCGGGCCAGACGCCGAGCGAGCGTTCGACGGCGGTGGCGCCCGCCCGGTCGACGGCGCTGCGTACGACCGCGAAGATGGCCCCCTGGACGGCCGCGGCGAGCAGGATCTCGCCCCAGCGGCGGTCCTCGTCGAGTGCCTCGGGAGCCTCCTCCTCGTGACGGATGGCCTTCCACGTCGCGCGGAACGCCAAGCCCGCCAGCGTGCCGCCGACCCAGCCCAGCGCGAAGCCGACGGGCTGGTAGGCGAGCGGGATCTTGTGCTTCTTCTTGGCCATCGGTGTCTCCTCTGCCGGTACGGGGGTTGCCGGTACGGGCGCCGGGGCCGTCAGGGCCGGCCTCGCGGCGGAACCTCCTCGCCGGGCCTTACGGGACCCGGAGGGGTCCCGTCGCCGAAGGGGCGCCCGCCGAGCTCCTCGCGGTGATGCGGACTCAGCCATCCGGACAGGTCCGGCCCGAGCGGCACGATCCGGGTCGGGTTGAGGCCCGTGTGCACCTGGTAGTAGTGCCGCTTGATGTGGTCGAAGTCGACCGTGTCCCCGAAACCGGGAGTCTGGTACAGGTCCCGGCCGTACGCCCACAGCACGGGGTTCTCGGCGAGCTTCCACAGATTGCACTTGAAGTGGCCGTGGTAGACGGCGTCGAACCGGACCAGCGTGGTGAACAGCCGGATGTCCGCCTCGGTGATCGTGTCGCCCACGAGGTAGCGCTGCCCGGCCAGGCGGGACGCCAGCAGTTCCAGCCGCCGGAACACGCCCGCGCAGGCGGCCTCGTACTCCTCCTGGTTCGAGGCGAAGCCCGCCCGGTACACGCCGTTGTTGACGTCCTCGTACACCTCCGCCATCACCGTGTCGATCTCGTCGCGCCGCGCCCGCGGGTACAGGTCCGGCGCACCGGGCCGGTGCAGCGCGCTCCACTCGGTGGCGAGGTCGAGCGTGATCTGCTGGAAGTCGTTGGTGACCAGCTCGCCGCTGGGCACGTCGACGACCGCGGGCACACTCACCCCGCCGGGGTAACCGGTCTCCCGCCGGTCGTAGGCCTCGCTGAGGAAACGGATCCCGAGTACGGGATCCCGGCCGTCGGCGTCGAGTGTGAAACGCCAGCTCCGGTCGTCCTGGACCGGATCCACGACGGCCAGCGACAGGGCGTCCTCCAGTCCCAGCAGCCGCCGGGAGACCAGTGACCTGCTCGCCCACGGGCAGGCACGGCTGACCACCAGCCGGTAACGTCCGGCCTCCACCGGCCAACCGTCCCGCCCGTCGGCGGTGATCCGGTCCGCGAAGTGGCTCTTGGACCGCTTGAAGGCCTTGTGGCCGTAGGCGCTGTTGCCCTCGCCCCCGCCGCTCATGTGTCCTCCCTGCTCGACGGATGTCCTGGTGAACACGTTCCCCGAAATCCGCCGGCGGCACGGCGTGGGCCGCGGCGGCCGGGGAGCGAGCGGGCACGAAAGGGCCCCGCCGCGACGGGGGAGCGCGGCGGGGCCTGACAGACGCATGCCCGAACGGGACGGGCTCAAGCCTCCCGGCCGGATTTTCTCGCGCGGCTCAGATCCCGGTGGCCGGTTCCAGTACGAAGACCGGGATCTCCCGCGAGGTCTTCTCCTGGTACTCGGCGTACGGGGGGAACGCGGCCACGGCCCGTTCCCACCACCGCGCCTTCTCCGCACCGGTGACCTCACGGGCCGTCATGTCCTGCTTGGCCGGACCGTCCTGGAGCTCGACGCGGGGGTCGGCCTTGAGGTTGAAGTACCAGAACGGGTGCTTGGGCGCACCGCCCTGGGAGGCCACCACGGCGTACTGCCCCTCGTGCTCCACGCGCATCAACGGTGTCTTGCGGATCCTGCCGCTCCGAGCGCCCACGGTGGTCAGCAGGATCACGGGCAGGCCCGTGTCCAGCAGTGTGGTCCCCTTGGTGCCGCCGGAGCCCTCGTACAGCTCCACCTGCTCCCGCACCCACTGGGTCGGGCTGGGCTCGTACTCGCCCTCAAGAGCCATGCCGGCCGTCCTCTCGTCGCATCCCGTCACTGATGGTGCAACGCCATTCAACATCCGGACCCCCACGATTCATCCCCACCGGCCCACGCCGCCGGACGGCCAGGCCGCGTCGCCTCGCGGGCGGGCCGTGCCCCCCTGCGGGCGGACTGCGTTCCTCGCGGGCGAGCAGCCTCTCCCGGCGGACGGCTCCCTCTGGCGTCCTCTGCGGGCGGGCTGCGTTCCTCGCGCTACCTGAGGGCGGTTCTCGCCCCATGCGGGCGGACCGCGGCCCTCGTAGGCGCACGGCGTCCTCTGCGGGGCGGACCTCGTCCCGTGCAAGAGGATCGCGTTCCGCCTTGGGCGCACGGCGTCTCCGAGGGTGGACCTCGCCCCCGGGCCGGCCTCGCCCCGTGGGCGGGACGCGTCCCTCGCAGTAGGGGCGCGTCGCCGTGGGTGCGCCGTGGGTGGGTCGCTCATCCCGGCGGCAGCAGCATTCGTAGCGCCAGTGCCGTGATCACGGCGCTGGACGCCAGGGTCGTCACCAGCTGTCCCCGGTGGCCTGTCAGGGCGCGGCCAAGCAGGGCGCCGCCGCTCGCGAGCAGGAGTTGCCAGCTCGCGGAGGCGGCGAGGGCCGCCAGTACGAACACCGCCTGCTGGGACGGTGGCGCGGCCTGTGTGCCACGGGCGCCGAGCACCAGCGCCGCGAAGTAGACCAGCGTGGTGGGGTTGAGCAGGGTGATCCCGAGCAGCGCCAGGTACGCACGGGCCGGGCTCGGCGGCGGTGGGGCGGCCCGGGCGGCGAGCCGGTGCCCGCGGTACCGCCGCACCGCGCCGACCGCGCCCCGGACGGCCAGCGCGGCGAGCAGCAGGGCCGACGCCCAGCGCAGCGGCGCGAGCACCGGCCGCAGCGCGGCGGCCAGGGCCGAGCCGCCGAGGGTGGCGAGCAGGGCGTAGAGGCCGTCGGCCGTCGCCACGCCGAGCGCGGCGCACACACCGGTCCGCAGGGACGTACGGGCGGTCAGGGTGACGAGATAGGTCGCGACGGCGCCGACGGGCACGGCGATGCCGTAGCCCGCGAGCAGGCCCGCGACGAGCGCGGCGCTCACGACTGCGGCGGACCGGGCCTCCGGGGACGGCCGGGCTGCTGCTGGGACCGCGCGGGGAGGTCGGCGGCGGACGGCAGCGGCGGGAACACAGCGGTCGTGGGCATGGCCGGATCCTGTATCCCGCGCCGTTTCGGCGGCAACCGAATTACGATCCGGAATGGGTGGTTCCCAGCCAGATCCCGAAGGTCACCGATCTGGCCGAACTTCATGTCGTGCCCTAGGTGCCCCGGGCATCTAATGAAGATCGGCACGACGCATCCTTCGTCTGCGAGGTCTTCCATGACAGACCTGACCGAACTGTCCGAGCCCGTCTCCTTCCCCCAGGACCGGGCCTGCCCCTACCACCCGCCCACCGGGTACGACCCGCTGCGCACCGCCCGGCCACTGGCCCGCATCCGGCTCTACGACGGCCGCCCGGCCTGGCTCGTGACCGGCCACGCCGTCGCCCGGGACCTGCTGGTGGACCCCCGGCTGTCCACGGACCGCACCCGCTCGGGTTTCCCGGCCACCACGCCCCGCTTCGCCGCGGTCCGCGACCGCAAACCGGCGCTCCTGGGCGTCGACGACCCCAAGCACCGCACCCAGCGGCGGATGATGATCCCGAGCTTCACCCTCAAGCGCGCCACCGAGCTGAGGCCGCGCATCCAGGAGATCGTCGACGAACTGCTGGACGCGATGATCGCGCAGGGACCGCCCGTCGACCTGGTGCGCGCCTTCGCGCTGCCGGCGCCGTCCATGGTGATCTGCGCCCTGCTCGGCGTGCCCTACGCCGACCACGAGTTCTTCGAGGAGCAGTCGAGGCGGCTGCTGCGCGGACCGACGGCCGAGGACACGCAGGACGCCCGGGACCGGCTGGCGGCGTACCTGGAGGAGCTGATCGACCTGAAGCGGCGGCAGCCCGGCGAGGGCCTGCTGGACGAACTCGTCCAGCAGCGGCTGCACGAGGGTGAGCTGGACCGCGAGGAGCTGACCGCGCTGGCGATGATCCTCCTGGTCGCGGGCCACGAGACCACCGCCAACATGATCTCCCTGGGTACCTACACGCTCCTGCTGCACCCCGACCGGCTGACCGAGCTGCGTGCCGACCCCTCGCTGCTGCCGGACGCGATCGAGGAACTCATGCGGATGCTGTCCATCGCGGACGGGCTGCTGCGGCAGGCCACCGAGGACATCGAGATCGCCGGGACCACGATCAGGGCCGGGGACGGCGTGGTCTTCTCCACCTCGGTCATCAACCGCGACGAGGAGGTCTACCCGGCGCCCGACACCCTCGACTTCCACCGTTCGGCCCGCCACCACGTCGCCTTCGGCTTCGGCATCCACCAGTGCCTCGGCCAGAACCTCGCCCGGACCGAGCTGGAGATCGCCCTGCGCACGCTCCTCGAACGGCTGCCCGGGCTCCGGCTCGCCGCCCCGCCGGAGGAGATCCCCTTCAAACCCGGCGACACCATCCAGGGGATGCTGGAACTCCCCGTCAGCTGGTAAGAGGCTTCCGTCATGCACATCGAGATCGACAAGGACCGCTGCATCGGCGCCGGACAGTGCGCCCTGACCGCGCCGGCTGTGTTCACCCAGGACGACGACGGCTTCAGTGCCCTGCTGCCCGGCAGGGAGGACGGCGCCGGCGACCCGATGGTCCGGGAGGCCGCCCGCGCCTGCCCCGTGGGCGCCATCACACTGTCCGAGGACGAGTAGCGGGCCACGCCGACCGCCGGTCCGCCGCGGGACTCGGCGGCCGGCCGGTCCGCCGGCCGGCCGTCGCGTCGCCCCGTGGCCCCGGCGGCGCAGGATTGACTAGGGTTCCCGGGTGAGCGAACAGGCCCAGAAGCCCTCCGGGGCAATGCCCGGGAAGGAGTCCGGGACAGCGTCCGGGAAACCCTTCCTCTACGTCGTCGTCTGCGCCGCCGGCATCGCCGAGGGCGTCGGCAAGCTGATCACCACCGCGCAGGAACGGGGCTGGGAGGTCGGTGTCATCGCGACCCCGGTCGCCATGGGCGGCTTCTTCGACACCGCCGCGGTCGAGGCGCTGACCCGCCGCCCCATACGGTCGGCCTGGCGCACGCCGGCCGACCCGCGCCCGTTCCCGCCGCCGGACGCCGTGGTCGTGGCGCCCGCCACCTTCAACACGCTCAACAAGTGGGCCGCCGGGACCGCCGACACGCTCGCCCTGGGCACCCTGTGCGAGACGTACGGCCTGGGCGTCCCGGTCGTGGTCCTGCCGTGCGTGTCCGACACCCTCGCCGCCCACCCCGCCTACCGGGAGAGCCTCGCCCGCCTGCGCGGGATGGGCGTCCGCTTCGGGGAGCCGTTCTCCGGAGAAGCGGCGCGGGACGGCCGCCGGCCCGAGTTCGGCTGGGAACGGGCACTGGACCTGCTGGACACGTTTCCGACGCGGCCGCCCGCGGGCCGCCCCGGCTCGTGACCGGCGACCGTACCAAGGACAGGAGCAGCAACGATGCAGTACGCAAGGCTCGGTTCGACGGGCCTCGAGGTGTCGCGGATCTGTCTGGGCTGCATGACCTACGGCGTGCCCGGCCGCGGCACGCACGAGTGGACCCTCGACGAGGAGGCGTCACGCCCGCTGATCCGGCAGGCGCTGGAGGCGGGGATCACCTTCTTCGACACGGCCAACGTCTACTCCGACGGCACCAGTGAGGAGATCGTCGGCCGCGCGCTGCGCGACTTCGCCCGCCGCGACGACATCGTGCTCGCCACCAAGGTGCACGGCCGGATGCGGCCGGGACCCAACGGCGGCGGGCTGTCCCGCAAGGCGATCATGACGGAGATCGACCACAGCCTGCGCCGGCTGGGCACCGACTACGTCGACCTGTACCAGATCCACCGCTGGGACCCGCACACGCCGGTCGAGGAGACCATGGAAGCGCTGCACGACCTGGTGAGGGCGGGCAAGGTCCGCTACATCGGGGCGAGTTCGATGTACGCCTGGCAGTTCTCCAAGGCCCAGTACACGGCCCTGCTGCACGGCTGGACCCGGTTCGCCTCCATGCAGAACCACTACAACCTGCTCTACCGCGAGGAGGAGCGGGAGATGCTTCCCCTGTGTGCGGACCAGGGCGTCGGCGTACTGCCGTGGAGCCCGCTGGCCCGCGGCCGCCTCACCCGGGACTGGGGCACCACCACCGAGCGCAGCGCCACCGACGCCTTCGGCGGCCGGCTCTACGCGGAGGGCGACCGCGGCATCGTCGAGGCCGTCACCCGCGTCGCCGGGAACCGCGGGGTTCCGCGCGCCCAGGTCGCCCTCGCCTGGCTGCTGCGCCAGGACACGGTCACGGCGCCGATCGTCGGGGCGTCCAGGCCGGAGCACCTGCGGGACGCGGTGGCCGCGGTCGAACTGGAGCTGAGCGACAAGGAGGCCGAGGAGCTGGGAGGGCCGTACACACCGCACGCCGTCAGCGGTCACTGAGGGCGGCAATTGCCCTGCGCGTCGGTCAGTAATCGCATTCCAACCAAGGGAATTGACAATTCGTCAACACGGGGTGCCGGGAGCGTTATGCACAAAACCGTGTGATCCCTTGTTGCTCGCCGCTGGCCTGTGCAAAGGTGTGGCCAGTCGGCGAGCAGGCCATGGGTCCTCCCTCTGCGCGGTGGACGTTCGAGATGCCGACACGCCTTTCTGGGACGGATTTTTTGGTACGGACCAAATCCGCGGTGTGTATGGAGGAATGCGGCCGTGAAAGACCCGGGCACGTCCAATTCCCCTACGTCACCCGGTCCGTTCGGTACCACGGACGAGCAGTTGAGCGCCGAACTCCGGAAGTGGACGGGTACCTCGCCCGCTCTGCTGCCCGTCGGTGAACTCCTCGACCGGCACTGGGAGGCGGCCTTCGCCTACGCACGGCTGTGCGCCGACGGCCCGCATTCCGCGGGCATGCTCACCACCGCGGCCTTCACCCGCCTGTTCGGCGAGTCCCTGCGGCAGTCCGGGCCGACCGCCGCCTGGCGGCCCCAACTGCTCGTCACCGTGCGCCGGATCGCGGCGGAGTGGAGCGCGGACCACCGCCAGGAGATGCTGCACCCGGAGTTGAGGGCCGCGGGTGCGGACGGAGCGCGGATCGCCGCGCGACTGCTGCCGCCGGGCGACCGGCGTCTGCTGTCCCGTGCGTTCCAGCGGCTGCCGCAGACGGGCCGCGCCCTGCTGTGGCACGCGGAGGTCGAGGCCGAACCCCTCGCCGCCCCGGCCCGGCTGCTGGGCCTCGACGAGGAGGACGCGCGCGTCGAACTCGGGCGGGCCCGGGAGCGGTTGCGCGAGGAGAGCCTCCAGGTGCACCGCGAGGTCGCACCCCGGCAGGAGTGCCTGCTCTACCGGCGGCTGCTCGACGTGACCTACCGGCGGGGCGGCGTCCACGTCGACCCCGATCTGCGCACGCACCTGGCCGGCTGCACGCACTGCCGGCACACCGCCGACCAACTGGGCCAGTTCAACGCGGACCTGGGCGGCGCGCTGGCCGAGGGAGTCCTCGGCTGGGGTGCCCGCGCCTACCGTGCCTCCCGCCTGGCCGGCCCCTCGGCCGCGACGGAACCGGAACCCCCCGCGCCCGCCGCCGCGTCGGGGCCCGTCGCGCCGGCCGGGGGAGAGCCGTTCGCGTCGGGGCCGGTCGCGTCCGCCGGGGGAGAGCCGTTCGCGTCGGGGTGGCCGAAGACGCGGGGCGGGGGCGAGTCTTTCGCGCCGGATCCGTCCGGTCCGGTGGCCGTCGGCCAGGCCTACCCGGCCGGGCGGCCCGACGGCCCGGGCCCGGGCGGCGCCCTCGGCCCCGACCCGGCGGGTGGGCCCGCCCCCGGGCTGTCCGTCGCCGCGCCCTTCGCGGCCCCCGCCGCTGCCGAGCCCTGGGGTTCCGCCCCGCCGCCCGCCACCGCGGCCGTCGGCCCGGCCTCGCAAGCGGCGCGCGCCGGTCGCGGTGCCGGGGCCGAGCCGGCCTCTGCCGATCGCAGGCCGCCGACGCCGGACACGGAGCCGGTGCCGGCCGGTCGCGGCGACGCGGCAGCGGGACCGGGGGACGGGATGGCGTCGGCGGGCGGGACGGCCGGGGGCCGTGCGGCCGCGCGGGGGCGGTCGGCCCGGAAGGCGGCGCGGCGGGCGCGGCAGCGGAACCTGGTCATCGCGGTGGCGACGGTGAGCGGGCTGGTCGTGCTGCCGCTCACGCTGTGGGCGGTGCTCGGCTCCGGTGACGGAACCCCCACACGCGGCGAACGACAGCCCTCCGGGCCGCCCGGCACCGGCGCCTCGGCCTCCGGACCGTCCTGGACCGGAGCCGGGACGGCGGCCAGGGGCACCCTGCGCGGACGGCTGCACAACGCCGCGTCCGGACTGTGCGTCGACGTCGTCGGCGAGAAGGCCGTCGAAGGCGCGGAGACCGAACTGGCGGCCTGCTCCTCGGCCCCCGGCCAGCAGTGGGTGTACGAGACCGACGGCCTGCTGCGCAGCGGCGCCGCGCCCGGCCTGTGCCTGGACTCCCACCTCGGCTACTCGGTACGGCTCGCCCCCTGTGTGGCCGGCTCCGGACCCGGCGCCAGGAACATCCGCTACGACTTCACCCTTCAGGGCACCCTCGTACCCCGTTTCGACCAGGATCTGGCCCTGACGCCCGCCGCCACCGACGGCGGCGGCGCCCTCGTGCTCAAGACCCGCGCGAAGAACGACACCCAGCGCTGGGCGATGGACACCTCCGCGCCGGAGCTCCAGATGGAGGTCGTCAACTGGGACCTGGACAGCGGCTCGTCAGCCCGGACCGGCCCCGGACCGTCGGGGCCTGCGAAACCGGCGGAGACGCCCGCCCCGGCCCGCGGCGTGCCCCGGACGACCCCGCCGCCCACGGACGGCAGCGCCGAGCCGTCCGCCACGGACCGCTGCTCCTCCGACGGCCACCCCTGCTCGTGGGACGACCGGAACAGGCGCCACCGCCACGGCGGCGGCCGCTGAACGACGTCAGCGGTGGTGCGGCGGCGGTGGCGGCGGGGGAGGGGGCATCGTCGTGAGGTCCGGCGCCGCCTCCGGCCACACCAGCAGCACCGCGCAGGGCGCGTGGTCGACGGCGAACCGCGCGGCCGGACCCAGACTGTGCGGGCCGAGCCGCTCACGGTCGCCGTCACGGGCCAGCACCAGCAGGTCCGCGTCCTCCGCGGCCGCCACCACCTCGCGCTCCACCCGCCCGTGCCGCTCCACCCGGGTGCACGGCCGCCCGAGGCGGGCCGCGGCCGCCTCCAGCAGCTCGGCCGCCGACGTACCGCCGAGGTCCGTCAGCAGGTCGCCCGGGTCGCGCTCGGCACGGCCGCGGCCGAGCAACCCGGCGAAGGCCCCGTGCGCTACCGCGGGCACCTCCGGCCCGCTGACGTGCAGCAGGACGACGTCGGAGGCGTGCGGAGCATGGGTGCGCACAGCGTCCACGCAGGCGGGCCAGGTGCCCTCCACCAGCCAGGTGATCACACGCATCCGGTCGGCCTCCTTCCGTTTCACAGCACCGTCAGCGCCCCCCACAGTGCCACCACGGCCGGCACGAGCGCGGCCGGCACGGCCAGCAGACCCAGCCGGGTGAACTCCTTGAGGTCCACACCGTGTTCGTGCTGGTGCACGATCCGCCGCCACAGCAGGGTCGCCAGCGACCCGGCGTAGGTGAGGTTCGGGCCGATGTTGACGCCGAGCAGCACGGCGAGGACGGCCCCCGGCCCGGTCGGCGCGGTCAGCGGCAGCAGGACCAGCACCGCGGGCAGGTTGTTGATCAGGTTGGCGAGGACGGCGGCCAGCGCGGCGACGGCGAGCAGTGCGGGCAGTCCCGTACCGCCGGGCAGAATGCGCCCGAGGGCACCGGCGAGACCGTTGTCGACCACCGCGCGGACCACGATGCCCAGGGCCAGGACGAAGGCGAGGAAGCCCGGAGCCGCGGCCCGCACCACGCTCAGCGCACTCGCCCTGCGCCGCAGCAGCGCGCGCCCGGCCAGTACCAGCGCCCCCGCCAGGGCGGCCCACACCGGTGCCACGCCGAACGCGGAGGCCACGACGAACCCGGCGAGCGTGCAGGCCACGGTGACCAGGGCGAACAGCGGCAGCTCGGGCGTCTCGCCGGTGCGCGGCGAGGGCACCGCGGCGGCCAGGTCGCGGACGAAGAAGCGCCGGAACACCACGTACTCGGCTCCGATCGCCACCAGCCACGGCAGCGCCATCAGCGCCGCGAACCGGGTGAAGCTCAGCCCGCTCGCCGCGAACGCCAGCAGGTTGGTGAGGTTGGAGACCGGCAGCAGCAGCGACGCCGTGTTGGACAGATGCGTGCAGGCGTAGACGTGCGGTTTGGGCCGTACGCCGGTGCGGGCGGCGGTGGCGAACACGACCGGCGTCAGCAGTACGACCGTGGCGTCCAGGCTGAGCACGGCGGTGATGGCGGACGCCAGCGCGAACACGGCGGTCAGCAGTCGCACCGGGCGGCCGCGCGCCCGGCGGGCCATCCACGCCCCGCAGGCATGGAACAGCCCCTCCACGTCGCAGAAGTGGGCGAGCACCAGCACCGCGGCGAGGAACCCGACCACCGGTCCCAGCCGCTCGGCCTCGGCCCGCGCGTGGTCCAGCGGGATCGCGCCGGTGGCGACGGCGATCCCGGCGGCGGGCACGGCCATGACCGCCTCGGGCCAGCCGAAGGGACGGACGACGGCCCAGGCGAGCACGGCGACGAGCAGGACGACCGAGAGGGCCTCGGCCAGCGGGGTGTTCAGGGCGGTGTTCCTCCGGACGTGACCGACGGTGCCCGCCCATCAAAGCAGAGGGCCGTGCCGGACCTCCGCGGTAGCGCCGCCGACGGCACGGGTCAGGGCTCGGTGCCGGGGCTGAGAACCGTCAGGAACACCGAGGAGGCGTTGCCGCCCACGGGCACCTGGCCGGCCGTCCACTTCACCGTGAGGTGGTCGCGCTCGTCCGGCGGTGTGACGATCAGCGAGGCGGGCGTCGCCGTCCTCGCGCCGCTCACTCCGGGGTTGGAGAAGGTCAGCCCCGCCCAGGCGCTCTGGCCGGGCTTCAGCGTCACCGTGGTGGGGGTGCCCGAGGACCGCTTCGGGTCCGGGCCCAGCTGCCTGCCGGAGGCGTCCACGAAGGCGGCGCCGGGATAGCCGTGCACGGTGCAGGTGCGGCCGGAGGTGTTCGTCAGGACGACCGGGAAGTTCTCCTGCCCGGCGCCCGGGTTCTCCCGTCCCACCGACGCCCTGAGTTGGGAGGTGTGACAGCGGGTGCTCGTGGCGGGGGTGGGGGTGCCGCCCGTGTGCCGGGCGGTGCCCGGGGCGGAGCCGGTGGCCGTGCCGCTCGGGGGCGCGGCGCCGCCGCTGGGCGCGGAGCTCGTGCCGGGTGCCGTGCCGGGTGCCGTCCCGGCGGTGGTGTCGCCGGTCGCGGGCGCGGCGGTGCCGGACACCTTCTGCGGAGCGCCGCTCGTGCCGCTGCCGTGGCCGCAGGCGGTCAGCGGCAGGCCCAGCAGGGCTACCGCGCCGACGAGCAGGGCCGCCCGGCGGGCGGACGGGGACTTGTGCGCCATGTTCCACACTCCTGGGTCGCTCGCACGCGGTGACCGCGTGCCTCCGGCGCCGGGTGCGCCGTCCTGAGTGTCCGATGCACGGACCGGGAGAAAAGTTCGCGGCCGACCGCACCTTTCTCCCGGTGACTTCTTCCCGCGCGGACCCCGGCCGGCTCTCACCCGTACGGGGTCGAGCGGTTCTCGCCCGTACGGGGTCGAGCGGCTCGACCTCGTACGGGGTCAGGCGACGCGCAGGGAGCCCAGCACACGGTCGGTCGCGTCGCCGCCGCCGTGCTGACGGATCTGCACGTACACCTGCGGCTGCCCGCCGCCGGCCGGGACCAGCGCGGTCTCCGTGAGCCGGCCGCCGCCGGGGCAGTCGCTCCAGGTCCGGATCCGGCCGTGCCACCGCCCGCCGGTGTAGGCGCGGGCGCCGTCGTAGTGGCAGCCCGGGTGGCCGAGCGCGTCGACCCGGGCGGTGACGTCGCCGTGCTCGCTCAGTCCGGCGAACACCCCGCGCACGTCGGCCCCGAGGTCCTGCCACCGGGTCAGGTCGTCGGCGACGGCGAGCCCCGGCTCGTGCCCGGCGGGCAGCCCCAGCGCCGCGGGATCCCAGCCGGAGTCGCGCAGCTGGCGTCCCCAGTCGTCGGGCACCCGCACCGCGATCCGGCCGGTGGCGTCCTCGACGCCCGCGCCGGACGCCGAGGACGGCCGGTTCACCAGGGCGAAGGCGGCCCCGGCGACGGCGACGACCGCCACGGCGGCGGCCAGCGCGACGGCCCTGGACCGCCCGCGCGGGCGGACGGCGGCCGCCGGGGCCGAGGCCAGCCGTTCCAGCTCGTCCGCGAACGCTTCGGCGGTGGGCCAGCGCCGTTCCCGGTCCGGTTCCAGGGCCCGCATCAGGGCCCGGGCGACACCGGGGTCCAGGCCCGGCCGCAGCCGCTCGGGCCGTACCACCGCGCCGGGCTCGGCGGGCACCGTGCCCGTGACGAGCCGGTAGCCGACCGCGCCCAGTCCGTAGACGTCCGCCCGCGCGTCGATGCCCGCGCCGGGCCCGGCCTGCTCCGGCGGCCGGTACCCGGCCGAACCCGCCGCCAGGGTCAGCCCCGAGGCCTGCGCCAGGCTCTTGGCGAGTCCCAGATCGGCGAGCAGTACCCGGCGGGTGCCGTCCGGCGCGGTGCGCAGCAGCACGTTGCTCGGCTTGACGTCCCGGTGCACGATGCCCGCCTCGTGCAGGGCGTGGGCGGAACGGGCGGCCAGTGCGGTCAGCCGCAGGGCCTCCGGCACCGGCAGCGGACCGGCGTCGAGCAGGTCGGCGAGGGTGCCGGCGTCGGCGTACTCCATGACGAAGTACGGTCTGCCGTCGGGCAGTTCACCGATGTCGTAGACCTGAGCCACCCGGGACGAGCCGGCCCTGCGCAGCAGCCGTGCCTCGGCCAGGAACCGCTCGCGCACGTCGAGGCGGTGGGACCAGTTCTCGGCGAGGACCTTGACGGCCACGGGGGCCTCGAGCTCGTCGTCGTGGGCGAGCCACACCGTGCCGAAGGCGCCCGTGCCCAGGCGCCGTTCGAGCCGGTAGCGGCCGATCCGCTCGAGGGAGTGCATGCGACTATCATGCCTGCCCCGGGATCGACGCAAAGGGGACCTTGTCGTGCAGAACGCCGCGCCGGTCGAAGACCTCGCCCGCCGTGCCGCCGCCGGGGACGGCGCCGCGCTGGAGGCCCTGCTCCAGCAGGTCCGGCCCGAGGTGGTCCGGCGCTGCGGGCGTTTCCTGCCCTGCCGCGAGGACGCCGAGGAGGCCGCGCAGGACGTGCTGCTCCAGATCGCGCGCCGGATCACCTCCTTCGAGGGCCGCAGCCGCTTCGGCACCTGGCTCTACACGGTCGTCGCCAACTGCTGCCGCCAGAAGTACCGGGAGCTCAAGCGCCGCGCCGCCGAGCAGCCCGCGCGGATCGAGCCCGCGCAGTACGCCGACCCGCGCACCACGAGCGTCATCGCGGGCTCCCGGGTGGACCTGCTGGAGGCGCTGGACCGGCTGGAGCGGGAGCATCCCCACCTGGTGGCTCCGCTGGTGTACCGGGACATCTGCCGGCTGGAGTACGCCGAGGCCGCCGAGCGGGCGGGCATCCCGCTGGGCACGCTCAAGTCGCGGCTGTACGAGGCACGACGGCGGGTGCGGCCCTGGCTGGCCGACGGGTCCTGAGGCCCGGCGGGGCTCACTCGTCGTCGAGCAGACTCAGCTCCGCCCAGATCGTCTTGCCCTCGGAGGTGTGCCTGCTGCCCCACCTCCGGGTGAGCTGGGCGACCAGCAGCAGGCCGCGGCCGCCCTCGTCCCAGGTCTTGGCACGGCGCAGGTGCGGAGCGGTGTGGGTGGTGTCGGACACCTCGCAGGTCAGGTGCGACTCGTCGTGGATGAGCCGGAGCCGTATGGGCGGGGTGCCGTACCGGATCGCGTTGGTGACCAGCTCGCTGACCACCAGTTCGGCGGTGAACGCCGCCTCGCTCAGCCCCCAGTCGTCGAGCTGGTCGACGACCTGCTTGCGGACCGGCGCGACCAGTGACGGGTCGGCGGGGATCTCCCAGGTCGCCACCTGGGAGGGCGGCAGGGCGCGGGTGCGGGCCAGCAGCAGCGCCGCGTCGTCGGCGGCGCCGCCCGCCGGCAGCAGGGTGTGCAGGACGCGGTCGCAGGTCTCCTCCAGCGAGCCGCTGCGGGCGGCCAGCGCCTCGCACAGCAGCCGGTGCCCGGCGTCGGTGTCCCGCTCGCGGCTCTCGACCAGTCCGTCGGTGTAGAAGGACAGCACGCTGCCCTCGGGCAGCTGGAGCTCGACGCTCTCGAACGGCAGCCCGCCCAGGCCCAGCGGCGGACCGGAGGGCAGCTCCACCCGGCGGGGCGGGCCGTCCGGCGGGACCAGCACCGGCGGCGGGTGCCCGGCGCGGGCGAGCGTGCAGCGCCGGGAGACCGGGTCGTACACCGCGTACAGACAGGTCGCGCCGACCTCGCCGGGCCGTCCCTCGGCCCCGGCCTCGGCGGACAACCGGGCCACCACGTCGTCCAGATGGGTGAGCAGCTCGTCCGGGGCGAGATCGATGTCGGCGAGGGTGCGCACGGCGGTGCGCAGCCGGCCCATGCTGGCCGAGGCCTGCACGCCGTGCCCGAGGACGTCCCCGACGACCATGGCGACCCGCGTCCCGGACAGCGGGATCACGTCGAACCAGTCGCCGCCCACCCCGGCCCGGGCCGCCGGGAGGTAGCGGGAGGCCGCTTCCACCGCGGCGGTCCGCGGCAGGCTGCGGGGCAGCAGGCTGCGCTGGAGGGCGAGGGCGGTCTCCCGCTCGCGGGAGTAGCGCCGGGCGTTGTCGATGCAGACGGCGGCGCGGGCCGTGACCTCCTCGGCCAGCAGCACGTCGTCGGGCATGAAGGGGGCGGGCTGCCGGAACCGGGTGAACACGGCGACCCCGAGGGTCACGCCCCTGGCCCGGATCGGCACGGACATCGTGGCGTGGACGCCGAGTTCCCGGGAGTGCAGGCGGCGCACCGGGTCCCAGGACAGCCACTTCTCCAGGTCGCCCGACTCCTTGGAGATCACCACGGAGTGGCCCGTGACCAGGGAGGCGCCCTGCGGGGAGGTGGCCGGGTACAGCTCGGTCCGCCCGGCGGAGGCCAGCGCCTCGGGGCTGCCCGCGTTGACGGAGCGGTGGGCGGCCCGGCGCAGCACGACCGGCATCGTCACCGGCCCGGTGAGCGGTTCCCCGCCGTGCTCGGGCGGGTCCAGCAGGTCGACGCTGACGAAGTCGGCGAGGGCCGGGACGCAGACGTCGGCGAGTTCCTGCGCCGTCCGGGCGACGTCGAGGGTGGTGCCGATGCGGACACTCGCCTCGTTGACCAGTTGCAGCCGCTCGCGCGCCCGGTACTGCTCGGTGAAGTCGTGCGCGGCGACGCACACCCCGCGCACCCGTCCCTGCCGGTCGGTGATCGGGGACATCCGGGCCAGCCAGGCGGTCACCTGGCCGTCGCCGCCTATCGGCACATACGTCCGCACGTCGTTCCCCCGGCCGGTGGTGAGGACCCGGTGCATGTGCCACTCGAAGTCCTCGCTCTGCCGGCGGCCGCCGATCTCGGAGAGGCGCAGGCCCCGCAGCCGATCGGCCGGCACCCCGAGCACGTCCGCCATGGCGGCGTTCATCCCGTGCAGCCGCAGCCGCTCGTCGTAGATCGCCACGGCACAGGGGGACTGCATGAGCTCGGCCCGGACCAGCGGGTCGTCGGGGTCCGGGGGGCCGCCGCCCTCCAGCGGGGTGACCAGGAGCCAGTTGCCGCCGTCCTCCGGGCGCCGGTGGTGGGCCAGGACCCAGACGGGCACGGCACGCCCGTCGCGGTGACGCACGGTCAGCGTGCCGTTCCAGCGGGGCTCGTCGGGAAGGGGGGTGTCCAGGGCTTCGGCCAGCAGGGTCGCGGCCCGCTCGCCCAGCACCTCCTCGGCCGCCCAGCCGAGCAGCCGGCGCGCGCCCTCGTTCCATTCGACGAGGACGCCGTGCTCGTCGACGACGGCCCGAGCCGTGGCGGCATCGTCGAACGGATACACGGGGCTCATCGTCGCCACTCCATCGCGCACACTCACAGTGAACAGGTGCGTCACTTGCGTTCCAGCCTAGTGCGTACCGGCGCCGTACGGACGGCGACCCCCCTGCCGGTCGAACGCGGTCACGCGGCCGGGCCCGCCGTCCGGCGGGGAAGGCCGTGTCGGCGGCCCGGGAGGCACAACACGTCCCGTCGGGACCGTTGACGGATGTCATGACTGCAACAAGCATGGTGCCTTCGCCCTCTGGGAGCGCTCCCATGGGCGCCGCCCGTACCTCCTCCGAGGAGCTCAGACGTGAAACGACGCAGAACCACCCTGCTGTCCGTGGCAGCCCTGCTCGCGGCGGCCCTCACCACCCTGCCGTCCGCCCCGCAGGCCCTGGCCGACGAGGTCGAGCAGGTCAGGAACGGCACCTTCGACACCACCGCCGAGCCGTGGTGGACGAGCAGCAACGTCACCGCGGGCCTGTCCGACGGACGGCTGTGCGCGGACGTGCCCGGCGGCACCGCCAACCGCTGGGACGCCGCCGTCGGACAGAACGACATCACCCTGGTGAAGGGCGAGACCTACCGGCTGTCCTTCACGGCGACCGGCACCCCCGACGGGCATGTCGTCCGGGCGCTCGCGGGGCTCTCGGTGGCGCCGTACGACACCTGGTTCGAGGTGAGCCCGCAGCTGAGCGTCTCGGGGAACGCCTACTCCTACACCTTCACGTCCCCCGTCGACACCACCCAGGGCCAGGTAGCCTTCCAGCTCGGCGGCACCGCGGACCCCTGGCGCTTCTGCCTGGACGACGTGTCGCTCCTCGGCGGCGTCCCGCCGGAGGTGTACGAGCCCGACACCGGGCCACGGGTGCGGGTCAACCAGGTCGGCTATCTGCCCGGCGGCCCCAAGAACGCCACGCTGGTCACCGACGCCGGCGCCAAGCTGCCCTGGCGGCTGCGCGACGCCCGTGGGACCGTCGTGGCCCACGGCTGGAGCGCGCCGCGGGGCACGGACGTCTCCTCGGGGCAGCAGGTGCACTCGATCGACTTCGGCACCTACAAGGGGAGCGGCAAGGGCTTCACGCTGGTCGCCGACGGCGAGACGAGCCACCCGTTCGACATCGGCGCCGGCGTCTACGACCAGCTCCGTCTGGACTCGCTCAAGCACTACTACACGCAGCGCAGCGGTATCCCGATCCGCGAGGACCTGCGGCCCGGCTACGCCCGCCCGGCCGGCCACCTGAACGCCGCCCCCAACCGGGGCGACGCCGAGGTGCCCTGCCAGCCGGGCCTGTGCGACTACACGCTGGACGTCACCGGCGGCTGGTACGACGCCGGCGACCACGGCAAGTACGTCGTCAACGGCGGCATCACCACCTGGGGACTGCTGAGCACCTACGAGCGCGCCCTGCACGCCCGCACCGCCCGGCCCGCGAGCCTCGGTGACCGGACGCTCGCCCTCCCGGAGAGCGGCAACAAGGTGCCCGACATTCTGGACGAGGCCCGCTGGGAGCTGGAGTTCCTGCTGAAGATGCAGGTGCCCGCCGGGAAGCCGCTGGCCGGCATGGCGCACAGCAAGGTCCACGACGAGCAGTGGACGGGGCTGCCTCTGCTGCCGAGCCAGGACCCGCAGAAGCGCGAACTGCACCGGCCGACCACCCAGGCGACCCTGAACCTGGCGGCGACGGCCGCGCAGGCGGCCCGCCTCTACGAGCCCTACGACCGTGCGTTCGCGGCGAAGGCCCTGCGGGCCGCGCGCACGGCCTGGACCGCGGCCCTCGCCCATCCCGCCGTGTACCCGGACCCGGACGACGGCATCGGCGGCGGCGCCTACCCCGACGACAACGCCGCCGACGAGTTCTACTGGGCGGCCGCAGAGCTGTACCTCACCACCGGTGAGCGGCAGTTCGCCGACTACGTGACCAAGTCTCCCCTGCACACGGCCGACATCTTCGGCAGCGTCAGCTTCGACTGGGCCGCCACCGCGGTGCCCGCCCGCCTCGACCTCGCCACCGTCCCGAGCAAGCTGTCCGGCCGGGAGAAGACGCGCCAGTCGGTGATCAAGGGCGCGGACAAGTACCTCGCCACGCTGAAGGCGCAGCCCTACGGCATGCCGTACGCGCCCGCGAACAACATGTACGACTGGGGCTCCAACAGCCAGATCCTCAACAACGCCCGTGTCCTCGCCGCCGCCTACGACATCGGCGGCGCCACCAAGTACCGCGACGGCGCGGTGCAGAGCATGGACTACATCCTGGGCCGCAACGCCCTCAACATCTCCTACGTCACCGGCTACGGCACGGTCACCTCCCACAACCAGCACAGCCGCTGGTACGCCCACGAGCTCGAGCCGAGCCTGCCGAACCCGCCGAAGGGCACCGTCGCGGGCGGGGCCAACTCCAGCATTCAGGACCCGTACGCGCAGAGCAAACTCCAGGGCTGCGTGGGCCAGTTCTGCTACATCGACGACATCGAGTCCTGGTCGACCAACGAGACGGCCATCAACTGGAACGCGGCGCTGGCCTGGATGGCCTCCTTCGCGGCGGACCAGGGCCGGCCGGCCGGGCCGCTCGCTCACCCCGGACGCGGGTGAGCGAGCCGGACCGCAGGAGCGCCGCCGCGTCCCCAGCGGCGCGGCGGCGCGCGGCCCCGACTGCCGCGGACCCGCCCCTCGGTACCGTCGTCACATCGCTGTGACCAGCGGATATTTACGGGAAAGTACCCGCGCGGTACCGTGTGGACCATGCCAGCTCTGAATGTGGAGTTCAGCGACCGCGAGCTCGAGGACCTGCGCCAGATCGCCAAGGAACGCGGCACGTCGATGAAGGCGCTCGTGCGCGAGGCCGCCGCCGCGGACATAGCCCGGCACCGGGCCCTCCAGGAGGGCGCCGAGGCCTTCCGGCGGTTCTTCACCGCCCACGCGGACGAGTTCGCGACGGCCTTTCCCGAGGACGAGACAGCCACGAAGGGCGAGGGGCGGGCAGCCTGACCGATGACCCCCGTCATCCACATCGACGTGCCCTGGCTGCTCCAGCGCCACGAGGAAGTCCTGCCGGACCAGCCCGCCGTCGACGACTTCTCGGCCCTGGTGGCCGCCGTCGCCCGCCACCGTGTCGACCCGCCGCGTCTCGGCGTCGATTCAGATCCCGCCTGGCGGGCCGCCGCCCTGCTGCACACCCTCGCCGTGCTCAAACCCCTGCCGTCGGCCAACGCCCGTTTCGCCTGCGCGACGGCCGTGGCCTACATGTTCGTCAGCGGCGTCGGCATCGACCCGCCCTACGGCGCCCTCGTCGACCTCACCCGCGACCTGATGTCCGGCAAGGCCGACGTCTACGGCGCCGCCGACCGCCTGCGCTCCTGGGAGATCTGACACCGCTCGCCGTACGCCCCAGGGGCCGCCGGCCGTGGGGCGGGAGGAACACGGTCGGCGGCCCGGCGCGCGCAGAAGAGCCGCCGTCCTGCGCCGGGCCCTGGAGAGGCCGAAACCAGTGCACTCCCGGGCCGGTTGCGCGGGGAGCGTGCGCGCGGTGCCGATGTGTGCGCGTGCTTCACACGGGGCGCACGGCAACGGTGGGAACGCGTGGGTGTACACCGCTCGGTGGCGTACGCCCACAGCGCCCGGTGACGTCCCGCTTCCTGAATTTCCGTCAATGATGCCCGTGTTGTCGGTATGTCTTGTTGTGTGTCAATGAGCTGTGCAAGGCTGAGCGGCCCGTGCGTGGGCAAGGGCCGGTCCTGAAGGGACAGTTGGGGAGTCGAGCCGATTCGTCCGCCGGCCATGTGCCAGACCCGCGGGCCCGCACCACACAGGTACGTACCAAAGGAAGCCTCTTCGTGCCCACCCCCCACCCCTCCCGTCCCCCCAGCCCGCCGGCCGGCGGGATCCCCGGGGAGTCCGACGAATCCCTCGCCGCCCGGCTCACCGGCAGCACGGACGACGAAGTCGGCCACTGCGTCGCCCTGCTGATCGCCCGCCACTGGCAGCCGGTCCACGACTACGCGGTGATCTGCCTCGCCTCCCCGGCGCCCCTCGCGGCCATGGTGACCTCGGCCGCCTTCCACCAGGTCTTCGACCGGCTGACCCTGGGCGAGCCGGGCACCGCGCTGCGCCCCCGGCTGCTGCTGACCGTGCGGGACACGGTCCGGCTGTGGGCCGCCGAGGACCGCGTGTCCGCCGCCCTGCCCGAGCTGCACAAACCCGCCGGAGGCCGGGGCATGAGGGCCGCCGCGACCCTGGTCCCGGAGAACCGCCGGCTCGCCCAGCGGTCCTTCGAGGGTCTCGTCCCGGCCGCCCGGTGCCTGCTGTGGCACACCGAGGTGGAGGCCGAACCGCTCCGCGTCCCGGCCGGGTTGCTGGGCATGGACCCCGACACCGCCTCCCGCACCCTGGAGGAGGCCAGGGACAAGTTCCGCGAGGGCTGCGTGCGCGCCCACCGCGAACTCGCGCCGACCGACGACTGCCGCTTCTACAACCGGCTGCTCGACGTGCCGATCCGCCGCGGCGGCGCCCTGCTGCCGGACGTCGAGCGGCATCTGGACGATTGCCGTTACTGCCGCGACGCCGCCGGGCAGCTCGGCCAGGTGGAGAACGCACCGGGCGCGCTGCTCGCCGAGGCGGTGCTCGGCTGGGGCGCCCGCCGCTACTTCGACTCCCGCCCGGGCCGCGCCGGGCACGCCGCGCGCACGAAAGGCTCCGCCCGGCACGGCGGGGGACGGTCGGCCGGAGGCGGCCGGCGCCGGCTGCTGTCCCGGATCGCCGCGCCGGTCCGCCGCGCCCCGGGCGGCCCGCGGTCGTCCCGGGCGCTGCGCACCGGCCTCGGCCTCGTCTCCGCCTCCCTGCTCGCGACCGTCCTCGGCGTCAGCCTGTGGTCGAACGGCGACGGCACCGCCCCGGCCGCGTCGACCGGCGCGTCCGGCACGCGGGACACGGTGCACGGCGCCGGCTCCGAGGCCCCGTCCGGCGGTTCCGCGGCACCCGGTACCGCCTTGCCGTCCCCGTCGACCGAGGAGACCCGGCTGCGCAACATCGAGGCCGGCCTGTGCCTGGCCGTCCGGGGCGAGCCGAAGGCCGGAGCCGCCACCGCACTGGCCGAGTGCTCCTCGGCCTGGAGCCAGCGGTGGACGCTGGAGGACGACGGGCTGCTGCGCAGCGTCGCCGACCCCGGCCTGTGCCTGGACTCGCACGCGGACGCGGGCGTGGTCGTCCTCGGCACCTGCGCGGAGGCCGGTGACGAGCGGGGCCCCGACGTGCGCTACGACGTGGGCGCCCGGGGAGAGTTGCTGCCCCGCTGGGGCGAAGGACTCGCCCTCACCTCCGCCTCGCCGCAGGCGGACGCGGACATCGTCGTCAAGGTGGGCGACGGCACCGCAGCGCAGCGTTGGGCGGCCGACTCCGCGTCAGTGACTCCGGGGCCGCTGTCGGTCGCCGGGCCGGACACACCGTCCGACCGCCGGGCCGCACCGCCGGACGTCACCATGTGAGCGGCCGTGGCCGCCGCCCGGACCCGGGCGGCGGCCACGGCCGGGCCGGCTCGGGTCAGACCGGGTCCTCGACGAGGTCGCCCGCGCCGACCGTGGCCGGCCCGGCGTGTCCCGTCAGGGCGAGCGTGAGGTCGAACTCCGCGAGCAGACAGCGGATCACGTGCTCGACGCCGGCCTGTCCGTCCAGGCCGAGCCCGTACGCGTACGGCCGGCCCAGCAGCACCGCCCGCGCACCGAGGGCGAGCGCCTTGAACACGTCGTCCCCGGTGCGCACACCGCTGTCGAACAGGACCGTCAGCCGGTCGCCGACCGCCTCGGCCACCCGGGGCAGCGCGTCGGCGGCCGCGACGGAGCCGGCCACCTGGCGCCCGCCGTGGTTGGACACGACCACGCCGTCCATACCGGCGTCGGCGGCCAGGCGGGCGTCGTCGGGGTGCAGGATGCCCTTCAGGACGATCGGGCCGTCCCAGTTCTCCCGCAGGAAGGCCAGATCCGGCCAGGTCTTGCCGGGGTCGGCGAACATGCCCACGAAGTGCAGCACCGCCGCGTTGGGATCCTCGTGCACCGGCTTCGCCAGACCCGCCCGGAAGGCCGGGTCGGAGAAGTAGTTGGCGGTGCCCACGCCGTGCAGGAACGGCAGGTACGCCTGGTCCAGATCGCGGGGCCGCCAGGCCAGCAGCGGTGTGTCCAGGGTGACCACCAGGACGCTGAACCCGGACGCCCTGGCCCGGCTCAACAGGCTCCGGGTCACCTCGCGGTCCTTGGCCCAGTACAGCTGGAACCAGCGCTCGGCGTCCCCCATCGCCTCGGCGACCTGCTCCATGGGTGTACTGGAGGCCGACGACAGGACGAACGGCACGCCCTGCGCCGCGGCGGCACGCGCCGCCGCCGGCTCCGCGTCCGGGTGCAGGATCGACAGCACCCCGACCGGTGCCAGCGCCAGCGGGGCCGGCAGGGCCCGGCCCAGCACCTCCACCGACAGATCGCGCTCGTGGACGTCCCGGAGCATGCGCGGCACGATCCGGCGCCGGTCCAGGGCGGCCCGGTTGGCCCGCGCCGTACTGCCGTTGCCCGCGCTGCCCGCCACATAGCCCACCGGGCCGGGGCCGAGCCGTCGCTCGGTCAGCTCCTCCAGGCGGGTCAGGTCGGTGGGCAGCCGCGGTACCGCGCCCGTCATTCCGTTGAGATAGATCTCGTACTGGAAGTCCGCCCAGTGCTTCGCCATCCGTCCCTCCCGAAGTCGCCCGTCACGCGCGTGACCCGACGATACTGGCCGGTAGGCGCGGGCCGGCACCTGTGGGAGCGGACCGCTCGCTCGTCAGTCCGCGGCCGCGGACTCGACCAGGATCCCGGCCAGTTCGCGGGGCCGGGAGAACATCGGCCAGTGGCCGGTGTCCATCTCCACCAGCTCCCAGCGCTCGCTCCTGAGCGCCTCGGCCACGACGGACATCGGCTCGGTCCCGTCCAGCAGGCACTTGACGTACGTCGCGGGCAGCTCGTCCAGCGGGCGCTTCAGCACGGCCGGTTCGGTGAGCGAGGCGCCGGGGTGCGGGGTGCCCTCGGTGACGATGCGCTGGATCTGCTCGTCGGTCAGCTCCTGGCCGGCGTAGTCGTCCGGAGGGAGGGGTGGCCAGGTGCCGTCGTTCGCGTCGAGCTCCTGGCGGACCTGGTCGCCGCCGATGCCCGACACGAACGCCTTGCCGTCCAGTGGCACGTTGGAGTCGACGAACACCACGCGCCGCAGCCGGTCGCCGATCCGCTCGGCCGCCTGACCGACCGGGATGCCCGAGTAGCTGTGCCCGACGAGGACGACGTCCCGCAGATCGTGGCGCTCCACGTGGCCGACGATGTCCTCGACATGGGTCTGCTGTCCGGCCGGCAGGTCCCTCTTCTCGGCGAGACCGCTGAGGGTGAGGGCGTGGACGTCGTGCCCGGTCTCCCGCAGACCGGGCACCACCTCGTCCCACGCCCAGGCACCCAGCCACGCGCCGGCCACCAATACGAAGTGAGTCATGCCGGCCAACGTATCGGGCGGGTGTGACAACGCTCCACGATTCGTGCACCGTCGACGCGCGCGGGCGCGCACCGGCGCGCCGCCTCCAGGCCCGCTCAGCCGGCGGCCTCGGCGGCGGGCACCGGCACCTCGCCGAGGTCCTGCGCGCCCGGTCCGGTGACCGGCGGCACGGGGACGTCGACGGCACGGGCCAGCCGCGGACCCTCGGGACCGTAGACCGCCCGGGGCTCGGGGAACAGCCACAGCAGCGCCAGGAACAGCACCGCGGCCGACGCCAGCGACAGCGGCAGGCTGATGTCGACGCCGTTCGCCACGTTGCCCAGGGGGCCGACGAACTGCCCCGGGATGTTGGTGAACAGCACCCCGATGAGCGCCGACACCCACCAGGCGGTCAGGCCGCGCCAGTTCCAGCCGTGCGTGAACCAGTACCGGCCGCCGCGCTGACGGCGGTTGAAGACCTGGAGAGCGTCCGGGTCGTACCAGCCGCGGCGGGTGTAGAAGCCGAGCATCATCACGACCATCCACGGCGTGGTGCAGGTGACGATCATCGTGGCGAACGTCGAGATCGACTGCACCAGGTTCAGCGCGAACCGCCCGATGAAGATGAACGCGAAGGCCAGCAGTCCGACCAGCACCGTCGCCCGCACCCGGGACAGCCACGGGACCACCGAGGCGAAGTCCAGTCCGGTGCCGTACAGGGAGGTCGTGCCGGTCGACATGCCGCCGATCAGCGCGAGCAGGCACACCGGCAGGAAGAACCAGCTCGGCGAGATCGCGAGCAGTCCACCGACGAAGTCCGGAGCGGCCGGGTCCACGTACGCGGGGGCCTTGGTGGCGATGATGCTCGCCGCCGCCAGGCCGAAGACGAACGGCAGCAGGGTGGCGATCTGCGCCAGGAACGCGGCGCCGACCACCCGGCGGCGCGGGGCGTCGGCAGGGATGTAGCGCGACCAGTCGCCGAGGAACGCGCCGAAGGAGACCGGGTTGGACAGCACGATCAGGGCCGCGCCGATGAACGAAGGCCAGAACATCGACCGCGTGGCCGCGTCCGCCGAGGCGGTGAACACCCCGGCGTACCCCGGGTCGAAGTCGCCGGCGAACGCGACCACGCCGAGCAGGAACAGCACGCTCGCGGAGGTCACCGCGATCTTGTTGACGAACAGCATGAAGCGGAAGCCGTACACGCAGACCACGAGGACCAGCGCGGCGAACAGCGCGTAGGCGACGGCGTACGAGGCGGTGCCGCGCGGCAGGCCGAAGAGCCGGTGCGCGCCGCCGACCAGCGCGTCGCCGGAGCTCCACACCGAGATGGAGAAGAACGCGGTGGCGGTCAGCAGCGACAGGAACGAGCCGACCACGCGGCCGTGGACACCCAGGTGCGCCGAGGACGAGACCGCGTTGTTGGTGCCGTTGACGGGGCCGAACACCGCCATCGGGCACAGGATCAGCGCGCCCGCGACGACCCCGAGGACGGTGGCCGCCAGGCCCTGCCAGAAGGAGAGGCCGAACAGGATCGGGAAGGCGCCCAGCACACAGGTGGAGAAGGTGTTCGCGCCGCCGAAGGCGATGCGGAACAGGTCCAGGGGCCTCGCGGAGCGGTCGGCGTCGGGGATGCGCTCGATGCCGTGGGTCTCGACCTCGGTGAGGGACGGCGTGGCGGGGGAGGGGGCGGGCGGCTGGGCCTGCGGTGACTGCTGCGGGGACATGGGGGCTCCATCGGAGGACGGCGGTGGAGCGCGTGGTGGCGCGGCGGGTGGACGGGCGCTCGTCGGCGCGGGGTGTGCGGCGGGGAAAGGGCACCGTCCTCGGGGGTCCGCTGACGCTAAGACGCCGTGCGTGAGCCGCACCAGAGGACGGTTCGTCCATCTTTCACGCCACCGGTGGATGAATCCTCCACCCTTCGCTCACCCCTCCCCGCCGCGGGTGCCCCGGCTGCGGGTGTCCTCGTCGTGAGACTCCTCGTCGTGGGTGTCCTCCGGCCGGGCATCGGGTCCCTGGGCCCGGACCCGCTCTACGTGTTCCAGCGACGCGCGCAGTTCGCCGAGCCAGTCGTCGGTGTGCCGCTGGACCAGGCGCACGCACCAGGCGAGGGCGTCGCTGCGGCTGCGGGCGACGCCGCCCGCGATCAGGGTGTCGAGGACCTGGCGCTCGGGCTGGCGCAGCCGGGTCATGACGGGCGCGGCGACATGCGTGAACAGGGCGCGCCGCCCGGCGCACTCCACGCCCCAGGACACCTTCCGGCCGAACCGGTGCTCGGCCTCGCGGGCCACCGCCATCCGGTCCTCGCGGGTGCGCTCCCGGAACTCCCCCACCCGGCCCTCGACGGCCGCCTCCCGCTCCGCGGGCCCGGCGTCCCCGGCGAGCCGGGGCGCGGGAATCCGGCCGATGACGGTGATCTCCTCGCGGTCCACCGCCACTTCGACCAGTTCCTCGAACAGGTCGTCCGGCAGACGGCCGGCGAACCAGCCGCGCACTTTCTCTCGCTGCTCTGTCGTAATCATGTAATGACCATTACGCGACTCGTGCATGAACACAAGGGGTCGCGGACAAGTCCGCCGAGAGCGGAACGGGAGTGTTTCAGGACGATTGACGAGCACGGGGAAACAGGCCATCCGGCCGGATCCGATGATCGCCGGGCCCATGGACAAAGGGTTGTCGCCGCGGCGTTCCGTGACTTCGCGCCACTGATTCAATACGCAAGGTTACCGAAACCCGCGGGTTGGACGTGAGTTTCCGCCCCGGACTCGGCAGACTCCCGCACGCCGCTCCGGCACCGACCGAGCCGGGGCCGGCACCCGACGACTTCCAGCGGAAGGAAGCACACGATGCGGAACACCGCGCGCTGGGCAGTGACCCTCGGCCTGACGGCCACCGCCGTCTGCGGGCCCCTCACGGCGCCGGCCCTCGCCGGCCCCGCACCGGCCACCGCCGGGCTCTACACCCCCTCGGCCCTGGTGCTCACCGTGGGCCACGGCGTCGGCGCGGCGAACGCCGCACCGGAGCGCGCCGTGACCCTGAGCTGCGCGCCCACGCCCTTCGGCACCCACCCGGCCGCGACCGAGGCGTGCGCGGAACTGCGCGGTGCGGACGGTGACTTCGCCGCGCCGACGGTGAACGACCGGGTGGCGTGCACCAGGGAGTACAACCCCGTGGTGGTCACGGCCCAGGGCGTCTGGCAGGGCAGGCGCGTCTCCTACGAGCGCACCTATGCCAACGAGTGCGTGAAGAACGCTTCGGTGACGAGCGTCTTCGCGTTCTGAGGCCGGGATCGCGCGTTCCCCGCGCACACCTGAAGGGTCCCGTGACTGGGGAGTGCGGGCCCTGCCGCGGGGACCGGGCGATTCCGCACAAAGGGACCGGCGGGCGGAGTGGGGCCGCCCGCCGGTCCCTGGCGTCGGCGGAGCGCCCCTGGCGTCGGCCGGAGCGTGCCTGGGGCCGAGTGCCTCTGGGTGAGGGCCGTCGCGCCCGGCCCGGCGGTTCCATGTGTTTCGCACGGGTCAGGCCCGGTACATTCCGTCGACGCCCGACCCCTCCGAGCGGACGAAGGACTGATGCCCATGCCCTCCGATCTCACCGGCACCTTTCTGCGGCTCGGCGACGGCCGCCCCGCCCTTCGCTTCACCCGTGCCTACGGCCACCCCGTGGACCGCGTCTGGCACTTCGTGACCGAACCCGGTGAACTCGCGCGGTGGTTCCCGTTCCGCGCCGAGATGGACCTGCGGCCCGGCGGCACCATCGCCTTCCGCGGGGAGACGGGCGCGCAGGAGTTCACCGGCACCGTGCTCGCCGTCGACCCGCCCCGGCACCTGTCCTTCGAGTGGGGCGGCGGCGAACTCCACTTCGACCTCGAGGAAGTCGACGACGGACACACCCGCTTCACCCTCACCGACGTCCTCGCCGCCGAGGACGCCGCCGCCCGCAACGGCGCCGGCTGGGAGGTCTGCCTGGCCGCCCTGGACGTCCTGGCGCGCGGCGAGCGCTTCGAGGGACCGCACGCCGGGGTCCACGCCCCGTGGAAGGGTTTCTACGAGGCATACGTCGCCGCCGGAGTCCCCTCCGGGGCGCCGATCCCCGGCCAGGACTGAACCGCCCGGGCCGGGACCGAACGGCCCGGACCGGCCCTCACGCCATTTGCCGCCGCACCAGTTCGTGCAGCCGCCCGCTCGTGTCCGCGAGCAGTTCGGCGGGCGGCCCCTGCTGGATGACCTTGCCGTCCTCCATCACGACGACCCGGTCGGCGTCCAGCACCGTCGACAGCCGGTGCGCGATGACGACGCGGGTGGCGTTGAGCTTGCGGGTGCTCTCGATCACCGTGCGCTGCGTGTCGTTGTCCAGCGCGCTGGTCGCCTCGTCGAAGAAGAGGATCCGCGGCCGGCGCACCAGGGCCTGGGCGATCATCAGCCGCTGCCGCTGGCCGCCGGAGACCGCGCCGCTTCCCGAGACGATCGTGTGCAGGCCCATCGGCATCCGCTCGATGTCCCGCGCCAGCCCCGCCAGCTCGGCCGCCGCCATCGCCTCCTCGGCCGTGCACGGCTCCGTGCCGCGGATGACGTCCAGGATCGAACCGGTGAACGGCTGCGCGTGCTGGAGCACGACCCCGCACTGCCGGCGCACGGCCGACCGGTCCAGGGCCGCCAGGTCCTGGCCGTCGTACAGCACGCTGCCGGACAGCGGCCGGTCGAACCCGATCAGCAGCCTCAGCAGCGTCGACTTTCCGCAGCCGCTGGGTCCGACGACCGCCACGAACTCGCCCGGCCGCACCTCGAAGGACACGTCGTCCAGGACCAGCGGCCCGTCGTCGCTGTAGCGGAACGACAGCCGCCGCGCCTCGATCGCCCCGGACAGCGGTCCCGGCCGGGTACTGGCCGTGCGCACCTCCGGCGTGGTGTCCAGCACCGGCCTGATCTCCTCCAGCAGCGGCAGCGCGGCCACCGCCGAGACGAAGGCGCCGGTCAGCTGGGTGACCGAGGTCAGCAGCATTGTCACCGAGGTGTTGAAGGCGAGGAAGGCCGCCGCCGACATCGAGCCGCGCGCCGGGCCCGCCAGCAGCATGAACATCAGCAGCGTGCACACCGGCAGGTACACCGCGCCCAGCACCGTGGTGAGGTTCTTGATCCGGCCCACCTTCTGCTGAAGCTCACGGCTGTGCGCGAACTGGGACGCCCAGGCGGCGTACGCGTAGTTCTCGGCCGCCGCCACCCGCAGCTTCGGCAGCCCGCGCAGCGTCTGGAAGGCCTGGTTGTTCAGCTTGTTGGTGAGCACCACAAGACGCCGCTGCCATCGCGCCTGCCACAGCCCGAGCCCGAGGAACACGGCGCCGATCACCACGAGCATGCCGAGCGCCGCCAGCGCCATGGAGGCGCTGTACCAGAACAGCAGCCCCAGGTTCATCGCGCCCACGGTCACCGACTGGACGACCACCGGGCCGACCCCCGCCAGCAGTCGGCGGATCGCGCTGACCCCCATGGCCGCGCTCGCCAGCTCGCCGGTGGAGCGCTCGGTGAAGAACTTCGTCGGCAGCCGCAGCAGCCGGTCCCACACGGCCGACTGGAGGGTCGCCTCGATACGCCCCTCCAGTCGCAGCACGGTCAGGTTCTGCAGCAGCATGAAGGCCGCCGCCACCACACTGCTGATGATCACGGCCAGACACACCTGCGCGATCAGGCCCTGCTCGGCCCTGGGCACGTACTGGCCGAGCACCTTGCCGGTCGCGATGGGCACCAGAGCCCCGAGGGCGACCGTCACCAGCCCGGCAAACAGCAGGTTCAGCAGATCACCGCCGGTACCGCGCAGGCTGAACCGCAGCAGCCCGAGCGGGCTGAGCCGGCGGTCGGGCAGCGGCCGGTAGAACATCACCGCACGCGGCTCGAACTCCTCCGCGTTCGCCTTCTCCACCGGGTTCTCCCGCCCGGTGGCCGGGTGCACGGCGACGTATCCGCCGCGCCGCCACAGCAGCGCGACCGGCGCCCCGGACAGCGCCCGGTGGCCCACCAGCGGACCGATGTTCTCCCGCCACCAGCGGCCCTGAAGGCGTACGGCCCTGGTGCGCACCCGGGAGGCCAGGGCGACCCGCTCCACCGGGTCCAGCCGGTCGCTCTCGGTGCCCGCCTGGGGCGGTGCGGCCAGCGTGATCCCGGCGGCCCGGGCGACCAGTTCGCAGGCCGCGTAGCCGGCGTCGGTGTCGGCGGCAGTGGGCCGCCCCGCCGAGGACCGGCCGATGGACGCCAGCAGTGTCCGGTCGGCCTGGGCGCGCACCGCCTCACCGGCCTTGATACCGGCCGCCGTCCGGGTCTCGTGGGTGCGCTCCAGCTGTTCGATCCAGCGGTCCAGGGCGGTCAGCAGCCGGTACTGCTGATCGACCATGCTCTGCCACAGGGCGGGGTCCATCAGCAGATCGGCCGCGGCCTGGGCGCCGTACAGCGACCCGTACTGCACGCTGCCCGGCGGGACCTGCATCCAGAACACGTCGTCGTCCGTGGGCGCCGCCGCCCGCTCCTCGGCCATCGGCGCCTGGAACAGCACGGACAGGCCGCGGCCGACGCCGAGCGCGAGGGCGTACTCCAGCGGGCTGGTCTGCGGCGGCACGTACTGGGGGTTGCCGTACTCGTCGTACGACCAGGTCTGGGTGCCGGCCGGCTGGTACAGCTCGCGCAGCCCGATGCGGCGCACCACGCAGTCCCGCAGCGGGCGCGCGACCAGGGTGTGCCGCGGGCCCGCGACGGGACCGAGCAGCAGCGAGCCCGCCTCCAGCCGCCCCAGGTGGTGCCAGTGCCCCTGCTGCGCCGCGTCGACCGCGAACAGGTCCACCGCGCCGGCCGCGATCAGCCACAGCTCCTGGGGGCCCGCCAGGTCGAGCCGGTTGAAGCCCGAGCAGTCGATCGGTGTGCCCAGGGAGCCGAGCGCCCCCAGTACCAGGTCCGGCTCGCCCGCTGTCGTCATCTCGATCTCACCGCTCCCTGACCAGCGCCGCGTACGCGCCGCCGCGCGCCACCAGTTCCTCGTGCCGCCCGCGTTCGACGACCGTGCCGTGCTGGAGCACGACGATCTCGTCGCTGTCGCGCACGGTGGACAGCCGGTGCGCGATCACCACGCAGGCGCAGCCGCGCCGCCGCAGGTTGTCCATCACGACCTGCTCGGTCTCGGCGTCCAGGGCGCTGGTCACCTCGTCGAGCACGAGGATGCTGGGCCGGCGCACCAACGCGCGGGCGATCTCCAGGCGTTGGCGCTGCCCGCCGGAGAAGTTGCGGCCGTCCTGCTCGACCCCGCTGTGGATGCCACCGGGGCGGCGCGTCACGACCTCGTACAGGGCCGCGTCGCGCAGCGCCTCCACCACGGCGTCGTCCGGGATCGACGGGTCCCACAGGGCCACGTTGTCGCGGACCGTGCCCTCGAAGAGGAACACGTCCTGGTCGACGAAGGACACGGAGGCCGCCAGCGCCCCGCGCGGGATGTCCTCCAGGCGCTGCCCGTCGATGCGGATCACTCCGTCCCAGGGCGTGTAGAGGCCCGAGATGAGGCGGGAGACCGTCGACTTGCCACTGCCCGAGCCGCCGACGAGCGCCACCTGCCGGCCCGGACCGACGGTCAGGTCGAAGCCGGTCAGCAGCGGCTTGTCCAGCGGGCTGTAGCCGAAGGTGATGTTCTCCAGCTCCACGTGCCCGCGCAGCCGGCGGGTGGAGTCCCCGCCGCCGGGGCGGGTGTACAGGGGGTCGGCCTGGAAGTTCTCGACGTCCTTGAGCCGGGCCACGTCCGCCGCGAAGTCCTGGATGCGGCCCGCGACGCCGTTGAGCCGGGTCAGCGGCGCGGTGAACCGGGTCACCAGCGCCTGGAACGCGACCAGCAGTCCGACCGAGATGTGCCCCTCGACGGCCCGCATTCCGCCGATCCACAGGATCAGCGCGCTGTTGAGGGTGGCGAGCGCCGGTGCGACCACGCCCAGCCAGGCGGTCGGCACCCCGAGCCGCTGCTGCTCCTCCAGGGTGGCGGCGTGCTGCCCGGCCCACTTGCGGAAGTAGCCGTCCTCGCCGCCGGTCGCCTTCATCGTCTCGATCAACTGGAGCCCGGTGTAGGCGGTGTTGGTCAACCGGGCGTTGTCCGCGCGCAGCTTCGCCGTCCGGGTGGCGCGCAGCCGTACGACGACCCGCATCGCCACGACGTTCAGCAGGGCCACGCCGATGCCGACGAACGTCAGCTGCGGGTCGTAGGTGTAGAGCAGCAGCGCGTACAGCACCACGACCACCGCGTCGACTCCGGCCGCCGCCAGGTCGCGGGCGAGGGTCTCGGCCACCTGGTCGTTGGAGGCCAGCCGCTGCACCAGGTCGGCCGGGCTGCGCTGGGCGAAGAACGTGACCGGCAGCCGCAGCAGATGCCGCAGGAAGCGGGCGCTGGCGAGCGTGGAGGAGATGACCCGCCCGTGCAGCAGGTTGGCCTGCTGCAACCAGGTCAGCACGACGGTGAGCAGCACGCACGCGCCCATCGACGCGAACAGCACGCCCAGCAGCGAGGTCTGACCGCCGATCAGGTAGGTGTCGATGTAGGTCCGGCTGAGCGCGGGCACCGCCGCGCCGGCCACGACCAGCAGCAGACTGGCCAGCACCGCCGCCGGCATCGTCCCCGCGGTGCCGCGCATCCGGGCAGGGAGGGCGCCCAGGACTCCGGGTTTGCGGCCGCCCCGCTCGAAGCCCTCGCCGGGCTCCATCACCAGCACGACACCGGTGTAGCTGGTGTCGAAGTCCTCCATGGGCACGAACCGGCGGCCCTTGCCGGGGTCGTTGATGAACACCCCGCGCCGGCCGAGTCGGCGGCCCATGCCGTCGTAGACGACGTAGTGGTTGAACTCCCAGAAGAGGACGGCCGGCGCCTTCACCCCGGCGAGGGCGGCGGTGTCCATCTGCATGCCCTTGGCCGTCAGACCGTAACTGCGGGCCGCCTTCAGCAGGTTGCTCGCCCGCGAGCCGTCCCGGGAGACCCCGCAGGCGATGCGCAGCTCCTCCAGCGGGACATGGCGGCCGTAGTGGCCGAGGACCATGGCGAGCGAGGCGGCGCCGCACTCCACGGCCTCCATCTGGAGCACGGTGGGCGTGCGGACGGTCCGGCCCCGGCCCCTGGGGACGGGCCGTCCCGGCCGGGCGGCGCGCCGGCGGCCGCGGGTCTCCTGGGTGGTGGTCACGGCAGCAGCCAATCGAGGGGACGCTGGTCGGCCAGCCGGATCGAGGCGGCGGCCGAGGTCATGGAGTCGAGCCGGTACGGCGGACCGCCGGCGGACGACCACGCGAGGCCGCTCTCCGTCGCGGACGAGGTGTCGAGCCGTACGAGTACGGCGACGGGCCGGCCCTTTCGGGTGAACTGCTCGCCCAGCTGGCCGTCCCCCAGGAAGGCGGCGATCCGCTGGGCGGACTGGGCCGACCGGTCCACCGTCTTCACATGGCCGCGCAGCACGCCGTAGCGCTGGGCGGGCACCGAGGAGACGGTCAGGTCGACCGAGGCGCCGGCGGGAATGGCGGCGGCGTTCTCGGCGGGCACGTACACGGTCGCGTACAGCGGGTCGGAGGCGTGGGCGACCTTCTCCACGGCGGCGACGTTCGCGCCGGTGGAGACGATCTGGCCGATGGTGGCGGCGAGCGTGGTGATCCGGCCTGCGGCCACCGTGCGCACGGTCTCCTCGCCCTGGCCGGTACGCACCTTGAACACAGGCGAGTTCGCGGGCAGCCGCTCGCCCTCCCTGGCGAGGACCGCGGTGACCTGTCCGGCGACCGGGCTCTGCAGGACGTAACTGCCCTGACCATGCGTGAGGATGGCCGGCGCGCCGACGGTGGACGCCACCGATCCGGTCACGGCCCACAGGGACGCGGCCGCCATGGCGACGAGGGTGACGGACAGGACGAGCCATCCCTGGGGGCGGGCGAGCCGCACCGGGAGGTCGAGTTCTTCCGGCGACTGGAGCTTGGCGAGGGCCTGTTGTCGGAACTGCACGTTATGGCTTCCTGCGGCAACCGCGAGCCCCGGAACCGGCGTGCGGTTCCGGGACTCGGCGGCAACGAGGTGCGATCAGAGACCGGCGACCAGGCCGGCGACCGGGGCGGTGCTCAGGCCGGTGGCACCCTCGACCGTGCCGACGGCCGTGTTCACCACGCCGGAGACCGGGACAACGCTGTCCACCAGGCCGGTGGCGGTGCCCAGAGCGTTCACGGACAGACCGCCGGAGACGTTGTCGAGCTCGGCGTCGGAGATCTCGACGGTCTCAACCTGGGGGGTGGGGTTCATGATGGAACGTCCCTTCATATGGATGTCTCACAAGGGGGGAGCGGCCTTCTCTGGGGAAAGACGGCCGCGACCGCGGGTACCGGGCCCCGTTTCCCGAGCGCCCGGCCGGGGTCCCGCGCTGCGATGGATGTAAGCACGGTGCGGCCCGCCGATTCCACTCAACCAGGCCTCCCACCAGGGCACTTGTCGGTGCGACCGGACAAGCGTGGAGGCTCGGCAACGGCATGGCGGCGACTTCTTCACACACCGCACCGCATCGGCGCACCGCCTCCCTTGCCCATGCGCCGGTTCGTCCGGAACCGGGCGCCGAGGCCCTCGTAGGGGGCGCGCGGCTGTGCAGATCCTCCGACCGCGGTGACTTCGTTGGGCATTCGATGTGCAGATTCACTGAAGCCTTGATTCCGCTTCCTGTTCGCAACCGACCGTGGCCGCATGGTCGCGGAGCGTCCCATCGGCCTCTGCTGGGCGTGGGAGTTGGCCGATTCGGCATGGTCCGCGGTGAGTTGGCGATCGGGATTGAACACGTTGCCCGCCCCCTGCGTACCAACTGCCGTCCAGGCGTCCCCCAACCGCCACCGGACGGCGGTACAGGCCCCGTCCCCAGGAGGTCGAGAAGTTTGAGTCACAAGCGAATGCCGAAGCGCAAGGCCGCGATAGCGGCGGGCGGCGTGGTGGCGCTCGGTGCGGCGGCGGTGCTGCTCCCGAACGCCAACGCCTCCCAGGACGGCGCGGCGGACGACGCCACTCCCAGGACCCTCAGGGCCGCGGACGCCTCGGGCCTTTCCGCGCGGCTCGCCACGGCGCTCGGCGACTCCTTCGCGGGCTCCTACTACGACAGCGCCGAGCGGCGGCTCGTCGTCAACGTGGCGGGCGGCGACGCCGGCATGGTCCTCCGGGCGAAGAAGGCGGGGGCGTCCGTCCGCGAGGTCGGCAACAGCACCGCCGCCCTGAACTCCGCGGCGCGGACCCTGAAGGCCGAGGCCTCCATCCCCGGCACCTCCTGGGCCGTGGACCCGCGCACCAACAAGGTCGTGGTCACCGCCGACAGCACGGTCACCGGGGCCAAGTGGAACAGGCTGGAGTCCACCGTCCGCGGCCTCGGCTCCGGCATGGCGACCCTGAAGAAGTCCGCCGGCACCTTCAAGACCTTCGCCTCCGGCGGCGACGCCATCTTCGCCCGGACGCAGGGCGGCACCGTCCGCTGCTCCCTCGGCTTCAACGTCACCGCGGGCGACGGCAGTCCCGCCTTCCTGACCGCCGGGCACTGCGGCGTCGCGGCCGAGCAGTGGTCCGACGCCCAGAACGGCGCGCCGGTGGCCACCGTGGACCAGGCCACCTTCCCCGGCAGCGACCTCGCCCTCGTCAAGTACGACGACCCGGACACACAGGCGCCGAGCGCGGTCGACGTCGGCAACGGGCAGAGCGTCCAGATCACGGGGGCGGCCGAGGCCACCGTCGGCGCGACGGTGTTCCGCATGGGCAGCACCACCGGACTGCACAACGGCACGGTCACCGGCCTCGACGCCACCGTCAACTTCCAGAGCGAGACCGGCGGTGTCGACACCGTCACGGGCCTCATCCAGACCAACGTCTGCGCCGAGCCCGGCGACAGCGGCGGCCCCCTGTTCACACAGGACGGCGGCGCGGTCGGCCTCACCTCGGGCGGCAGCGGCGACTGCACCCGGGGCGGCGAGACCTTCTTCCAGCCGGTCACCACCGCCCTCCAGGCGACGGGCGCGACGTTCGGCGCGGGCGACGGTGGCGGCGACGCGGCCGGCGACGCCGGCGACGCGAGCGACCAGCAGCCCGGCACCGGCCAGTCCGGCACCGACCAGTCCGGTGCGGGTGACCGGCAGTCCGGCGCGGGCGGCCACAACTCCGGCCCTGCGTACGGCTCCGGGCGCACCCGGACCCCCTGAACGGCCCCCGGGCGGCTACCCCCTGAGCCGCTCGCCCCGGGCCGCTGACCGGCTCCCCCCACGCCACCGACCGGCCTGCCGGCCGGCGGTGCCCGCCGGTCAGTGCATCGGTCCGGCCCTCCCGGCGGAGGGCCGGACCGATCGGTTGTCCGACAGCCGCGCCCTTCCCCGCGCGCTCCGCCACACGTGCGAACCTTTCGGGCGTCGTCCACCCCGGAACTCCCGGAACTGTCACAGGGGCTGCGTAATCGTCCGATACACGCTGTAATGGCCAGTGTGGTCAGTGAGGGCGCTACTGCACGAAGAACGAGAACCCCGCGGGCCGAACTCGCTCTCAGAACGCTCACCTCCGCACCGGCCTCCGCCGACCGGCCGCGCCGCGTGCTGGAGCAGGCCCTGGTCTTCACCGGGGCCGCGTTCGCCGGCGTCTACGTCCGTGCCGCGACGGGCGAGGTGCTGTGCCTGTCCGAGTCGGTCGGTGTCCCGCGGACCCTGTACGGGCTGCGGGACAGCTACCCCCTGGCCGGACGGTCCCCGGCGGCGGACGCCTGCCGCACCGGCCGGCCCGTGTGGCTGCGACCCGAGGAACTCGCCGGCTCCGCCGACTTCCGGCGGATGCCGGCCGGAGACGTCTTCTTCCTGGCCGCGTTACCCCTGCGCGGGCCGGACGGCGGTGTGCTGCTCGCCGTCACCGACGAGCCGGGCGGCTTCGACGGCGAGGAGCGCGCCTGCCTCGAACTGATCGCCGAGGCCGTCGCGTGCCCCGACGCCGCGGAGGCCGCCCCGGGTGAGGAGCTGCCGCCGGACGCGTTCAGCCTCGCCATGGACAGCGGGAGAGTGGAGGTCGGCGACCGCATCCTGGACCTGTTCGGCATCGGCCGGCCCGGCTTCGACGGCAAGGTGGAGACACTGCTCGCGCTGACCGTGCCGGAGGACCTGCCGTCCCTGATGTCCGTGGTCGAGGCCGACCACATGTCCATCGGCGAGCGCGAGCTGGAGTTCCGCACCCTGCGACCGGGCGGCCAACCCAGGTGGCTGCGGCTGCGCGGACGGCTGCTGCCCGGCGGCGAGGGCCGTCCGGCCCGCCTGGTCGGCACCGTCGCCGACGCCTCCACGCTGCGCCCCGGCGTCAACGACGTCGCCCGCGTCCAGCGGCTCGCCGCCGCCCTGGCGACCGCGGGCACCGTCCGGGACGTCGGCCAGGCGGTGGTGGCCGCGCTGCGCGCACCGCTGCGGGCCGACCGGATCGCGCTCGCCGAGCTGGAGAACGACCGGCTCGTCGTCACCGTCCTCGACCCGCCCGAACCGGAGGCCTGGCCCGAGCTGTGGCGCCTTCAGTGGCGCACCGAGTGGCCGGACGCCCCGGTGCGGGCCATGCCCACCCTGGCCGCCGCCCTGCGCGAGGGCCGCGCCCAGATCTGGCCCGCCGGGGCCACCCTCGAACCGGCCCTCGCCGACGTCGGCCCGGGCGGCCTCGCGGTGCTGCCGCTGCCCGCGGCCGGCCGCATGGCGGGCGCCTGCCTGATCGGCTGGGACACCCCGCACGACTTCGGCCCCGACGAACGCGCCCTGCTCACCGCCTCGGCCGGCCTGGCCGGGCAGGCCCTGCTGCGCGCCCGCGCCTTCGACGCCGAGCACGAACTCGTCGGCATGCTCCAGCGCACCCTGCTGCCCAGCCGTCTGCCGGAACTGCCCGGCGCCGAGGCGGTGGCACGCTATCTGCCGGCCACCGCCGGACTGGAGGTGGGCGGCGACTGGTACGACGTGATCCCGCTGCCCGACCACCACGTGGCCTTCGTCATCGGCGACGTGCAGGGCCACAACGCGGGCGCCGCCACCCTGATGGGCCAGATGCGCACCGCCCTGCGCGCCTACGCGGCCGAGGGTCACCCGCCGGACGTGGTGGTCTCACACGCCAACCGCCTCCTGCTGGAGATGGAGACCGACCTGTTCGCCACCTGCGTCTACGTCGAGGTCGACATGGAGCAGGGCTCCGCCTGGTGCGTACGCGCCGGACACCCTCCGCCGGTGCTGCGCCACCCGGACGGCCGTACCGAGATCGCGGAGGCCGAGGGCGGGCCCCCGCTCGGCGTACTGACGCAGGCCGACTTCCCGATGACCCCGCTGCGGCTGCAACCCGGCACGGTGCTCGCCCTGACCACCGACGGACTGGTGGAGTCCGCGGACGCCGACATCGACGAGGGCATGGCCCGACTCGCCCACGACCTGGCCACCGCCGACCCCTCCCACCTCGGCCTGGTCGCCGACGTCCTGCTGACCGGCGCGGGCCGCGACGACGACATCGCGCTGCTGCTGATGCGCTACGACGGCATGGCCGTACGCCCGCTCAGGGAGAGCTGGTCGGTGTGGCGCGTGCCCGAAGCGGTTCGGCACGCCCGCCGCTTCACCCGGCGCACCCTGCGCTGCTGGGGCGTCACGGAGGACACCGACGCCGTGCTCCTCGTGGTGTCCGAGCTGGTCACCAACGCCCTCGTGCACACCGACGGCCAGGTCCGCCTGGACCTCACCCTGGTCAACCGGCGGCTGCGCGTCGCCGTCGCCGACGCCTCGCCCCGCACCCCGGTCAAGCCGACCAGCATCGGCTGGCAGGCCACCGGCGGCCGGGGCATCCTCCTCGTCGAGGCCATGTCGGCGGCCTGGGGCACCGTGCCGGCCGGCGGCGGCAAGCAGGTGTGGAGCGAGCTGGCGCTCTGAGACCGCTCGCGGCGCCGCGACCCGCCACACGGGTGCGCCGTGTCCCCGCCCGGCAGGTCGGGACCGCCGCGTGCGCCGGTCGTGCTTAGGGTCCTGGGCTGTGTCACACACCTTCGAAGAGCTCGTGGCCAAGCAGCGGGCGGCCGACGAGGCACACGACCGGGTCGAGCAGTTGCGGCAGAACTACGGACCGCCCGCGCAGGCGCAGTGGACCGGAACGCAGAGCGAGACGTACGAGACGGCCTGGCGGGCCTGGCGCGACCTGGCCCGTGATCTCCAGGCCGCCGTGAGCGAGTACGCGAGCGACGAGGGCAAGCCGCGCACCGAGATCGAGGCCGACGTGGAGAGAGCCGCGCGGTCGGCCCCGGAGGCGGGCGAAGGCGGCCGGGACGAGGACGGCGGAGCGGAGGAGCCGTGAGCCCGGCACGGCGCGGGCGCCCCGTACGCGCGGCCGGACCCGGTGAGCGGTTCACCGGCTTCCTGGACGCCCGGCTGCCGCTGTCCGAGGGCGGCGGACTGATGCGCAAGGCGTTCCCCGAGCACTGGTCGTTCCTGCTCGGCGAACTCGCCCTCTACAGCCTGCTCGTGCTGGTCCTGACCGGCGTGTGGCTGACCCTGTTCTTCCAGCCGGGGATGCGCGAGGTCGCCTACGCCGGGTCGTACGCGCCGCTGCGCGGGGTGCTCATGTCGGAGGCGTTCGACTCCACCCTGCGCATCAGCTTCGACATCCGCGGCGGGCTGCTGCTGCGGCAGACCCACCACTGGGCGGCGGTCGTCTTCGTCGCCGCGATCGGCGCGCACCTGCTGCGGATCTTCTTCACCGGCGCCTTCCGCAGGCCCAGGGAGATCAACTGGGTCATCGGGGTGACACTGTTCGCCCTCTCCGTCGCCGAGGGCTTCGCGGGCTACTCCCTGCCCGACGACCTGCTCTCCGGCACCGGGCTGCGCATCGCCCAGGCGATCATGCTGTCCCTGCCGGTGATCGGCACCTACGCGAGCTTCCTCGTGTTCGGCGGCCAGTTCCCGGGGCACGAGATCATCCCCCGGCTGTACAGCCTGCACATCCTGCTGCTGCCGGGCGTCCTGATCGCGCTGGTCGTCGCGCACCTGATCCTCGTCTTCCACCTCAAGCACACCCAGTGGCGCGGCCCGGGCCGCGGCAACCGCAACGTGCGCGGCAAGCCGCTCTTCCCCCAGTTCACCGCCTCCTCGCTGGGCCTGCAGTTCACCGTCTTCGGCGTGCTGGTCCTGCTCGCCGGGATCGCCCAGATCAACCCGGTGTGGACGTACGGCCCCTACCAGCCGGACCAGGCGTCCACGGGCTCCCAGCCGGACTGGTACGTCGGGTTCCTGGAGGGCTCGCTGCGGCTGATGCCGGCCTGGGAGACGAACGTGGCCGGGCACACGATCATGTGGAACGCCTTCCTGCCGGCGGTGGTCCTGCCGGCGCTGCTGTTCGCCGTCCTGTACGCGTACCCGTTCGCCGAGCAGTGGCTGACGGGGGACTGGCACCAGGAACAGCACCTGTGCGACCGGCCGCGGGAGCGCCCCGTCCGCACCGGCCTCGGCGTCGCCGGGCTCGTGTTCTACGGTGTGCTGCTGCTGGAGGGCGGCAACGACGTCATCGCGGCCACCTTCCGGGTCTCCGTGAACACGATCACCTGGGTGCTGCGGATCGCGCTCGTGCTCGCCCCCGTCGTCGCCTTCCTGGTCACCCGGGCCCTGTGCCACGCCCTGCTGGCCAGGGAACAGGAGGTCCTCGCCGAGGGCGAGGAGACCGGCGAGGTGCGGCAGTCCATCACCGGGGGCTACGAGAGCGACCACCGCGCCGTCGAGTCGCGCCGCCCCGGAGCCCCGGCGGGGCCGGTCGTCACTCGCCCCGGTGTACGTACTGGAACGCCATCCCCGCCACCCCCCGCGCCAGCACCCCGAGACCGATGAGGAACAGCCACAATCCGTAGACCACGCCCAGCGCGCTGACCGAGAAGCCCAGCGCGGTGATGATCGGCCAGGTGCTCTCGGGCGGGAAGAACTCCAGCGGCCCGGCGGCGTCGGCGACCTCGGCCTCACGGCGGTCCTGCGGGCGCACCCCCTTGCGCCGGTACTGGATCAGGCAGAAGAAGGAGACCAGCGCCGCCATTCCGCACGCGATGACCAGCGCCGCCGTGCCGGCCGGCTCGCCCGACCAGACGCCGTACAGGGCGGCGCTGCCACCGAAGAAGAGCGCGACGCCGCCGAAGAGCAGGGCTTCCACCTTCATCGGCGTCCCTCCAGTTCCGCCCGCTGCACGATGTCGGGGTGGTGCAGGTCGAAGGCGGGGGCCTCCGAGCGGATCCGGGGCAGGGCGTCGAAGTTGTGCCGCGGCGGCGGGCAGGAGGTCGCCCACTCCAGGGCGCGCCCGTACCCCCAGGGGTCGTTCACGGTGACCCGCCGTCCATGGCGCGAGGTGTGCCAGACGTTGTAGAGGAAGGGCAGGGTGGACACGCCGAGCAGGAACGCCCCCGCCGAGGAGAGTGTGTTCAGGAGGGTGAAGCCGTCGGCGGGCAGGTAGTCGGCGTACCGGCGGGGCATCCCCTCCGCGCCGAGCCAGTGCTGCACCAGGAACGTCAGCTGGAAGCCGGGGAACAGCAGCCAGAAGTGGATCCTGCCGAGCCGTTCGTCCAGCATCTTCCCGGTGAGCTTGGGCCACCAGAAGTAGAAGCCGGCGAACATCGCGAACACCACGGTGCCGAACAGCACGTAGTGCAGGTGCGCCACGATGAAGTACGAGTCGGTCACGTGGAAGTCCAGCGGCGGCGAGGCGATCAGCACCCCGCTGAGCCCGCCCAGCAGGAACGACACCAGGAAGCCGGACGACCACAGCATCGGCGTCTCGAACGACAGCGAGCCGCCCCGCATCGTCCCGATCCAGGCGAAGAACTTGATCCCGGTGGGCACCGCGATCAGGAACGACATGATCGAGAAGAACGGCAGCAGCACCGCGCCCGTGGCGAACATGTGGTGCGCCCACACCACCGCGGACAGCATGGTGATCGCGATGGTCGCCCCGATCATCGGCAGGTACCCGAACTGCGGCTTGCGGGAGAAGACCGGGACGATCTCGCTGACGATCCCGAAGAACGGCAGCGCGACGATGTAGACCTCCGGGTGGCCGAAGAACCAGAACAGGTGCTGCCACAGCAGCGCCCCGCCGTTCGTCGCGTCGAAGACGTGCGCCCCGAACTTCCGGTCCGCCTCCAGGGCGAGCAGCGCGGCGGTCAGCACCGGGAAGGCGGGCAGCACCAGGATCGAGGTGAACAGCACGTTCCAGGTGAAGATCGGCATCCGGAACATCGTCATCCCCGGCGCGCGCAGGGTGATGATCGTGGTGATGAAGTTGACCGCGCCGAGCGTCGTCGACACACCCGTCACCACCAGCCCCATCACCCACAGGTCGCCGCCCGCGCCGGGGGAGTAGTAGGCGCTGTTCAGCGGCGCGTAGGCGAACCAGCCGAAGGCTGCCGAGCCACCGGGCACGAGGAACCCCGAGACGACCATGAGCCCGCCGAAGAGGTACATCCAGTACGACAGGGCGTTGAGACGGGGGAAGGCCACGTCCGGGGCGCCGATCTGGAGGGGCATCACCGCGTTGGTGAAGCCCGCGAACATGGGCGTGGCGAAGAGCAGCATCATGATCGTGCCGTGGATCGTGAAGAGCTCGTTGTAGGTCTGCTGGCTCATGAACTGCAGGCCGGGCCGGGCGAGTTCGGCGCGCATCCCCATCGCCAGCAGGCCGGCCAGCAGGAAGAAGCCGAACGCCGTGACCATGTAGAGCCTGCCGATCACCTTGTGATCGGTCGTCGAGGCCCACTCCAACAGCTTCCGGCCGAACGGCTGGGAGGGGGTGGCGGGCCGCCCGGCGGCGGATGCTGATGTTTCGGACGTATCGGTCATCGGCGGCGAGGCTACCGCCCTGCCCCGCGACCGGGTCCGCGCCACGCCCTCGCCGGCTCGGCACGCATCGGCAGGGCGGGGCCGGAGACCCGCGGGCAGTGGACACCACCTGGTACGAAGCAGCCGGCGCCGGCTGACCCCGCACGAACCCGGCCCGTCCGGCAGCAGGCGCAACGAGGACCAGAGCCGCCCGCGCTGGGACGGAGGCTCCGGCGGCTCGTTCGGCAGTGGGGGCTCCGGCGGCGGGTGACCAGGGCCGGGGTGCCGGTCAAGGGTTTGCCGGGGCCGTTTCCGGGGACTCGGGGTGTTTGGAGCATGGCGTTCCAGAGAGAGCCGCTCCACAGCACCTGACGCAGAAGGAAGATGAGGCGTCGTGACCGCGCGCACCAGCGAGAAGCACCTTGTCCGGCACCCCGAGACGGGCTGGGCGCAGGCCCGCCGTCCGCGGGAGGAGGGCGTGCGCACCTGCCTCCCCGCGCTCGAGGACCGCGGCGGCCCCCAGAAGGACCGCACGGGCAACGAGTCGAACATAGTGCGGGGTGAGGACTGAGCCGCCGGGTCCGGGCGAGCGCCGGGCCACGGGCCCGGAGAGGCGGTCGGTGAGGCGGCGCGGGGCGCCTCGCCGCGTCAGCCGTGCGTCTTGGCCAGCAGTTCGAGGACCTCGGCGGTGGTGCCGGTCTCGCCCAGGCGCGGGAAGATCCGCTCGACGCTGCCCCGGTGGGCCTCGGCGTCCATGTCGCTCATGGCGTCGGTGGCCAGGGTGACGTGGTAGCCGTGCTCGTGGGCGGCGCGGGCGGTGGACTCCACGCCGATGCTGGTGGCGATGCCGGCCAGCACGATCTGCGTCACCCCGCGGCGGCGCAGCTGCACATCGAGGTCGGTGCCATGGAAGGCGCCCCAGTTGTGCTTGGTGACGGTGATGTCGCCCGGGTGCCCCGCCAGCTCGGGAACGATCACGTCCCAGCCCTCGGGACGGGCGCCACCACCGGAGCGCACCGCCTCGGTGCGGCCGGGCGGCACGTCGCCGAAGTCGGCGGCGAAGGAGACCCGGACCAGGACGACGGGCAGGTTCCTGGCGCGGAACGCGTCGGCGAGCCCGACCGTGCGGGAGAGCACCTCGGTGCCGGAGTGCGGGACGGTGGGCGCGGCGACGATGCCGGCCTGGAGGTCGATCACGACGAGTGCGGTGCGCGGGTCGAGTGCGGTGAGTGCCACGGGGGGCAGGCCTTTCGGGGGTGAGCTTTTCTGGCTGTGGTGCTTGTCCTGTGGTGCTTGTCAGGGCTGGGTCAGCCGTTCCAGCAGGGCGAAGGCCTCCAGGAGTGTTTCCCGTTCGGCCTCGGTGTAACGGTCCTGCAGGGCCCGGGTCAGCCACTCCCCGCGGCTCTGCCGGTCGCCCGCGATGCGCTCGCGGCCACTCTCGGTCAGGGTGACGAGCTGGCGCCGTCCGTCCTCGGGGTCGGGGCTGCGCCGGATGAGCCCGTGCCGCTCCAGGGCGGCGAGCGTGGCGGCCATGGACTGCGGCCGGACCCCCTCGGTGGCGGCCAGCGCGCTGGCCGTGGCCGCGCCGTGCTTGCCGACCAGGGTGAGTGCCGACACCTGCGGCGGGGTCAGGTCCTCGTCCCGCGCGACCTCACGGATCCGGCGCCGCAGCCGGCTGAACACCACCCGTAGGTCGCGGGCGGCGTGCGCGGCGGAGGTGGAGATGCCCGGCGGTACCTCGCCGGCCTTGTGATCCATGACAGCACCGTAGAACCGCCCGGACGGAACTGTCCAGTCTGGACTGAACAGTTTCGGCTGAAGATCCATGCCGGTTCGCCGCCGCGGCACCCCGCAGTACGCTGACCCCGTGCGTCTGCTGCTGATGTCCGACACCCATCTGCCCAAGCGCGCCAAGGAACTGCCCCCGCGGTTGCTCGCCGAACTCCCGCACGCCGACGTCGTCCTCCACGCGGGGGACTGGGTCGACGCCGCCACGCTCGACCTGCTGGAGAGCCGCAGCCGCCGCCTGATCGGCGTCTACGGCAACAACGACGGCCCCGATCTGCGCGCCCGGCTTCCCGAGGTGGCCGAGGCCGACCTGGACGGGCTGCGCTTCGGCGTCGTGCACGAGACCGGACCGGCCCAGGGCCGTGAGGCCCGCTGCGCCGCCCGCTTCCCCGGCCTGGACGTCCTGGTCTTCGGTCACAGCCACATCCCCTGGGACACCACCGCGCCCTCCGGTCTGCGCCTGCTCAACCCGGGCTCCCCGACCGACCGCCGCCGCCTGCCCCACTGCACCTACATGACCGCGACCATCACCAGCGGCCGTCTGACCGACGTGGAACTGCACCGGCTGCCACGTCGCACCCCGTGACATACCCGTGCCACGCGATGGCGTGCGACGGCGTGACCACGCAGCAGGGCAGCCCCTGAATCAGGGGCTGCCCCGGGGTCACTCTTCCCTTTCTCGTTTCCGACTTCTCGGCGAGATCCGGGCCACTCGATGCGTGGCGGCGGCCCGGGCGCTACGAGTGTGCGCTTTCACGGACCTCCTTCCCACTGGGATGCGCGGCACATGTGCTACGGAGGCCATGCATGCCTCATCCGTTGATGGCGCGCGTACCCCTCCCGCACAGCCTCACACCACCGAATCCGCAAAACCCGCGAGAAACCCGGAACAAGTCGGAACAGCAGGTCACAGTGGCAACGAGGGACTGATCGAGGCTCACGGGCACCCTCCGCATCGCACCCGGTGGCCGTCCGGTCAGCGGCGCCGGAGCCGGCGAACGCCCACGATCAGCAGCGCCACCGCCAGGGCCGCGCCGACCGCCACGGCGGCACGCTTGGCGACCGGTACCCCGGCGGTGCGCAGCAGATCCAGCGGCTCCGGCTCCGCGTACCGGGCCGCGTGCTCCGCGGGCGCCTCGCGCACCTCCGTCCCGGCGCTCCCGGCGGCGCCCTCGGCGGCCACGGGCGGCGTCTCGGCGAGCCGCTGCGAAAGACTGTCGGCGAACTGCCCCACCAGCCGGTCCCCCACCTCCGCCAGCACCCCGCGCCCGAACTGCGCCGGACGGCCGGTCACCGTCAGATCGGTCCGCACCGCCACCGCCGTGCCGCCGTCACGCTCCTGAAGCGTGCCCGTGACGGTGGCCCGCGCCGTGCCCTGCCCGCGCGTCTCCCGGCCGCTGGCGACAAGGACCATGCGGTGCGCCGCCTCGTCCTGCTCCTCGAAGACCGCCGTCCCCTTGTACGTCACGGTGATCGGCCCCAGCTTGACCTTGACCGAACCGGTCACGGTCTTGCCGTCGTACTCCTGCACGGTGGCCCCCGGCAGGCACGGTGCCACGCGCTCGATGTCCAGGAGCGCCCGCCAGGCGTCGTCGACCGGCACGGGGACGGTGAACTCGTGGTTCAGTTCCATGACTTCTCCTCGTACTCAGGCGGAGCCGGTCGCGTGGATGGCTCCGGCGGTCGCGGTCAGGGGCGTACCGGTGCCGCCCCAGCGCAGCGCGACGATCTCGGCCGCGACGGACACGGCCACCTCCTCCGGGGTGCGGGCGCCGAGGTCGAGGCCCACCGGGGAACGAAGCCGGGCGAGTTCGTCGTCGGTCAGGCCGGCGTCGATCAGCCGCTCCAGCCGTTCGTGGTGGGTACGGCGGCTCCCCATCGCGCCGATGTAGGCGGCGGGCCGGCGCAGCGCCTCCTCCAGCAGCGGCACGTCGAACTTCGGGTCGTGGGTCAGGACGCAGATCACCGTGCGCTCGTCGGTGTCCGTGCCGTGCAGATAGCGGTGCGGCCAGTCCACGACCACCTCCACGCCGTCCGGGAAGCGTTTCGGCGTGGCGAACACCGGGCGGGCGTCGCACACCGTGACGCGGTAGCCGAGGAAGGCGCCGATACGGGCCACCGCGGCCGCGTAGTCGATCGCGCCGAACACCAGCATCCGCGGCGGCGGGGCGAAGGAGTGCAGGAACACAGTGACGGCGTCCTCGCGGCGCTCGCCGCGCGCACCGTAGTGCCTGAGCCCGGTGGCGCCCAGGGCGAGTTCGCCGCGGGCGTCGGCGGTCACCGCCACGTCCAGACCGGCCGCGCCCAGCGTGCCCGCCACCGTGTCGGGCCACACCGCGAGCGTCGCCCCGCGCGGGGCGGGTCCGTCCACCACGGTCGCCACGGTCACCGGGTCGCCCGCGGCGACGGACGCCGCGACCGCGCCGAAGGCCGGGTCGGACTCCTGGGTCACCTGCCTGACCAGGACGGAGATCTCACCACCGCAGGTGAGCCCCACCTCGAAGGCGTCCTCGTCGCTGTAGCCGAACGTCGCCACCCGTGCCTCGCCGCCGGCCGCGACCTCCTGGGCCAGGTCGAACACCGCCCCCTCCACACATCCGCCGGACACGCTCCCCACCACCTCGTCGTCCGGCCCCACGGCCATCGCCGCACCGGGGTCGCGCGGCGCGCTGCGACTGACCGTGACGACGGTGGCGAGGCCGAACGGCACCCGCGCCGCGAACCACCGCTCCAGTACCGGAAGAATGTCCCGCACGCTCAGCTCCTCTCCCACGACCCCGGCACCTGGCCGGCCGCGTCCGTGCCGGCGCCCTGCACCACCGCCGCCAGACGCTCCAGCGCGGCCAGGCTGTGACCCTCGACGAAGTCGTCCACGCTGGGCAGCGCCGCCGCCATGCCGGCGGCCAGCGGCGCGTAGCCTGGGCGCGCCTTGCGGGGGTTGGACCAGACCACCCGGTGCGCGAGCCGGTGCAGGCGCCGCATCTGGGCGGCGAGCAGCTGCGGGTCGCCGCGCTCCCATCCGTCGGACAGCAGTACCACGACGGCGCCGCGCGCCATGCCGCGCTGGCCCCAGCGGTCGAGGAACTCCCGCAGCAGCTCACCCAGGCGGGTGCCGCCGCGCCAGTCGGGTACGGCCTCGGCGACCGCGGCCATGGCCAGGTCCGGCTCGCGGTGCGACAGCTCCCGGGTCACCCGGGTCAGCCGGGTGCCGATGGTGAACACCTCCGTGCGCCGCCCCCGGGCGGCGGCGTGCGCGAAGCGCAGCAGGGCGTCGGCGTAGGGCCCCATGGATCCGCTGACGTCGACCAGCAGCACCACCCGCCGCGGCCGCTCCGCGCGCGCGTGCCGACGCAGCAGCGCCGGCTCGCCGCCCAGCCGGAGCAGTTCCCGCACGGTGCGGTGCGGGTCCACGTCCCCGCGCCGGGCCGGCCGTCGCCGCGCGGTGCGCCGCGGCTGCCCGCGCAGCGTGAACGCGGCGAGCAGCCGGCGCACCTGTGCGCGTTCCGCGGGGTCCAGTTCCGCCACGTCGCGGTGGCGCAGCACCTCGGCGGAGCCGGCGAGCGTTGCGGTGGGCGGCCCCTGCCGCTCCTGTCCGGGCGGGCCGGTGCGCGACCCGGCGGGCGCCTCCCGCAGGACCGGTCGCGGCCGGGGCGGGGGAGCGGTCCGGGCCGGGCGGGCCGGTGTCCCGTCGGTGCCGAAGTACGCGGCGAACACCCGCTCGTAGCGTTCCAGGTCGTCCCGGTCCCCGCACAGCGTCACCCGGCCCGCCCAGTACACGTCCGTCCGCAGCCGGGGGCGCAGGGCGTCCACCGCCCGCAGGAAGGCGTGCACCCGCTCGGCGCTCGCCGCGACCCCGGCAGCCCGCACCGCCCGCGCGAACCCCAGCAACGCGGCATCGCCCTCCGGCCGACGCCCTTCACCACACCCACCGGTCCTGGTGTTCGTGTCGTGCTCTGCGTGGTCGTCCGTGGTGGTACGGGTGTCGGGCCGGTGCTTCTGCGGGGTCGGCGCGTTGGTTCGGCTGTCGGGTCCGTTGGGATCGGGGTCGTCGCCATGCCTGCCGGTCCTGGTGTTCGTGTCGTGCTCTGCGCGGTCGTCCGTGGTGGTACGGGTGTCGGGCCGGTGCTTCCGCGGGGTCGGCGCGTTGCTTCGGCTGTCGGGTCCGTTGGGGACGGGGTCGTCGCCATGCCTGCCGGTCCTGGTGTTCGTGCTGTGCTCTGCGTGGTCGTCCGTGGTGGTACGGGTGTCGGGCCGGTGCTTCCGCGGGGTCGGCGCGTTGCTTCGGCTGTCGGGTCCGTTGGGACCGGGGACTCCGCCATGCCCACCAGCCTCCGTGCCCAGCGCGTTGCTCCGGTCGTCAGGTCCGTTCGGACCGAGGGCTTCGCCGCGCCTGCCTGCCCCGGCGTCCGTGGTGTGCCCTGCGGCGTCCGCTCCGTGTACCTCGCGGTGTCCCCGTCGTTCCCCGGTCACGCCGATCACGCTCCCCGTCCCGCGAGGACCGCGGCGAAGTCCAGACCGCGGGCCCGGTCCGTGTCCTCGCGGTACTTCAGCACCGATCCCAGGGTGGCCACCGCCAGCTCCGCGTCCACCTCGTTCGCCCCGAGGGCGTCCAGGGCGCGCGCCCAGTCCAGGGTCTCGGCCACGCCCGGCGGCTTGAGCAGGTCCTCGGCGCGCAGGGCCTGCACCAGCGCCGTCACCTGCTCCGCGAGCCGCGCCGACACCTGCGGCAACCTGCGCCGGACGATGGCGAGTTCGCGGCCGAAGCCGGGATGGTCGAACCAGTGGTACAGGCACCGCCGCTTCAGCGCGTCGTGCACCTCGCGGGTGCGGTTGGAGGTCAGGACGACCACCGGCGGCACCTCGGCCCGCAGCGTGCCCAGCTCCGGAATCGTCACCTGGAACTCCGACAGCAGCTCCAGCAGGAACGCCTCGAACTCGTCGTCGGCCCGGTCGATCTCGTCGACCAGCAGCACCGACGGCTGGGTCTGCAGAGCCCGCAGCAGCGGCCGGGCGACCAGGAACCGCCGGTCGTACAGCTCGCGCTCCAGCCGCTCCGCGTCCCTGACCCCGGCGGCCTCGGCGGCCCGCAGATGCAGCAGCTGACGGGGGAAGTCCCAGTCGTACAGCGCCTGCGAGGCGTCGATCCCCTCGTGGCACTGGAGCCGGATCAGAGGCGCGTCGAGTGCCTCGGCGAGGGCGGAGGCGAGCGCCGTCTTGCCCACGCCCGCGTCGCCCTCGCAGAAGACCGGCCGGTGCAGCCGCAGCGCCAGGAAGCAGGCGATGGCGAGCCCGTCGTCGACGAGGTAGCCGGTCTGTTCCAGACGGGAGCGCACCTGCTCGGGGCTGTCGATGGAAGTGATCGGCGCTCACCCCATCCCGGCGGCGGCCAGGACCGCCCGCTTGGTCAGCACCCGCGCGAGGTGTGCCCGGTACTCGGGCGAGGCCGACGCGTCCCGCGAGGGCCGGGTGCCCTCGGCCGCGGACTGGGCCGCCCGCGCCACCGCGTCGGCGTCCCCGGCACCGGCCAACGCCTCCTCCGCCGCAGCGGCCCGCAGCGGGGTCGCGCCCATGTTGGTCAGCCCGATCCGCGTCTCCGCGATGCGCCCGTCGTCGCGCCGCACCAGCGCGGCGACACCGACCATGGCCCAGGACTGCGCCACCCGGTGGAACTTCTCGTACCGGTAGCCCCAGCCCTCCCGCTTGGGCACCCGCACCTCCACCAGGAGCTCGTCGGGGGCCAGCGCGGTCTCCAGATAGTCGGCGAAGAACTCGCGCGCCGGGATCGCGCGCCGCCCGCCGGGCCCCTCGGCGACCAGTTCGGTGTCCAGCGCCAGCGCCACCGCGGGCAGGTCCCCGGCCGGGTCGGCGTGCGCGAGCGAGCCGCCGAGGGTGCCCCGGTGCCGTACGGCGGGATCCGCGACCGTCTCGGTGGCCTGGGCCAGCAGGCCCGCGTGCCGCCGCACCAGCGGGTCGTGGACGACGTCGTGGTGCGTGGTCAGCGCGCCGATGACGAGCGTGCCGCCGTCCTCGCGGACCCCGCGCAGCCCGGGGATCCGCCCGATGTCGACGACGAGTTCGGGAAAGGCCAGCCGCAGTCGCAGCAGGGGCAGCAGACTCTGCCCGCCGGCCAGCACCTTCGCGTCCTCGCCCGCGTCGGCGAGGGTGCGCACGGCCTCCTCGACGCTGGTCGGGCGGGCGTAGTCGAACGCGGGGGGAATCATGCCGAGGCCTCCTTCTGCGCCGACCGCGCCTGCGCGGACCGCACGGCCTCCCAGACCCGCTCGGGGGTGCACGGCATCCGCACGTCGTGCACGCCCAGGGGGCGCAGCGCGTCCACGATCGCGTTGACGACGGCGGGCGTCGAGGCGATCGCGCCCGCCTCGCCGACGCCCTTGGCGCCGAGCGGGTTGGAGACCGCGGGCGTCTCGGTCCGGTCGGTCACGAAGTCGGGCAGGTCCGCCGCCGACGGCACCAGGTAGTCGGCCATAGTGCCGGAGACCAGGTTGCCCTCCGCGTCGTACACGGCCTCCTCGTACAGCGCCTGGGCGATGCCCTGGGCCAGTCCGCCGTGCACCTGCCCCTCGACGATCACCGGATTGATCACCCGGCCCACGTCGTCCACGCAGACGTAGGAGCGGATCCGGGTCTGCCCGGTCTCGGTGTCGACCTCGACCGCGCACAGATGGGTGCCGTGCGGGTAGGAGAAGTTCTCCGGGTCGAGCAGGTACTCGGAGTTGAGGGTGGGTTCCATGCCGTCGGGCACGTCGTGCGAGGTGAACGTCTCGAAGGCGACCTCCTGGATGGTCCTGCGCGCCTCCGGCGAGCCCTTCACCGAGAACACGCCGCCCTTGAACTCCAGGTCGTCCTCACTGGCCTCCAGCAGGTGCGCCGCGACCTTCCGCGCCTTGTCCACCACCTTCTCGGCGGCGCGGTGCACCGCCGACCCGCCCACGACCAGCGAGCGCGAGCCGTAGGTGTCCATGCCCTGCGGCGCCGCCAGGGTGTCGCCGTGCAGCACCTCGACGTCCTCGAACGGCACACCCAGCACGTCCGCGGCGATCTGGCTCCAGCAGGTCACGTGCCCCTGCCCGTGCGGGCTGGTGCCGGTGACCACCTCGACCTTGCCGGTGGGCAGCATGCGGATGCTCGCCGCCTCCCAGCCGCCGGCCGAGTACCTCAGGTCCCGCAGCACCCGGCTCGGTGCCAGCCCGCACATCTCCGTGTACGTCGACACGCCGATGCCCAGGCGCACGTCGTCCCCGCGCCCGTTGCGCTTGCGCTGCTCGGCGCGCAGGTCGTCGTAGCCGAACAGGGCGAGCGCCTTCTCGGTCGCCGCCTCGTAGTTCCCGCTGTCGTAGGTCAGGCCCGCGATCGAGGCGTACGGGAACTCCTCGTGCCGGATCCAGTTCCGCCGCCGCACCTCCACCGGGTCGAGACCGATCTCGGCGGCGAGTTCGTCCATGGTCCGCTCGATGGCGTACGTGGCCTCGGGGCGCCCGGCTCCGCGGTAGGCGTCGGTCGGGGTGCGGGTGGTGAACACCCCGGTGCAGTGGAACTCGTAGGAGTCCATCTTGTAGATCCCCGGGTACATGAAGGCGCCCAGGATCGGGGTGCCGGGAGTGACCAGCATCAGATAGGCGCCCATGTCGGCGATCAGGTCGACCTTGAGACCGAGCAGCCGGCCCTCGCGGGTCGCGGCGATCTCGACGTCCTGGATCATGCCGCGGCCGTGGTGGGTGGCCAGATAGCCCTCGGAGCGGGACTCGGTCCACTTCACCGGCCGTCCCAGCCTGCGCGCGACCTCGACCGCGATGGCCTCCTCGCCGTACACCTGGAGCTTGGAGCCGAAGCCGCCGCCCACGTCGGGCGCGATCACCCGCAGCTTGTGCTCGGGTACGCCGGTGACCACCGAGAGCATGATCCGCAGGATGTGCGGGATCTGCGTCGACGAGTACACCGTGAACTCCCCGGAGGCGGCCAGCGGGGCGACGACGACCGCGCGCGGCTCCATGGCGTTGGGGATGAGGCGCTGCTGCCGGTAGCGGCGCTTGAGGACGACGTCGGCGCGCTGCCTGACCGCCTCGAAGTCCTCGCCGGTCCGCAGCGGCCACACATAGGCGCGGTTGGTGCCCTTGTCGGCGTGGACCAGCGGGGCGTCCTCGGCGAGCGCCTCCTCCAGGTCCAGGACCGGCGGCAGGGGCTCGTAGTCGACCTCGATCGCCTCCAGCGCGTCGGCCGCCGCGTACCGGTCACGGGCCACCACGACCGCCACCGGGTCACCGGCGTGGCGCACCTCGTCGACCGCGACCGGCGGATGGTCCGGCAGCACCATGTCCTCGGTGACCGGCCAGGCGCAGGGCAGCGACCCCAGTCCCCCGGCGAGGTCGCGGCCGCTGAAGGCGGCGACGACGCCGGGGCGCTCGAGGGCGGGGGAGACGTCGACGCGTTCGATGCGGGCGTGCGCCATGGGGCTTCGCAGGACGGCCAGGTGCAGCAGTCCGGTGACGGTGATGTTGTCGGTCCAGTTGGTCTGCCCGGTGATCAGCCGGGCGTCCTCCTTGCGGAGCCGGGCCCTGCCGACCTCGCGTTCGACGGCCTGGTCGGTCATGCCGTCACCTCCTGGGCGGACCCGGTCCGCTCGCCGGCGGCCGTCTCCCCCTCGGCGACGGCGAGCACCGCCCGGACGATGTTCTGGTAGCCGGTGCACCGGCACAGGTTGCCCTCCAGGGCCTTGCGCACCTCGTCGGAGTCGGGGTGGGGGTTCTCGCGCAGCAGATCGCGGGCGGCCATGATCATCCCGGGGGTGCAGTAGCCGCACTGCAGCGCGTGCCGCTCGTGGAACGCGCGCTGCAGCTCCGTCCACTCGCCGTCCCTGGCCAGTCCCTGGACCGTGGTCACCTCGCCGCCGTCCGCCTGGACGGCCAGCACCGTGCAGCTCTTGACGCTCGCGCCGTCCAACTCGACCGTGCAGGCTCCGCAGTTCGAGGTGTCGCAGCCGATCGGGGTACCGGTCAGTCCGAGGCGGTCGCGCAGATAGTGGACCAGGAGCAGACGGGGTTCCACCTCGTCCTCGTAGGCCGTGCCGTCCACCGTGACCGAGATACGGGTCATCTTCCCTCCGGGGCCATATGGGCGTGGGTGGGGGAAATGTCGTCGACTGTGTGGTGTACGTCACTCTATGGCCGTGTCGGAGCGGCGGCGAGTGCTGCGGCAGGCGTCGTTGACCGTTAATCCATTGCCCCGGCGCTTCGGCTCTGCTGCACTGCACGTCACCACGTCGTCACCGAACGAGGAGCACCCATGCGCACAGCGTCCATGTCCACCCCGGAAGGAATCCCCGCCATCAAGAAGGACATGACGCCCGGTGCACTTGCTCAACCTCGGCATTCTCGCGCACGTCGACGCGGGTAAGACCAGTCTGACCGAACGGCTGCTGCACTCCGCGGGGGTGATCGACGCGCTCGGCAGCGTCGACGCCGGCAGTACGCGGACCGACACCCTCGCGCTGGAGCGGCAGCGCGGCATCACCATCAAGTCCGCCGTCGTCTCCTTCCCGGTCGACGACGTGACCGTCAACCTCATCGACACCCCCGGCCACCCCGACTTCATCGCCGAGGTGGAGCGGGTGCTCGGCGTGCTCGACGGCGCGGTACTCGTGGTCTCCGCCGTCGAGGGCGTCCAGGCGCAGACCCGCGTCCTGATGCGCACCCTGCGGCGGCTGCGCATCCCGACCCTGCTCTTCGTCAACAAGATCGACCGGCGGGGCGCCCGGCAGGAGGAACTGCTGCGTGCCGTCGCCCGGCGGCTGACACCGTCCGTCGTCCCCATGGGGCGGGTGACGGGAATCGGCGCCCGCGAGGCCCGCTTCGTGCCCGGCCTCGGCCCGTCCGCGCCGGACATCCTCGCCGAGCACGACGACGACCTGCTGGCCGCGTACGTCGACGGCACCCTCCGAGCCGACCACCTGCGCGCCGCCCTCGCGGCCCAGACCCGGCAGGCCCTCGTGCACCCGGTGTACTTCGGCTCCGCGATCACCGGTGCCGGAGTGGACGCGCTGATCGGCGGCGTCAAGGAACTGCTGCCCGCCGCGGACGGCGACCCCGACGGGCCCGTCTCGGCCACCGTGTTCAAGGTCGAGCGGGGTCCGGCGGGGGAGAAGGTGGCGTACGCGCGGATGTTCTCCGGCACCCTCCGGGTACGGGACCGCGTCCCCTACGGCGACGCCCGCACGGAGGGCAGGGTCACCGCGATCGGCGTGTCCGACCACGGCACGGAGGTCCGCGCCGAGGCCGTGTCCGCGGGCCGCATCGCCAGACTGTGGGGCCTGGCCGACATCCGGATCGGCGACACGGTCGGCGAGCCCGGCAAGGTCTACGAGCACTTCTTCGCGCCGCCGACCCTGGAGACCGTCGTCGTACCGGGCCCCGGGGTGGACGGCGGGGCCCTGCACCTCGCCCTCACCCGGCTGGCCGAGCAGGACCCGCTGATCGGGCTGCGCCACGACGAGGTGCGGCAGGAGACCTCCGTCTCCCTGTACGGGGAGGTGCAGAAGGAGGTCCTCCAGGCCACGCTCGCCGACGAGTTCGGGCTGTGTGTCACCTTCCGGGAGACCACCCCGCTGTGCGTCGAGCGGCCGGTGGGCACGGGTGCGGCCGCGGAGTTCAACAAGAAGGACGGCAACCCCTTCCTGGCCACCGTCGGGCTGCGCGTCGACCCCGCGCCGGCCGGCTCCGGGGTGGACTTCCGCCTGGAGGTCGAGCTGGGCTCGATGCCGTACGCCTTCTTCAAGGCGGTGGAGGACACCGTGCGCGAGACCCTCGGGCAGGGGCTGCACGGCTGGCAGGTCACCGACTGCACGGTCACCCTGACCCACAGCGGATACTCGCCCCGGCAGAGCCACGCCCACCAGGGCTTCGACAAGAGCATGTCCAGCACCGGGGCCGACTTCCGGGGCCTGACCCCGCTGGTGCTGATCGAGGCGCTGCGCCGCGCGGGCACGCTGGTCCACGAGCCGGTGCACCGCTTTCGCGTCGAGGTCCCGGCGGACACGCTCGGCGCCCTGCTGCCGGTGCTGTCCGCACTGCGCGCCGTGCCGCGGACGACCGTCACCCACGGATCCGTGTGCCTCCTGGAGGGCGGCGTCCCGGCCGCCCGGGTGCACGCGCTGGAGCAGCGCCTGCCGGGGCTGACCCGCGGCGAGGGGGACCTGGAGAGCGCCTTCGACCACTACGCACCGGTCACGGGCGACACGGTCCCCGAACGCCCACGCACCGACCACAACCCACTGGACCGCAAGCAGTACCTGCTCAACCTGACACAGCGGGTGGGACGATGACGGCCGGCTGCCCGCCCGCCGCGGCCCACGACCTCGCACCCACCCTCCGGGGTCCGGGACGCGGTGGGCGGCACGGTGGTGGCGGTTCGGGCGTGGGCGGAGAGGCGGCGCCCCGTGTCGCCGCGTCACGCCGCGGAGTCCACCGGCAGCGCCGACGGCCTCCGGCGCGGCCGGAGCACCCGCCGGGTCGCGACATTCCCCGGACGGGCCCGCCGCCCCGTCCCGCCGGTCGCCGGGCGTCCGGTGGTCTCCGGGGCGGGCGGAGGACGGCGCCCTTGGGCCCTGTCGTCACATCCCGCCTGCCGTGCGACGCCTTGCACGCACTCCCCCGAGCTCTTCGAGCAGGGGGGACCCCAGCCGCGTTGCCCGATCGCCCACGTTGCTCCGCCACGAGGGCGCTCCGGCGCCGTGCGATCGCACGCACCGGACGCCGCGCGGCCCGCCCTTCGGGCGGACGACGGGAATGTGACCAACAACGCCTCAGGTCAATACACCTAGCGGGCGAGTTGTTCGACCGCGTTCAGGACCGGTGCAAGGCCGTTCTCCTCGCGGATTCGGGCGCCCAGGGCCCGTGCCCTTTCACGATGTCCGTGGCCACGGGTGGCGCGGACCAGGGCCGCGGCGAGGTTGTCCGCGGTGAGGCCGCGCAGCGGAACCGAGCAGGGTGCCACGCCGAGGCCGACGAGACGATCGGCCCAGAAGCCCTCGTCGAACTGGACGGGCACGGGCACCGCGGGGACGCCGGCCCGCAGCCCGGCCGCGGTCGTGCCCGCACCGGCGTGGTGCACCACGCCCGCCAGCCGCGGGAACAGGGCCGAGTGCGGGACCTCGCCGATGGTCAGCATGTCCTCGCCGGACGCCTCCAGCCCGGCCCAGCCCCGCTGGACCACACCGCGCAGTCCGGCCCGGCGCAGCGCGCGCACGATGGTGTCGCTGAGCCGCCCGGGGTCGGGCACGGTGGCGCTGCCCAGCCCCACGTAGACCGGCGGAGGGCCCGCGTCGAGGAAGTCCCACAGGCCGTCGGGGAGTTGGGTGTAACGGTCGTACGGCCACCAGTACCCGCACACCTGGAGCCCACTGCGCCAGTCGTGGGGCCTGGGCACCACGAGCGGGCTGAAGCCGTGGTACACCGGCCGGCGCTGCCCCCGGCGGATGCGGCGGCCGGTGCCCGCGCGGGCGGGCGGCAGCCCCAGCCGGGTCCGCACGGCGGGTACGGCCGCCGAGAAGACCCGTTCCACGGCCAGGTTCACTCCATGTCCGGCGAGGCGGTTCGCAGTTCCGCCCCAGTGACCGCCGCCCAGCAGCGGAGGCGCGAACTCCCTTGTGGGGGAGAGGGGTTGCAGATGGGCGCCAATACTGGGCAGGTTCATCGCCTCGGCGATGGCGTGCCCGACCGGCCCGAGCGAGCCGGCGAGCAGCAGTACGTCGCTCTTCTCGGCCGCCGCGATCAGATCGTCCGTCATCCGGGCGATGGCCGCCCGCACCAGCCCCACGGCCCGCAGCACCTTGCCCGTGCCGGAGGCGCTGCGGTGGAGTCCCCGGCCGCGCGAGGACTCCAACTCGGCCCGCGGGTCCACCGGCAGCGGGTGGAAGCCGAGGCCCGAGCCCGCGACCAGCGGTTCGAAGCATCCGTGCGTGACCAGGGTGACCTCGTGACCCGCGAGAGCCAGGCCGTGCCCCAGTCCGGTGAAGGGGGCGACGTCGCCCCGGGATCCCGCCGTCATGATCGCTACGCGCACGACGGTCAGTATGGCCGCGCGGCCGCCCGCCGCCCGTGAACGACCCGAGGGGTGTCGCACCCCTGTTCCGGCCCCGGTACGCCGGTCACACCCCGAGCTGCCGGGCGGCGGCCGTCACGGTCTGCTCCAGCAGTGTGGCGATCGTCATCGGGCCCACCCCACCGGGCACCGGGGTGATCAGCGAGGCCCGCGCCACGGCGGAGTCGAAGTCGACGTCGCCGACGTTGCCCGGGTTGTAGCCCGCGTCGATCACCACGGCGCCGGGCTTGACGTCCTCGCCGCGGATGAGCCGGGGCCGGCCCACCGCGGCGACCACGACGTCCGCCTCACGCACGGCGGCCGGTAGGTCCGCGGTCCGCGAGTGGCAGTACGTCACCGTCGCGTCCCGCGCGAGCAGCAGCATCCCCACGGGCTTGCCGAGGATCGCGCTGCGGCCCACCACGACGGCACGCCGGCCGCGCAGCTCGACGTCGTACGCGTCCAGCAGCCGCAGGATGCCGCCGGGCGTGCAGGACACGAACCCCGGCAGACCGAAGCTCATCGCCGCGAACGAGGCGCAGGTGACCCCGTCGACGTCCTTCTCGGGCGCGATCGCCTCGAACGCGGCCCGCTCGTCGATGTGCTCGCCGACGGGGTGCTGGAGCAGGATGCCGTGCACGGCGGGATCCTTGGACAGCGACCGCAGCGTGTCGACGAGTTCCTCGGTGGTGGTCGCGGCCGGCAGTGCCACATGGCGGGAGTCGATACCGGCCTTGCGGCAGCGGTTCTGCTTCATCCGTACGTAGGTGACGGAGGCGGGGTCCTCACCGACCAGCACCGTCGCCAGACAGGGCGTCGTACCGGTGCGCTCGGTGAGTGCGGCGGCCTTCCGCGCGGTCTCCTCGACGACACGGCGGGCGAGCGCGGTGCCGTCCATCGGACGGGCCTGGGACATGGTCCACTCCTGGGCGTTCGGGGAATTGCCCAGGCGCGCGGCTCACGACTCTGCGTGGGCCGCTCCCCGGTGGTGCTCCACCTCAGCGCCAGTCACGGCCCCGCCTCACCCTAACCGACACGGCCCGCCGCGGTCGAAGGCCGCGCAACGCCGTACGGTCCGGACGCGGCCGCGCCGCCCGCAGCAGCGAGCGGACCAGCGCGGCGGACGCCAGGCGGGACACCGCGGTCGCGGGCCCCGGCCGGCGCGACCGGGCCGAGTGGGGCCGGCCCAGGCCGGCGCGGGCCGAGAAGGTCCAGGTCAGACGGGAGCTGACCTGGAACCTCGCGGCTCTCCTGCCTATTCGTCCCATGCCTGGATCAGTATCTGCTCGGCGATCCTGCCGTCGCGCAACGAGACCATGGACTCCGCGAGGACACGGCCGCCGTCCGCGTACTGGCAGGACTCCACGTACGCCGCATGGTCGCCCTGCACGACGCACTGCTCCAGCCGGTGCGTCATGTCGCGGCCGTAGACGTCCTGGAGCATCGTGGCGATCTCGTCCCGGCCGTGCAGGACCTTGGGGTTGCTGGGCTGGGTGTCGCGGTCCACGATGCGGATCTCCGCGTCGTCCGTGTAGAGCGACAGCAGCGTGTCCGCCGTGTCTCCTTCGATGCCGCGGCGGAGCGTGTCGGTGTCGAAAGCGGGGCTTGCCGAGGTGGACATGACGGGACCTCCTGCAAGGGCCGCGACCCTTGGGAGGGACGGGCCGCGGCGGGCCTCACAGTTCGAGACTCCTCCGCCCCGGCGGGCGCGGCAAGCCCGGTCCGGGCGCTGAGCCTGACGGGTGAGCGCGGCCGCGGGCCCGTGTCCGGGCGGGCCCGGACGGTGTTGCCGAGGGCATGATCCGCACTCGCCGCATCGTCGCCGCCGTCGGACTCGCCGTCTCGGTCACGGGCCTGACCGCGCTGCCCGCGAGCGCCGCGGGCGCCCCGTCCGTCGGCGGGCTCCAGCCCCTCGGCCTGCTCGGCTCGCTCCCCGGGACCGGCGTCCCGGCCGACCACCGGGCCGAACTGCCCACGGTCTGTGAACAGCTCTCCGGGGCCGACCGCGTACGCGATCTCAACCAGGTGGGCCGGCTGAGCCAGGTCACCGGCCTGGTCTCGCCGGTCTTCGGGCCGGTTCCCCCCATCCAGCACTGATCCTCCGCCCCGCGGGCCGGGCCCCCGCGCCCCGCCCGTCCCCGCAGATCAGAGGCCCCTCGGTGTCCCTTACCGATCAGTCGGACGTAGGGTCGGGGGACGTACACCGCTCGACGGAAGGGACCACCACCATGGCGCAGGAAGTGCGCGGCGTGATCGCACCCGGCAAGAACGAACCGGTGCGGGTCGAGACGATCGTCGTGCCGGATCCGGGGCCGGGAGAGGCCGTCGTGCGGATCCAGGCCTGCGGCGTCTGCCACACCGACCTGCACTACAAGCAGGGCGGAATCAACGACGAGTTCCCGTTCCTCCTCGGCCACGAGGCCGCGGGCGTCGTGGAGTCGGTCGGCGACGACGTCACCGACGTCGCGCCCGGGGACTTCGTCATCCTCAACTGGCGGGCCGTGTGCGGCAAGTGCCGTGCCTGTCTGCGCGGGCGGCCCTGGTACTGCTTCGACACCCACAACGCGCGGCAGCGGATGACCCTGACCGACGGCACCGAACTCTCCCCGGCGCTGGGGATCGGCGCGTTCGCCGAGAAGACCCTGGTGGCGGCCGGTCAGTGCACCAAGGTCGACCCGTCGGTCTCCCCGGCGGTGGCCGGGCTGCTGGGCTGCGGCGTGATGGCCGGCATCGGCGCGGCGATCAACACCGGCAACGTCGGCCGCGGCGACTCGGTCGCCGTCATCGGCTGCGGCGGTGTCGGCGACGCGGCGATCGCCGGTGCGTACCTGGCGGGCGCGGCGAAGGTCATCGCCGTCGACATCGACGACCGCAAGCTGGAGACCGCCCGCACCATGGGCGCCACGCACACGGTCAACTCCAAGGAGAACGACCCGGTCGAGGCCATCCGCGAGCTGACCGGCGGCTTCGGCGCCGATGTCGTCATCGAGGCGGTCGGCCGCCCCGAGACGTACCGGCAGGCCTTCTACGCCCGTGACCTGGCAGGCACGGTCGTCCTGGTCGGCGTGCCGACCCCGGAGATGAAGCTGGAACTGCCGCTGCTGGACGTCTTCGGACGCGGCGGGGCGCTGAAGTCGAGCTGGTACGGCGACTGCCTGCCCTCCCGGGACTTCCCGATGCTCATCGACCTGCACCTGCAAGGACGCCTGCCGCTGGACAAGTTCGTCACCGAGACCATCCAACTGGACGAGGTGGAGAAGGCGTTCGAGCGGATGCACCACGGCGACGTGCTGCGCTCGGTGGTGGTGCTCTGATGGCCGCCCGTATCGAACGCCTCGTCACCTCCGGGCAGTTCACGCTCGACGGTGGCACCTGGGACGTCGACAACAACGTGTGGATCGTCGGCGACGACCATGAGGCCGTCGTCATCGACGCCGCCCACGACGCCGAGGCCATCGCCGCCGCGGTCGGCGACCGCCGGCTGACCGCCATCGTGTGCACCCACGCCCACAACGACCACGTCAACGCCGCCCCGGCGCTCGCCGACCTCACCGGCGCGACGATCTGGCTGCACGCCGACGACCTGCCGCTGTGGAAGATGACCCACCCGAACCGGGACCCCGACGAGCACCTGGTCGACGGCCAGGTCATCGAGGCGGCCGGCGCCGACCTGAAGGTCCTGCACACGCCCGGCCACGCCCCGGGCGCGATCTGCCTGTACGACCCCGGACTCGGCGTGGTCTTCACCGGCGACACGCTCTTCCAGGGCGGTCCCGGTGCCACCGGCCGTTCCTACTCCCACTTCCCGACGATCATCGACTCGATCCGCGACCGTCTGCTGACACTGCCGCCCGAGACGAAGGTCCTCACCGGCCACGGCGACGCGACCACCATCGGCGCCGAGGCCCCGCACCTGGAGGAGTGGATCGCCCGCGGGCACTGACGCGGGAGAACCGGGCCGGGAGCCCGGGTGGCGGGCCGCACGAGACCGGAAGGCGCTCGTGCGGCCCGCCCGCGTTTCACCGATTCCCGCGCCGAAAGGCGACAGAAGGTGTCCGGTTTCCCCGGCACTCTCGATGACGGCATCGACGGAAGACGCATCGGGAGGTCGGACATGCCGGGCCCACTGGAAGGCAAGGTCGCGCTGGTCGCGGGGGCGACGCGGGGAGCGGGACGGGGAATCGCGGTGGAGCTCGGCGCGGCCGGCGCCACCGTCTACGTCACCGGACGCACCACCCGCGCCCGCCGCTCGGAGTACGACCGCCCCGAGACCATCGAGGACACCGCCGACCTGGTCACCGAGGCCGGCGGCCACGGCATCGCCGTACCGGCCGACCATCTGGAGCCCGGCCAGGTCCGCGCCCTGGTGGACCGCATCGCGCGCGAGCAGGACCGTCTCGACGTCCTCGTCAACGACATCTGGGGCGCGGAGCACCTCTTCGCGTGGGACACCCCGGTGTGGGAGCACGACCTCGACAAGGGGCTGCGGCTGCTCCGGCTCGCGGTGGAGACACACGCGATCACCAGCCATCACGCCCTGCCACTGCTGCTGCGTCACCCCGGTGGCCTGGTGGTGGAGATGACCGACGGCACCGCCGAGTACAACCGGGACACCTACCGCGTCAACTTCTTCTACGACCTCGCCAAGGCATCCGTCCTGCGCATGGCCTTCGCACTCGGCCACGAACTCGGCCCGCGCGGCGCCACGGCGGTGGCCCTCACCCCCGGCTGGCTGCGCTCGGAGCTGATGCTCGACCACTTCGGGGTCCGGGAGGACAACTGGCGCGAAGCCCTGGACCGCGTCCCGCACTTCGCCATCTCCGAGACCCCGCGCTATGTGGGCCGCGCCGTGGCCGCCCTGGCCGCGGACCCGGACGCGGCCCGCTGGAACGGCCGTTCCCTCTCCAGCGGCGGGCTCGCCCAGGACTACGGCTTCACCGACCTGGACGGCAGCCGCCCCGACGCCTGGCGGTACCTCGTCGAGGTCCAGGACGCCGGCCGGCCCGCCGACCCGACCGGCTACCGCTGACCGGGCCCCGCTCCGACCACGGCGTCGCATCTCCCGGCCCGCCGGCCACGACGTGGACGGGCGTGGGGAGTTGCGGTGGTCGCGGGAGCGACGAGATGCTGCGCGCCGACTGCCCGAGAGGCCCTTCGGGGAAGTAGGTTCGGCGCATGACGGACAGTGGGCGGTTCGACGGACACGGGGTTCTCATCACCGGCGCGGGCCGGGGCATCGGCGCTGCCACCGCGCGCAGGCTGGCCGAGGAGGGGGCCGGGGTCCTGGTCACCGACCTGGACGGGGACGTGGCGGAGCACACGGCGGCGGCGCTGCGTGAGCGCGGACTCACGGCGCGGGCGCACGCGTTGGACGTCGCGGACCGGGACGCGGTCCAGGCGGCCGTGGACCTGGCCGTCCAGGTCTTCGGATCCCTCGACGTCCTGGTCAACTGCGCGGCCCACTGCACGCCCGACACCCCCTTGTTCGAGGACGACCCGGAAGCGGTGTGGGCCCGCGACCTCGACATCACCCTGACCGGTGCCTACCGCTGCTGCCGCGCCGCCCTGCCCCACCTGGCGGCGGGCGGCAGGGGAGCGATCGTCAGCATCGGCTCGGTCAACGGCGTCCAGGACTTCGGCAACCACGGCTACAGCGCGGCGAAGGCGGGGCTGGCCTCGCTCACCCGCACCCTCGCCGGACACGCCGCCTCCCGCGGCGTCCGCGTCAACCTGGTGGTGCCGGGCACGGTCCGCACCTCGGCCTGGGAGGGACGGGAGGCCGAACTCGACCGCGTCCGCGGCCTGTACCCGCTGGGCCGGGTCGGCGAACCGGAGGACATCGCCGCCGCGGTGGCCTTCCTCGCCTCCCGCGACGCGGCCTGGATCACCGGCACCACCCTGACCGTCGACGGCGGCCTCACCGCGGTCAACACCGCTTTCCGCGCGGCCGTTCAGGAGGAGCGGGAGGAGGGGGACACCTGAGCGGGCCCGGACCCGGACCCGGACCCGGCCTCGACCGCCGGGCGCGTGTCACCGTTTCGTCTCGGCACGCGCCGCTTTGCAACCGATGTGCCCCGCCACGGGTCTAGGTGTCGGGAAGTGCCGGAACGCACCTAGGGGGCAAGGCCGTTATGAGGGACATCGGCAGGCGGGGAGTGGTCGTACTGGGCGTCACGGGACTGGTGGCGCCGCTCACGCTCGCGCTCGGTACCGCACCGGCGCAGGCGGCGAGTTGCACGACGCAGGCGGGGCCGTACCAGAAGCAGGTGGAGAAGTTCCTCGGGCGGCCGGTCGACGGACGGCAGTCGGCCGCCGACTGCAAGGCCATCCGGGCCTTCCAGAACAAGCACGGCATCACGCCGAACATCGGCTACGCGGGTTCCGTCACCTGGGGCGTGATGAACCTCATGAACAAGCAGAAGGCCGTCGGCAAGAAGCCCAACAAGAGCGGCAAGTGCCCGGTCAACAAGGGCCGCATAGCCTGTGTCGACCTCACCCTCCAGCTCAGCTGGATCCAGGACGGCAGCCGGCTCGTCTACGGGCCGGTGCCGGTGCGCACGGGACGCAAGGGGTACACGACCCGCACCGGCCTGAAGAAGATCTACTGGCGGGACATCGACCACGTCTCGACCGTCTACAACGTGCCGATGCCCTACAGTCAGTTCTTCGACGGCGGGCAGGCCTTCCACTCCGTCGGCCTGAGCATGTGGAACCCGCCGGGTTCGCACGGCTGCGTCAACATGACGACGAAGGACGCCAAGAAGTACTGGTCGCTGCTGAAGAAGGGCGACGACGTGTTCGTCTACGGGCGCAAGCCGGGCACCTGACGGCACGGGCACGGGCCGACGGCACAGGTACGGGCCGACGCCGCGGCCCGTCGGTCGAGTGTGAACTCACGACGGTGACCTGCCGAATTGACGTGATGAGTGACACGGTCCGATATGTCTGTATCGCTCGTACTTATTCACAGCGCCTTCACGTCGGGCGGCATATGCTTCACGGCATGTCCACCAGTGTTGAACCCGTCTCCGAGCGATCGGCCGCGGAGGTCAACGAGGAGATCCGGGCGCTGTGGCGCAGGTCGGGCGGGATACTGACCACCGAGCAGCGCGAGGAGTACCAGCGCCTGGTGATGGAGTGGGCCGCGGCCGCCCCGCACTCCGACAGGGCGGCCTGAGCCGGCTCCGACCTCTCCTTCCTACCTCCGTCTTCGGTCCGGCCGTCGCCGCCGTCCGTGCTTTCCGTCAGTTCCATGTCGCCGAGTAGTACCTCTGGTAGGCCTTGCGGTCCCGTTCCGCGCGGATCCAGCGGGTGGCCACCAGGGCGATCAGACTGCCCCCCATGATCAGGAGACCGGGGCCGACGTTTTCGGGGTCGGAGAGCCGGGAGAGCGGCGTGGTCCCGTCGGCGCTGCCGGCCACCGGCGCCGAGGAGCCGGGGGAGGCCGCGCCGGGGGCGATGGCGCTGTGGGTGGCCGGGGCGGACGGCTCCGCGCTCTGCCCGGTGTCCTGCCGCGCGTCGGACACGATCAGCCGCACGTCGAGCGCCGACAGCGCCTTGGTGACCGGCTGGAAGAACGTCGTACCGCCCCTTGTGCAGTCGCCGCTGCCGCCCGAGGTCACCCCCAGGGCGATCCCCTCGGAGAACAGCGGACCGCCGCTGTCGCCCGGCTCGGCGCACACCGTGGTCCGGATGAGACCGGTGACGGTGCCCTCGGGGTAGTTCACCGTCGCGTCCAGGCCGGTCACCTCGCCGTCGCGCAGCCCGCTCGTGCTGCCGCTGCGGAACACCCGCTGCCCCACGGCCGGATCGCCCGCCCTCGTGATCCGTACGCCGTTGCCGCCGCCGATCGCCACCACGTCGGCGCCCTGGCCCGCGCTGCCGGAGTCGTACCGCACCAGCGAGAAGTCGCCGCCCGGGAAGGACCCGGCGACCGTCCTGCCGAGCTGCCGGTCGCCCTGGCCGTCGGCGAACCAGAGGGAACCGGTGGGCCCGCAGTGGCCAGCGGTGAGGATGAAGTCGGTCCGCCCGTCGGTCACGTTGAAACCCGCCGAGCAGCGCCCGTCGGTCGACAGGATGGGCTGCGCCCCGTTGAGACGGGTGGTGAAGGCGCCCTCGGTGCGCTCCATGCGCACAAAGCCGCCGATCCTGCCGGCGACCTCGGTCATCCGGGCCCAGTCGGCGGCGGAGACCGTGCTGTCGCCCTCGACCGTCACCCGGTTGGCGCGGTAGTCCAACGTCCAGGCCGTGCCGGCCACCCGGGGCGCCGCGCGCAGTGCCGCGGTGGCCGCCTTCAGCTCGTTCATGCTGTGCCGCACGATCTTCGCCTCGGTGCCCGCCCGCCGCACCTCCGCCGCCGCCCGCTCGTCGGTCACGGCGACCACCGGGCGCCCGTCGGAGCCGATCCAGCTGCCCGCCGTGCGCGAGGTGCCGAGCCGGGCCACCAGGTCGGCGCCGGACGGGCCGGATGTGCCGGCCGGCCCCGCGGAGCCGCGCGCGGCCAAGGTGCCGGGAGGCTCGCTCGCCATCGCCGCCTGCGCGACCATCGCTCCTCCCAGTAGGAGTCCCGCGACGGCCGTCAGCCGTGTCACCCGCCGGACGACCCGTCGTCGTGCGTGCCCCATGCATGGCTCCCGAACCCGAACGCGCGGTCTCAACACCGCGGGGCGCTACGGTCGTTGAGCGCCCTTCCTCCATACGTGGCGCGGCACTGCCGTGTTCAGCGCTCGGATGATCTTCTTCGGGCGCGCCCGCTCAACAGGGGAGCCGCGCCCCCGAGCCGGCCCGCGCCTCCCGGCCGGGGCCGTCCGGGAGCGGGCCGAGGCGGGCCCAGCTCGGGGCGTCTCCCCAGACGGAGGAGATACCGACGTAGGGGCGCAGCAGCGCGGTGAGCACCGGGTCGCCGCGGCCGTTCAGCTCGTCGGAGGCGAGCTTGCGGGCGACGCCGGCGAGGAAGTCGGCGAGCTGCACCCGCGGGTCCAGCCGCGAGTGGACGAGTTCCACACCGTCCAGGACCACGCCCCGCTGCCGGGCCGTCCGCAGGAGCCAGTCGACGCGGTCGGGAGTGAGCATGTTCTGCCGGTCGTGCACGAGCCGCACGGCGGTTCGCGGCGCGCTCCACAGCGCGGCCGTCCGCAGGATCGCGGGCAGCAGCGGGTTGAGCGCGGGGATCAGGGGCGGGCCGGCGGTGACCCGGGCCCGGTAGGCCTCGGCGCGCTCCCGGCTGCCGGCCAGCCGCTCCAGAACCGCCGCGGCCGGTTCGGGAACCTCCACACGCCGCAGTTCCTCGACATGGGCGAAGAAGCCGTCCACCGGGTCCACGGGCTCCGCGTCGCTCCTGACCCGCAGCAGCCGGTTGGCCGCCCGCAGGAACCGCCGCCATCCGTCCGCGCCGAAGGCCTCCTGCCCCGCGCCGTACAGGGCCTCGGCCCCGGCCGCGTCCCCGCGCAGCAGGTCCAGGGCGCGGTCCACCACGAAGAACGCCTTCTCGGTGAGGTCCACCCGGGCGTGCCCGTACAGCGGCCCGGCAGGGGAGAGCACCCACTCCAGTACCGCCCGGTGCTTCTCCCGCAGCAGATGGCCGGCCTTGTACTCCTCCGCGGGCGAGCGGATCCGGTTCCGTATCTCCCGCACGCACCCGGCGGCGGACTCCACCGGCAGCAGCACGCTGGCGTGCGCGAAGACGTCGGTGTTGCCGTCGGTGAGGTTCTCACCGTCCGACCCCGACTCGTCGCAGGCGACCTCCCGCACCCCGTCCCGCATCATTTGTCTCCGCCCCGTCCTCGTCGTCCCGGACCACAGCCCGAGTCTTCCACTGTCACGCCGGGCCTAGACTGCGGCGCATGGACGACACCCTGGTGGAGCGGCTCGGAGCGGGGAAGTACCTGCTCGTCACCAGCTATCGCAGGAACGGCACCCCGGTCGCCACCCCGGTCTGGGTGGTGCGCGACGGCGACGCGCTCGGTGTGTGGACGACCGCCGACTCCTGGAAGGTCAAGCGGATCCGCAACCGCGCCGACGTCCTCGTCGGCCCCTGCGACCTGCGCGGGCATCCGACCGGGGAACAGGTGGAGGCGCGGGCGGAGATCTGCGACGCGGACACCACCGCCCGCTACCGCGGGCTGATCGCCCGCAAGTACGGCGTGATCGGCCGCCTCACCCTGCTGGGCAGCAGGCTGCGCCGCGGTCTGGGAGGAACCGTCGGAATCCGCGTGACCCTCTGACCGCGTGGCAGCCGCCGTACGCGGTACCCGCTGGGCTAGTGTGCGGGGCGCTGCGAGACGACGGGGCTGGTGCGGTGCAAGGGATCTGGGCCAGGATTCGGGGGATCGGACAGTGGCTCGCCGGCCATGCCGGCTGGTGCCTGGCCGTCTCCCTGGCGCTGCACGTCGTAGCCGTCGTCACCCACCCCACTCACCCGCTGGACCTGCGCGTCTACCGCGAGGCCGCGCCACACGTGCTCTCCGGCGGCCTGTACGACTACGCGCTGCGCACCACCCCGCCCATCCCGCGGCTGCCGTTCACCTACCCGCCCTTCGCCGCACTCGTGTTCCTGCCGCTCGCGCGGCTTCCCTGGGCGGCGCTGGTCGCGCTCTGGCAGGCGCTTTCCGTGGCGGCCCTGGTCGTCGTCGCCGTGTGCGCGGTGCGGCTGCTGGGCCCGTGTCCCGGCGGCCGGGTCCGGCAGCGCGCTCTGCTCTGGGCCGCCGTCGGGCTGTGGCTGGAGCCCGTGCGCCACACCCTCGACCAGGGTCAGGTCAATCTGCTGCTGGGCGCCGTGGTCCTGTGGGGCCTGGCCGTGCCGCGCGCGGCGCCGGGCAGGGGAGCGGGGGTGGGCCTGGCGGCGGCGGTGAAGCTGACCCCGGCCGTCGGGGGACTGTACCTGCTGGCGACCCGGCAGTGGCGGGCCGCCGCGTGGGCGGTCGCGGCCGCGGCGGCGGCGACGGCGCTCGCCTGGGGTGTCGCCCCGCGCGAGTCCGCCCGCTACTGGTCCACGCTCGTCACGGACACCGGCAGGGTCGGCCCGGTCTGGTCGGTGCGCAACCAGTCGCTGCGCGGTGCCGTCGCCAGGCTGCTAGGTCAGGACACCACCGCCGCCGTGGTCCTCTGGTCCGTGCTCGCTCTGGTGACCGTGGCGCTGGTGTGTGCCCTGCGCTCCGCCGTACGACGGCACGACCTGCTCGGTGTCCTGGTCGCCGTGGAGCTGTACGGGCTGCTGGTGAGCCCCGTCTCGTGGAGCCACCACTGGATCTGGTGCCTGCCCGCCATGATCTGGCTGGCCCACGGACCCCTCCGGGGCCGCCTGCTCAGCCGCGTGGTGCTCGCGTGGTGGGCCGTGGTCACCGTCGCCCGCGTGGTGCCCTTCCTGATCGGCGCCGAGGACCACCTGGTCCACCCCGGCGCCTATCCGGCGCTGCTCGCCTGGCCCGGCTGCGTCTACGCCGGGTGCGCCGTGCTGACGCTCACCGCCGTGGCGCTCCGACCCGCGGGGCGCGACCGGCCGGTCCTCGCCGCCGGCAGTGTGCCGGAGCGGGATCGCTCGGACATCGTAGGTGGTTGACGGCCGGGCAACGTCGTGGGCGGTTGACCGCCGGTCAGCTCCAGGCGCCGTACGGCTCGTCGACCAGCTGGAAGACCGGCTCGCCGCGCACCGGGTCCTTCGCCATGGACAGCCGGACCCGGTCGCCGCCGTGGATGCCGATGGGCGGCCCCATGACCCGGCCCCGTACGACGAAGCCCTCGCTCAGCTCGATCAGCGACACATTGCGCGCGGCGGGGGAGTTGCGGTTCACCACCGTGGAGTGGCGGACCGTGCCCGTACCCGCGCTGCGCTCGGTGCGCAGGTCGCTGCCCCGGCACACCGGGCACAGCAGCCGGTGGTACACGGCCGTCCCGCACCAGGTGCAGCGCTGGAAGTACAGGGCCCGCGAGTCGTGGGCCGCGGCCTCGAGAAGGCCGGTCGTGGAGCCCGCTGCCGCAGGAACGGTGTTTCCTGAGTGGTAGTACACGCTGGTCAACTCCCTGCGCTCGGCCGGAATCCCTTGTGCGCGGCGCCCCTGGGCACGCGTGTGCACGGTGGTCGCGCCGCCGTGCACACGCACAGCGTATGGCACTGGGTGTCACCCGTAAAGGCACTGCGTACCCTCAATTGCCCTCAGTTCGGGAGCTGCCGACCCTCCGCGAGCGCCGTCTCGACCTCCCGCACCACCTGCCACAGGGGCGCTCCGCGCCGCGCGACCACGACGACCACGTCCTCCTGTGCCGCCCCGGGCCGCCGTCCGGCGCGAGGGGCGGCCGGGTCGCAGAAGACGGCCTGCACATGGTTCAGCGCCTGGTCCACCGCCGCACCGGCGTCGCCCCGGCCGTCCGAACGCAGCCACGAGCGCAGGGCGTTGTTGTGCGCCGCGACCACCGCCGCCGCGATCACGTCCGCCCGCAGCGTCCCGTCGCGCCGCTGCGCGAAGCGGGTCCGCAGATACCCGGCGAGCGCGCGCTCGTAGCGCCACACCACCGACAACTCGTACGCCCGCAGCCCCGGTACGCGCTTGGTGATCCGGTAGCGCTGGACGGAGAACGCCGGGTTCTCGGCGTACATCCGCAGCACCAGGCGGGCCGCGTCGCAGGCCCGCCGCACGGGTTCGTCCTCGTCGCCGCCGGCGGCGAGGAAGGCCGTCATGTCGGCCAGGTACCGCTCGTGGTCGGGGAAGACCACGTCCTCCTTGGAGGGGAAGTAGCGGAAGAACGACCGCCGTCCGACGCCGGCGAGCGCCACGATGTCGTCGACGGTGGTCTGTTCGTAGCCGCGCTCCAGGAACAGCCGGAACGCCGCCGCCACGAGGGCCTCCCGCATGGGCGTCCGCCCGGCGGCCGTCCGCGCCTTCTCACCGCGGCGGGACGCGGCGCTGCTGGAGCTCATGGACGGGAACGTAGCATCCGGACGGGCGTAGCTGGCACTCGGTGCAGCTGATGGGGGAACCGAGTGCAAGGGGGAGCATCGGGCGGTGGGCGCAGTAACCTTTCCCCACCTTCTCCCGCTCCTCGTCCGTCCCACCGGACACCACGTTCCAGGAGACGCCCATGCCGCCCGTTCGCTCCCGTCTGCTCTACGTCACCGACCTGGCGTACCCGGCCCGCGGGCGCCGCTACTGCGACGAGGACATCCGGCTCACCTCGCGCCTGCGCGAGGACTTCGACCTGGCCCTGTGCCACCCCCGGGACGCCGCCGCGCTGATGGACGCCTTCGACGCCGTCGTCGTGCGCAACAGCGGACCCGTCCTGGAGTACCAGGCGGCCTACGACGACTTCCGGACCCGGGCCCTGGAGCGGAAGACACCGGTCTACAACCCGCTCACCGGCCGCGCGGACATGGCCGGCAAGCAGTACCTGCTCGACCTCAGCGCCGCCGGCCGCCCGGTCATCCCCACCGTCGACCGTCCCGAGGACCTGCACCGGCTGCCCGCGGCCGACCGCTACGTGGTCAAGCCCAAGCTGGGCGCCGACTCCATAGGCCTGCGCATCGTCCCCGCCGGGGAACTGCCCGGCCTGGCCGACGGCGGCCTCCTCGTCCAGCCGCACATCGACTTCGCCTACGAGGTCTCGTTCTACTTCGTCGACCACGACTTCCAGTACGCCCTCCACGCCCCGGACCCGGAACGGCGCTGGGAGCTGCGCCCCTACGAACCCTCCCGCGAGGACCTGGAGTTCGCCCGGAGCTTCGTCGAATGGAACACCCTCGCCCACGGCATCCAGCGGGTCGACGCCTGCCGCGCCCCGAGCGGCGAACTGCTGCTGGTCGAACTGGAGGACCTCAACCCGTACCTGTCCCTGGACGCCGTCGACGACACAGGGCGGGACGCCTTCGTCGCCGCGATGAAGTCCTCCCTGCGCCGCTTTCTCGCCGCCACCGGGTGAGCCGCCACCGCCCGCCGCACCACGGGCGGCGCTGAACCGGCCGGGCGGCGGCCGCGTATCACTCCTCGGGACGGGGCCCGGACGCAGAGCGTGAGGAGTGCAGTGTGTCGACACCGCCCGGACACGGACAGCCGCACGGCGGGGCGCCCCTGGAGCCGGTACGCGTCATCCGGCCCAGACGGACCGACGCCCTCGCCGAGCTCATGAGGGAGTTCAGGGAGTACCAGCGGGACACCGGCGGCGAGAATCCGCCGGGGCCGCCCGACGGATCCGTCGAGGACGCGGCGACCGAGGAACTCCCGGCCGCACCGGCCGGGAGTTCCGCACCCCGGGGCCCCGCACCTCGAGGTCCCGCACGCCGCCGGGCGCCGGTCCGGGAGCCGGACGCGGCGGGGCGCTCACTGCGCGGGGCCGCCGTCGCGGTCGCCGTGGCCTCGGCCGCGCTGCTCGGTTTCGGCTGCGCCCTCCTGCTGCCCGCCCGGGGCGAGGCCGCCGGCGCGGCGGCGGCCCCACCCCGACCGTCCGCGAGCGCCGCCACGCCCACCCGGGCCGCGACCCCCACCGACAGCGGCACCGCGCCGGCCGATCCGGACGGCCCCGGCACCCTGCGCGAGGGCGACAGCGGCCCGGAGGTCACCGAACTGCAAGAACGCCTCCTGCGCGTCCCGGACGTCTACCGCGACGGCTCCGCCGACGGCCGCTACGACGGCGAACTGAAGGCGGCCGTCGCCCGCTTCCAGCTCTGGTACGGCATCAGCGGCGACGAGACCGGCGTCTACGGCGACGACACCCGCCGCGCGCTGGAGTCCCGTACGACGGTCGACGGCGGATGAACCGGTCGGAGGCGGCCGCGCCGGACCGGCGTCACCCGGCGGCCGTGGCGGACGGTGCGGTGAGGGCCGCGGCGAGCGGGGCCTACACCGGCTGAGCGGGCACCCGGAGGTCCAGGACGCAGACGTCGTCGCGGCGTTCGCCCTCCAGCATCGAGGCCAGCAGCGGCCCCAGCGCCCCGGCCGGGCCGCCGCGGCCGGTCGCGGCCGCCGCGGCGAGTCGCTCCAGGCCCTCCTGGATGCCCTCCCCGGGCCGCTCGACCAGGCCGTCGGTGTACAGCAGCAGCCGGTCTCCCGGCTCCAGCCGGCACTCCGCCTCCTCGAACGCCGGGGTTCCGGTCGCCCCGAGCAGGACACCGCGCGGACGGTCGAGGTAGCGGGGCTCGCCCCGGCGCAGCAGCAGCGGCGGCGGGTGTCCCGCCTGGGCCCACAGCAGACGGCGCTCGGCCGGCTTGTAGCGGGCCAGCACCATGGTGGCCGTGCGACGGGTGTCCCGGGAGTGGAGCAGCAGGGTGTTCAGCCCGAGGAGCGCGTCCGTCAGCGCCGAACCGGTGAAGATCATGCCCTTGGCCGTGAAACGGAGTTGGGCCATGGTGGCCACCGCGTCGATGCCGTGCCCGGCGACGTCGCCGATCACGAACAGCGCGTCACCGCCCGGCAGTTCGATCGCGCTGAACCAGTCACCGCCGACGTGGATACCGGACTGCGCGGGCAGATAGGCCACGTCGACCCGCAGCCCGGCCAGCCGCACGGGCCGCCGCGGCAGCGGCAGCAGCGCGTGCTGGAGCCGGCCCGCCAGCGTCCGCTCGGCCTGGAGGATCCCGTGCTGCGCCAGGATCGCCCGCTCGCTCTCGACGAGGGCGAGTTCGGCGCTGCGCTGCGCGGTGAGGTCCTGTACGAAGCCGTGCACCTGGACCGGTGTGCCCTCGGCGTCCGGGACGGCCTCGGCGACGAGCCGCAGATGCCGTACCCCGGCCGCCGTCCTGATCCGGAACGGCACGTCGAACGGCTTGCCCTCGGTGAGCAGTTCGCGCACCACCCGGGCCAGCCCGGGTGCGTCCTCGGGCAGGGCGAGCTCCGGCAGCTCGGCCAGGCGGACCGGTCCGTCGCCGGGGTCGCGGCCGCACAACTCGTAGACCTGGTACGACCAGACCGACTCCTGGGTGACCAGGTTCCAGGTGGCCCAGCCGAGGTGGCCCAGCCGCTGGATGTCCGCCAGGCGCTGCTCCTGCCGGTCGGAGGACTCGTGCCGCAGCCAGGTGACCACCAGTCCGTCGCCCAGGCGGGCGGCCCGCACCGAGTACGTGGACAACTCCTGCCCACCCGCCACCAGTTCCTGCCGCGCGAACGGCTCGCCCTCGTAGGGCTCCCCGCCGGTCAGCGTGTCCAGCCAGCCCTGCCACAGCGGCTCCCGGGCGGCGGCCGGCCAGCATTCGAGGAGCCGCCGGCCGACCAGTTCGCGTCCGCCGCGGCCGACCGTGTCGACGGTCTGCGCCGTCGCGGCGTCTATGCGGTAGTCCTCGACCTCGCCCGACGGTGACCGCAGCGGGGTGAGCAGCAGTGTGGTGCCGGGCAGCGCGTCGAACAGCGCGCGGACCACCGCCTCGGCGCCGTCCGCGGTGCCCGCCACGGCGGGCTCCGGCCGGGCGGCGAAGGCGCGCAGCCGGCCCGCGCACAGCCGGGTCACTCCGCGCAACAGCTCCCGGACGTCCGGGAGGAACGGGCCGGGGCGGTCGCGCAGCACACCGATGACGGCGTCCGCCGCGTCCCCGTTGAGCACGGGCAGCCAGGCGCGGGTGAGCCACGGTCCGGCCGGGCCCCCGATCGGCAGGTACCGCTTGCTGTCCTCGGCGAGGTCCTCCAGCCACAGTTCCTCGCGGGTGTCGAGGGCGTGGCGCGCGGCCACCCCGCTGACCGGGGGCACGTGCCGCCACAGGTCGGCGAACACGTCGTCGATGCCGGCGTGGCCGATCAGCCTCAGCTCTCCGGCGGGCAGCCGCCGGTAGATCATCACCGCGGCGGCCCCCGCGGGCACGGCGAGGTGGTCCAGCAGGCACCGGGCGAGGTCCCGCGGGGTGCCGACACGGACGAGGGCCCGGCCGAGCACGGCGAGCACGTCCGAGCCGCCGCTTCCGTCAGGGACGTCCGTCCCGGTCTCGGCGGGTGCGGGCCCCGCGTCGGAGGGTGCGGGCCGTGCGGGGGAGGCCGCGGCGCCCGCGGGTGCGGGGGGTGGGGTGGCCGGCTCGGGGCCGGCGTGGTCCGGCCGGGACCGAAGGGCGCCGAGCGTGATCCAGCACTCCTCCATGAGCGTGCGGTTCGCGGCCCTGGACCGCGCCAGCAGCTCCTCGTACGCGGCCTCCGCGGCGCAGCCGGTCAGCGCCATCAGCGCTCCCTCGGCCCGCTCCAGTACGGCCGAGGCCGCCGCCTGGTCCTGGAGCCGGTCGAGCTCGGCCCGCTGCCTTGCCACCACCTTGGCCAGCGCCGCCGTGTCGGGGACGGTGCCGGACTCCGCGGGAACGGCGGGCTCGCTGGTCACGCGTCGAGCATCGCACATACCGGCCGGTCCGATCACCGGATTGCCGGCCCGGATTCACACGCGACCCTGGGCGTGGTGGGCGCGGCCGGGACGTCTCACCGATGTCCGGCGCGCTCCACGAGTGCCTCCGTCACCGCGCGGACGCTGCGGGCGATGTGCTGGAGTTGCAGCAGTTCGGCGGCGTACAGCTTGATCGTGTGCTCGATGACCGACTCGGGCATGCCCAACCGGGGCAGCTCGGTGCGCGCGGTCTGGAGGGCGGTGCGGGCCACCCGGATCTCCTGCTCGACCTGTATCCGCGCATGGCGGGCGAGCAGCACCGGGTGGCGGATCAGCGCGGGGTAGCTGCCGTAGCGCGCCGGGACCAGTTCGCGCAGCCACTTGGCCGCGGAGCGTTCCCAGTCGTAGCTGCCGGGGGTCTTGACCTGGCGGGGCCAGTCCGGGCTGAGGCGCGTGGTCGTCGGGGGCATGGTCATCGCTTCCGGGTGTGCGGCGTCGTGAAGGGGTGGTACGACGAGGTGAGCGGCCCCGGCCTAGGGGATGACCGGGGCCGCCGCGGGCGTTCGCGCAGGCGATGCCCGACCCGGCACCCCGTGTGCCGACGCCGGTGGGAGACGGCGGCTCGGAGTGCCCGTGCAGGGTGTGGCACGTACCGGGGTTGGGCCGGGCCGTGATCCGTGAGCAGTATTTATATATGCCGTTCGGTTGGCAAGGAGTATGTAAACATTCACGCCCGCTTGCATTGCCCGCCAGGAAACGGCGGTCCTCCGATGCCGCGCCGACCGTGGAAGACCGGTGGTGAGCCCGGTCAGTCCCGGAGGAAGAAGTGGTGCTGGTCGGCGATCTGCTCGTACTCCTCCAGCCGGGCGTGGGTCCGTTCCGGGTCGGCGTCGGTCATGGCCTGGAGCAAAGCCGCGCACATCACGCCGGGCGCCGCGTAGGAGTCGAAGACCAGGCGGGACCCGGTCCCGGTGGCGAAGGTGACGTCGGCCTCGTCGGCCACCGGCCCGAGCGCCAGGTCGGTGATCACGGCCACCTTGAGTCCGGCGTCGCGGGCGACCCGTACGGCGGCCAGGGTCTCGTGGGCGTGCCGGGGCATGGAGAAGGCCAGCACCCAGGTACCGCCGGCCTCCCGGGCCTGCAACAGCGCGTCGTAGGCGACGCTGCCGCCGCGGGTCACCAGCCGCACGTCCGGATGGATGCGCCGCGCCGCGTAGGCGAAGTACTCGGCGAGCGACCCCGAGATGCGCAGGCCGAGCACGGTCAGCGGGGTCGAGCGCGACAACTCGCGACCGGTGTCGATCACGAGGCCGGGGTCGGCGAAGTCCCGGCGCAGGTTCTCCAGGTTCCCGATCTCCGCGTCGACGGCCGCCTGGAGTTCGTTGCTCCGGTCCTGCACGGCCGTGCCCGGCCCGCCCGCCAGCGTCCGCAGCGCGATGGACTGGAGCCTCTCGCGCAGCGCCGGGTAGCCGCTGAAGCCCACCGCCGCGGCGAACCGCGTCACCGACGGCTGACTGACGCCGACCCGGTCGGCGAGCTCCGTGATCGACATGAACGCCGCCTCGGTGATGTTCTCGATCAGGTACTGGGCGATGCGGCGCTGCCCGGGAGACAGATGGGGCCCGTCGAAGATCGTTCTGAGCTGGGACGTAGGGGCGGCCTCCGCCCGTGGAACCGACTTTCCCGAGGTGATCGCGGACGCCTGTGCGCGTGCCTGCTGCGGCGATGGCACCGAGGCGCCTCCTTTGTCTCCCACAGAGGCCCAACATAGTCCAACGCGGCAGGGGCGCCCGTCGCGCCGGACGACCGGGACCGGGCGGGCTCAGGCCGCGCGGGTGCGGGGCGGCAGGGCCGATCGCGGCACGATCAGGTCCGCGCGGGACCGGGTCGCCGCGACCAGGTCCGCGTTGCGCTGGTCGGTGCCCAGGACCCAGGCCACCGCCTCCTGGTGCGACTTGCCGAACTCCTCGTGGCGGGCCACCAGGCGGCGTACGCGCTCCGGCTCGTCGAGTTCGCAGAACCAGACCTCGTCCAGCCGGGGCCGCACCCGCGCCCAGAGTCCGGTGTCCAGCAGCAGGTAGTTGCCCTCCGTCACCACCAGCCGGGCCGACGGGGGTACCGGGACGGTGCCGGCGACGGGCTGCTCCAGGACGCGGTCGAAGCAGGGCGCGTACACCGTCTCGTCCGGCTCCTCGCGCAGCCGTCGCAGCAGCGCCGCGTACCCCGCCGCGTCGAAGGTGTCCGGCGCGCCCTTGCGGTCCCGGCGGCCGAGCCGGTCGAGTTCGACGTCGGCGAGGTGGAAGCCGTCCATCGGGACGTGGGCCACCCATGGCTCCCCGTCCCCGTCCCCGTTCAGTGCCCGCACCAGGTGCTCGGCCAGGGTCGACTTGCCCGCGCCTGGGCTGCCCGCGACACCGAGGATCGCCCGGTGTCCGGCACGGGGTAGGGCTCGGGCACGGGCGAGGAGGTCGTCGAAGGCCGGCGGCATGCGGCACAGTGTGTCACCCGGTTGGCGGGGGCGGATCCCGGCGCCGAGGGGAGGACGCGCCCGCGCAACCGGCGTACGCCCGCCGCCGGGAGCACGATGGCCGCGGGACTGACGACCGTTCGCCGCGACTGAACGTCGGAGAACGCCGGATGTGGCATCGGCCGGATGTGGCACCCGACACCCTCTCAAAGCCGCGATGCGGGGAAAGGTGCCTTTATGACACAGCTCGGTCTGCCCGAAGACATCACCGTCTGCCTCTTCGACCTCGACGGGGTGGTCACCAAGACGGCCGTGGTGCACGCGGTCGCCTGGAAGGAGACGTTCGACGCCTTCCTGCGCGAGCGGGAGGGCGTCGGCTTCCGGCCCTTCGACCAGGTCGCCGACTACGACGAGTACGTCGACGGCCGCCCCCGCGCCGACGGGGTGCGCACCTTCCTCGCCTCCCGCGGCATCGAACTGCCCGAGGGAAGCCCCGACGACCCGCCGGACGCCCCGACGGTCAACGGGGTCGGCAACCGCAAGAACGAACTCCTCCTGGAGAAAATCCGTACCGAGGGTGTGGAGGCGTACGAGGGCACCCTGCGCTACATCGGGGCCGTCCGGGCCAAGGGCCTGCGGACCGCGATCGTCTCCTCCAGCGCCAACACCCGGGACGTCCTGCGCTCCATCGACGCCGAACGCCTCTTCGACGTCCGCATCGACGGAGTGGTCGCCCGCGAACGCGCGCTGCCCGGCAAGCCCCGGCCCGACACCTTCCTGGCCGCCGCCCGCGACCTCGGCGTCGACGCCGGGCGGGCCGCCGTCTTCGAGGACGCGCTGGCCGGCATGGAGGCGGGCCGCTCGGGCCGCTTCGGATACGTCGTCGGCGTCGACCGCGTGGGCCAGCGCGACGCGCTGTACGCGCACGGCGCCGACGTGGTCGTCAAGGACCTCGCCGAACTTCTCGGCGCGGGAGGAGGAACCGCGTGATCACCCACCGTTCGTACGCCGTCGAGCCGTGGACCGTACGCGAGACGGAACTCAGCCTCGACGTCCTCGCCCAGAGCGAGTCCGTCTTCGCGCTGTCCAACGGGCACATCGGCTGGCGCGGCAACCTCGACGAGGGCGAACCGCACGGACTGCCCGGCTCCTACCTCAACGGCGTGTACGAGGTGCACCCGCTGCCGTACGCGGAGGCCGGCTACGGCTACCCCGAGTCGGGCCAGACGCTCATCAACATCACCAACGGCAAGGTGCTGCGGCTGCTCGTCGACGACGAGCCGTTCGACCTGCGCTACGGCCGGCTGGTCTCCCACGAGCGCACCGTCGACCTGCGCCGCGGGGTGATGGAGCGGACCTGCGAGTGGATCTCCCCGGCCGGCACGACGGTCCGGGTGCGCTCCACCCGCCTGGTCTCCCTCACCCAGCGCTCGATCGCCGCGATCGCCTACGAGGTGGAGCCCGTCGGCTCCCAGGCCCGCGTGGTCATCCAGTCGGAGCTGGTGGCCAACGAGCAGATGCCGCAGTCCGACGGCGACCCCCGCGCGGCGATGGCCCTGGAGTCCCCGCTGGAGCCGGAGGACGACTTCGCCTCCGGCGAACGGCTGCGGCTGGTCCACCGCACCCGGCACAGCGGCCTGCGGGTGGCCGTGGCCGCCGACCACGTGATCTCCGGCCCCGAGCACACCACGACCGACAGCGAGAGCCATCCCCACCTGGCCCGGTTGACGGTCGCCTCCGTCCTCGAACCGGGACAGCCGCTGAGGGTGGAGAAGTTCGTCGCGCACGGCTGGTCCGGCGCCCGCTCCCTGCCGGCGATGAGCGACCAGGTCGACGCGGCCCTGGCGGCCGCCGCGCACGGCGGCTGGACCGGCCTGGTCGATGAACAGCGGGCGTACCTCGACGACTTCTGGTCCTGTGCCGACGTCGAGGTGGACGGCGACGAGGAGATCCAGCAGGCCGTGCGCTTCGCCCTCTTCCACGTCCTTCAGGCCGGCGCCCGCGCCGAGGAACGGGCGATCGCGGCCAAGGGGCTGACCGGCTCCGGCTACGACGGGCACGCCTTCTGGGACACCGAGATGTTCGTGCTCCCCGTGCTGACCTACACCTCGCCCGACGCCGTGACCGAGGCGCTGCGCTGGCGGCAGAACACCCTGCCCGCCGCCCGGGAGCGCGCCGCCCAGCTGGGCCTGCGCGGCGCCGCGTTCCCCTGGCGGACCATCGAGGGCCAGGAGGGGTCGGCGTACTGGCCGGCGGGCACCGCCGCCTTCCACGTGAACGCCGCCATCGCGCACGCCGTGGTGCGCCACGTCGCGACGACGGGCGACGAGGACTTCGAACGCGACACCGGAGTGGAACTGCTGGTGGAGACGGCCCGGCTGTGGCGCTCCCTGGGGCACCACGACCACCACGGCACCTTCCACATCGACGGTGTCACCGGCCCCGACGAGTACAGCGCGATCGCCGACGACAACACGTACACCAACCTGATGGCCCGGGCGAACCTGCTGGCCGCGGCCGACGTCGTCGAACGCCATCCGAAGGAGGCGGAGCGGTTCGGCGCCGACGACGAGGAGAGCGCCACCTGGCGGGACGCGGCCGAGGCGATGAACCTCCCGTACAACGCCGAGCTGGGCGTGCACGAACAGCACGCGGGTTTCACCCGCTACCAGCGCTGGGACTTCGCCGGCACCCGCGCCGACCAGTACCCGCTGCTGCTGCACTTCCCCTACTTCGACCTGTACCGCAAGCAGGTGATCAAGCAGGCCGACCTGGTGCTGGCGATGTACACCTGCGGCAGCGAGTTCGACGAGGAGCACATCGCCCGCAACTTCGCCTACTACGAGCCGCTGACCGTGCGGGACTCCTCACTGTCGGCCTGTGTGCAGGCCGTCATCGCCGCCCAGGCGGGCCATCTGCGCCTGGCCTACGACTACGCGGCCGAGGCCGCCCTCATGGACCTGGAGGACCTGGAGCACAACACCCGCGACGGGCTGCACATCGCCTCCCTGGCCGGTACCTGGCTGGCGCTGGTGGCCGGGTTCGGCGGCACCCGCAGGGCCGGTGAGGAGCTGTGGTTCTCGCCGCGGCTGCCGGAGAAGTTCAGCCGCCTCGCCTTCACACTCCAGTTCCGCGGCCGCCGGCTGCGCGTGGAGGTGACCCAGCAGAGCGCCACGTACTCGCTCCTCGACGGGCCGACCCTGACGATCCGTCACCACGGTGACCCGCTCACGCTCCGCCCGGGAGTCGCCACGGCCCGCCCGGTCCCACCGCCGAAGCACCTGCCGGCCCCGGAACAGCCCCCGCACCGCGAGCCCAATCCCCACTGACGTGTGCGCTCCTCGTCGTACGGGACGCCGTCGGCCTACGGGACGATGTGCACCAGCAGCCGCAGCAGGTCGCCCGTGGCGTCGGCGGCGCCCAGGGCGGGCAGCGCACCGAGGGCGAGGACGGCCGCCGCGACCGAGCGCAGATGCGGCGGCGGGGCGGACTGGAGCGCCGCGATACGGCGGGTGACGGCGCGATCGGTGAAGCCCAGCGCGCACGAAGGCTCCGCCCGTCCGGCCGTGAGCGCCGCGCGGGCGAGCGCGCGGGCGGTGGTGGTGCGGTCGCCGACCGCCGCGGCGGCCCGTTCGTCCGCCCAGCGCTCGACGAGGAAGGCCACCTGGTCGCGGACCGGCCCGAGCAGCGGGTTGGCCGCGAAGGCCAGCGTGGCCGCCGTCACCAGCAGCGCGTGCCGGTGCGCCAGATGGGCGCGTTCGTGGGCGAGCAGCACCCGGCGCTCGACCGGCTCCAGCGCGCCGAGCATCGCCGCGGTGACCAGGATCCGGCCCGGTGAGCCGGGGATGGCGAACGCCCGCGGCACGGGCGAGGCGGCGACGATGAGTTCGGTGTCCCTCGGCTGCCCCTCGCACAGCCGCCGCAGCGTGCGGCGCGTGGCGTACTCGGCGCGGACGGCCCGCCACAGCCGGTGGGCGATCAGCGCGAGGGCCGGGCAGGCGGCGATCCCGATCGCCTCGGGCACCGGGTCCGGGACCGCGTGGCCGGCCTCCCGGGCCTCGGCGACGACCGGCGGGGCGTCGTTGAGGAGGGTGGCGGCCAGCAGCACGAGGGACCACACGGTGGCGGCGGCCGTCACCACGGCGGCGGCGGTCAGCACGCGCGCGGCCAGGGCGGGGGCCACCCGCCGGCCGACCGCGGGACTGATCGCGGCGAGCAGCGCGGACAGCGCCAGCGGGGTGTAGACGTCGACCGTCACGCGGCCCCTCCGGTGAGCAGTTCGCGCAGGGCCCGCTCCTCCTCGGGGCTCAGCCCGGTCACGAACTGCTGGAGGGCGGCGATCGGGTCGGGGCCGCGGTCCAGGGCGTCGTGCATCGCCTGGGCGGTCAGCTCGGCCGCGTTCTTGGCCGGCCGGTAGGCACCCCGCCGCCCGTCCACCTCGCGCAGCACCAGGCCCTTGTCGTACAGGCGCTTGAGGATGGTGTGCACGGTGTTGTAGGCCAGGCCGCCGCCGATCTCCAGCTGGATCTCGGCAGGGGTGAGCGGGTGCTCCGTGGACCACAAGGCCGCGAGGACCTCGCTCTCCAACTCGCCCGAACTGCGCCGTTCCACCCTGCCGTGAGGCCCTCTGCCAGCCATGCCCTCAACCTTACAGCGCGTAGGGGGGTCAGGCGTCCGGCGGCGTCCCGCCCGGCGCGTGGGCGCGGCGCGGGTTAGTTTGTCCGTGTTTTCCCTGACGTCGTACCTGTTCTCCCCGACGTCTTACTTGTTTCCCTGACGTCCTACCTGGTTCCTGCTTACCTGGTTCCCGCGCCGGTGGCGCGGAACGCGGGGAGTCCGAAACCCCGCGGTGCGGGGGTGAGGGGTGGAGATGGCCGACAGTACGCACGCCATACCCGTCGGGATGCGGCGAGCGGGACCGGGATCCGGCTCCGCCCGCGCCCGCCGGGCCCGCGGCGACGTCCTCGTGGCGGCGGTGGCCGCCGCCTTCACCCTCGCCCAACTCCTCCTCGTCCGCCCCGGCATGGGCCTCGGCTGGGACGAGTCCATCTACGTCAGCCAGGTCAGCGGACACGCACCGGCAGCCTACTTCAGCGCCCCGCGCGCACGCGGCGTCTCGCTGCTCGTCGCGCCGGTCGCCTCCTGGTCGTCGTCCACCACGCTGCTGCGCGTCTACCTCGCGGTACTCTCCGGGCTCGCCCTGTACTTGGCCCTGCGCGTGTGGCGGCATACGTTCCGCTCCGATGTCCTGGCCCTGGCCGGCGCCCTGTTCGCCTCTCTGTGGGTGACCCTGTTCTACGGTCCGCAGGCCATGCCCAACTACTGGGTGGCCATCGGCGCCCTCGCCTGTGCGGGCTGCTACCTGCGGGTCCGTACCGCCCGGCGGGACGGCGCCGCACTGTGGGGCCTGGCAGGGGGCGCCGCCCTCATGGCGTTGATGCGCCCCATGGACGCCGTCTGGGTGGTCCTGCCCCTGCTCGCCCTCGCCCTGCTGGAGCGGCACTGGAAGCCGCTCGCCGCGCTGCTCGCAGGACTGGTCGCCGGGTCAGCCGAATGGGTGATCGAGGCGTACGTCGCCTACGGGGGCCTGTTCCAGCGGCTGTCCGACGGCTCCGCCGTACAGGGCGGCCTGGGCTGGCACTTCGCCGTGGCCGACCAGCTGCGCAGCCTGGGCGGGCGCGCCCTGTGCCGGCCGTGCACCGGGGCGCAGCCGAATCCGGTTGTCACCGCCTGGTGGTACGTCCTGCCCCTGCTCGCCCTGCTGGGCCTCGCCCTCGCCGTGCGCGCCCGGCGGACCCCGCCCACGCTGGTCGCGCTGGCCTGCGCGGTCACGGCCGCCTTCCCGTACCTGTTCATGATCGGATATGCGGCGCCCCGCTTCCTGCTGCCCGCCTACGCCCTGCTCGCGATCCCGGCCGCCGACGCCCTCGTCCAACTGCTCAGGGCGCCGAACGGCAGGTGGCGGCCCCTCGCCGTGTCCCTGGCCGTCCTCGGCCTCGCCGGACACCTGGCGGTGCAGTACGCCGTCCTCGCCCACACCGTCCACCGCACCACCACCGACCGCCGCGCCTGGTCCGTCACCGCCGCCGCGCTGCACCGCCTCGGAGTGCGCCCGCCCTGTCTGCTCACCGGTGAGGAGGCCATCCCGATCGCCTTCTACACCGGCTGCGGTTCGGCCGCGACCGCGGGCCCCAACACCAACAGCACCCCGGCGGCCATCGACCAGGCCGCACGGCGCCTCCCGGTCGCCGCCCTCACCACCGCCGACGGCACCCCGCCCGCGTACGCCCGCACCTGGCCCTCCCACCGCTTCGGCGACCTGCGCCTGTACGTCGCGCCCCAGGCGCGCAGGGCCACCGGTCCCTGACGCCGGGAGCTCCGCAACCGTCACCAGGGCGCGCGTAGTTCGCCGCCGGCGCCGCCCACCACGTACTGGCCGCCGGCCTCGGGGCGGGCGCGGTCGACCTGTGGTTCCTGATGCGGTGCGGCCCGTCCGCGGGCCGCACCGCGAGCGCGCTCACCGTGCGGCGCCCGGTCGTCGTACTCGCCGTGGCCTGCCCGGGCGTCCTGCGGATACCGCACTTCTCCGTCATGGCCGTGGCCATCGTCCTCGGCGCCGCCGTGCTGGTGGCGGCGGCGGTGCGGGGCCCGCTGCGGTCGCGGTGCCGGTCCATGGTCGCGGCGGTGCTGAACGACATCGCGACCGTGTAAAACCGGCCGCGGCGGGCCGCCGCCCTGTGGGGCGGCCCGCTCGCCTTCGCCGCGGCCCGCCCCGGTCCGGGTGGCGTTCCTCCACCTCGCCGCCACCCGTGCCGCCGCCCTGCTGCCCACTCCCGGCGGACTCGGCTCCCTGGACTTCGCCCTCGCCGCGGGCGGGGCCCCGGCTGCCTCCGCCGCCCTCGGCCACCGGCTCCTGACCGTCCGGCTCCCCTGCTCTCCCGCCTGGCGGTCCTGGTCGCACTCGTCCGCCGCGGGGCGGTGTGCGACGCGCGGCATCGGACGCCTGGGCCGCACGGTGCCGCCCACCCGGCGGGCCGAGACCCGTTCGCGGCAGTCAGGATGCCTTCAGGTCTCCGGCCTCGCCCCGCGGCCCTGTCGTGCCGTCAGCTGTCGAAGCCGAGGCCGAACCGGTCGAGGGTCTTGAGCCAGAGGTTGCGGCGTCCCTCGTTCTCGTCCGCCCGGGCGAGGGACCACCTGGTGGCCTGGACTCCCGCCCAGCGGATCGGTTCCGGCGGGAACGGCAGGGGCTTGCGCCGCACCATCTCCAGGGAGGTGCGCTCGGTGCGCTCGCCGGCCAGCAGGTCGAGCATCACCTCGGCGGCGAAGCGAGTCGCGCCCACGCCGAGGCCGGTGAAGCCGGCCACGTAGGCGACCCGGCCCCGGTGGCTGGTGTCGAAGAACGCGCAGAAGCGGCTGCAGGTGTCGATCGCGCCGCCCCAGGCGTGGGTGAAACGCAGGCCCTCCAGCTGAGGGAAGGTCTGCAAGAAGTGCCGGGCCAGGGTCGCGAAGGTCTCGGGCCGCTGGTCGTGTTCGGCGCGCACCCGGCCCCGGTAGTGGTAGACGGCGTCGTAGCCGCCCCACAGGATGCGGTTGTCGGCGGAGAGCCGGACGTAGTGGAACTGGTTGGCGCTGTCCGAGAACCCCTGCCGGTTGCGCCAGCCGACGGAGGCGAGCTGTTCGTCCGTCAGTGGCTCGGTCATCAGTGCGTAGTCGTACACGGGGATGGTGTACGGGCGGTGCCGCTTGACCAGGGAGGGGAAGACATTGGTCGCCAGCGCCACGCGGCCGGCGAAAATGCGGCCGTACGAGGTCCGCACCGCGATCCCGGTGCCGGCCTCGGCGAGGGCGGTGGCCCGGGTGTGCTCGTGGATGCGTACGCCAAGACTCAGGCAGGCCTGCTTGAGCCCCCAGGCGAGACGCGCCGGATTGACCAGCGCCGTGCCGTCCTTGTCCCAGAGTCCGCCCAGGAAGGTCGGCGAGTCGATCTCGGCGCGGATCTGGTCGGCGTCCAGCACCGTTGGCGCGGTGCCGTAGCGGGCGGCGAGTCCGGCCAGTTCCCGCAGGTCGTCGAGTTGGTACCGCTCGGTGGCCACGCTGAGGGAGCCGGTGCGCTCCCAGTCGCAGTCGATGCCGTGGCGCTTGATCGTGTCCTCGATCGCCTGGAGATTCCGGGTGCCCAGCTCCTCGAGCTCGGCGATCTCACCGGGCCAGCGCTCCATGCCGTTGCCCAGGCCGTGGGTGAGGCTGGCCTCGCAGAAGCCGCCGTTGCGGCCCGAGGCCGCCCAGCCGACCTCCTCGCCCTCGATCAGCAGGACGTCGAGGGAGGGGTCGCGGTCCTTGGCGATCAGGGCGGTCCATAGGCCGCTGTAGCCGCCGCCGACCACCAGCAGGTCGCAGCGGGTGCCGGCGACCAGGGCGGAAGCGGCCTGCGGGCGATCGGGGTCGTCCAGCCAGAACGGAGTGGGGCAGGCGTCCTGGAGCGCGCGGACGGGATCCATGGTGGTGCTCCTTGTGTGCATGGAGGGGCCGGCCTCCGGGGTCCTCCCATCAGAACGCTGTACGCCAAGTAAAGTCAATGGTGTTGACATAAGGCTTTCCGATGTCGCGAGCGCGTGCGGACCGGTTGCGCGCTCAGTGCGCCCGCCCGCCCGCCCCGGGCAACCTGGCGGCGACGGCGTCGAGCAGCAGTTCCAGGGCGAACGGGTACCCGCTGAGCTGCATGTCGGCGGCCAGCAGATGGGCGGTGGCGGCGATGTTGGGGTGGGTGCTCGCCCCCAGGCGGCCGTAGCGGGCCTGCCAGACCCCACGCTCGGCCTCCTGGGCCGGGGCCGGCAGGGAGACCGCGGCGGCGTCCAGAGCCGCGAAGGCGAGCCCCTGGTCCACGAAGGCGTGATAGATCCGCACCGCGTCCTCGTCCTGGAAGCCCGCCGACCGCAGCAGGCCGAGGATCTCCTCCACGGCCCGGGTCTCGTTGTCCCGCCCGGTCGTCCGGTGCGCGGCCAGCAGGGCCGCCTGCGGGTGCGCCTGGTAGGCGGCATGGATGCGCAGGCCCACCTCGCGCAGGCCGGCACGCCAGTCGCCGCTGGGCTGCCAGCCCTGCAGGGCGCGGCCGATGAGCTCGTCGGCGATGGCGAGCAGAAGGTCGTCGGTGTTGTGGAAGTACCGGTACAGCGCGCTGGGGTCGGCGCCCAGCGCGGCTCCCAGCCGGCGGACCGTCAATGCGTCGGCGCCATGCTGGTGGATCAGTCGCAGGGCGGTCTCGATGATGGTCTGCTCGGACAGTACCGTGCCCTGTTTGGTCGGCTTTCTGCGCCGCCGCTGCGGCTCGCGCACCACACGCTCAGTCATGCCCCGGATCTTATGACAACAGCATTGACGTTTGTGTGAACCCAGGCTTTCATGCCTGTCGTCCGGCCCTCGGGCCACCTCCTCCCCCGAGTGGCCCGCGGATGCCCTCGGAGTGTCCTCACCTGCCCGCGGCCTGCGGCGCGGGCCCTGACGGCGACCCGAAAACGCCCCGGCGCCCCGGCCGTTCGGTGGTGCCACCACAGGCGGCAGCACCTGGTTCCTCACTGCGGACCGCTCGCGCGGACCGCCGATCCCTTGGAGTACCACCATGACCAAGGCCGACCTGGTCTTCGTCCAAGGCCCCGTGCACACCGGGGACCCCGCACGCACCCGGGTGAGCGGCCTGGCCGTCACCGGGGAGCGGATCTCGGCCGTCGGGCACGACGAGGTGCGCGAGCTGATCGGCCCCAGGACCGAGGTGGTCGACCTCAGCGGCAAGCTGCTGCTTCCCGGCTTCCAGGACGCGCACGTCCACGCCGTATACGGGGGGTTGGAGCTGGGCGAGTGCGACCTCACCGGCACCGTGGGAGTCGACGAGTACCTGCGGCGCATCCGCGAGTACGCCGACGCTCACCCCGACAGCCCCTGGATCACCGGCGGCGGCTGGTCCATGGAGAGCTTCGAGGGCGGCCTTCCCACCCGGCAACTGCTCGACTCCGTGGTGCCCGACCGGCCGGTGTACCTGCCCAACCGGGACCATCACGGCGCCTGGGTCAACACCCGCGCGCTGGAACTCGCGGGCCTCTCCCGCGACACCCCGGACCCTGCCGACGGCCGGATCGAGCGGGGGAGCGACGGCACACCGAGCGGCGTCCTGCAGGAGGGCGCCACCGCTCTGGTGGCCCGCCTGGTGCCCGACAAGACCGCCGGTGATCGCCTGGCCGGCTTGCTGCGCGCCCAGCGGCTGCTCCACTCGCTCGGCATCACCGGCTGGCAGGATGCCCTGCTCGGCACGTTCAACGGCCAGTCCGACCCCTCCGACGCATATCTCACCGCCGCCCGCGAGGGCACCCTGACAGCCAGGGTCGTCGGCGCGCTGTGGTGGGACCGCGCGCGCGGCGCCGACCAGATTCCCGAACTGGTCTCGCGCCGCGCCGAGTTGACTCACGGAAGGTTTCGGGCCGGCTCGGTGAAGATCATGCAGGACGGCATTGCGGAGAACTTCACCGCCGCGATGACCAGCCCTTACCTGGACAGCTGCGGCTGCGTCACCGCCAACAGCGGCCTGAGCTTCGTCGACCCGGTCGAGCTGCGCTCGCACGTCACCGCGCTGGACGCGCTCGACTTCCAGGTGCACTTCCACGCCCTCGGCGACCGCGCGGTGCGCGAGGCACTGGACGCCGTCGAGGCGGCCCGCACCGCCAACGGCCGCCGTGCCACCCGGCATCATCTGGCCCACCTTCAGGTCATCCACCCCGAGGACATCGCGCGCTTCGCCCGGCTCGGCGCGATCGCCAACATCCAGCCGCTCTGGGCCGCGCACGAGCCGCAGATGGACGAGCTCACCATCCCCTTCCTCGGACCCGAACGCGCCGCCTGGCAGTACCCCTTCGGTTCCCTGCTGCGCGCCGGCGCCACCCTTGCGGCGGGCAGTGACTGGCCCGTGAGCAGCCCCGACCCGATCGCCGGGATCCACGTCGCCGTCAACCGAATGGTGCCCGAGACCACGGACGACCGCGTCTTCCTGCCGGAACAGCGCCTAGACCTCTCCACTGCCGTCGCCGCGTACACCGCCGGTTCGGCCCATGTCAACGGCCTGGACGAGGCCGGCAGCCTCCGTCCCGGCAACCTCGCTGACCTGGTGGTCCTCGACCGGGACATCTTCACCGCCCCGGCCGAGGAGATCGGTACGGCCCGGGCCGTGCAGACCTATGTAGGGGGAGAACTTGTCCACTCCGCCTCCTGACCGCCCGTCAGCGCGGCCCGGCCGCACCTCGCGGACCGCGGCCGCGCTGCGAGGACGCCCTGAGCTCCAGCTTCGCCGGCACCACGGTGCCCGTAGGCTCCTGGCTCCCGCTCTCCAGTGCCGCGATCAACTGTGCGACGCCCGTCGCGGCGATGAGGTGGGGCTGGAGACTCAGCGTCGTGATGGGCGGGTCGGCGTACGCCGCCGAGGAGTCCTCGCTCGCGCAGACCAGCAGCAGGTCGCCCGGCACCGACAGGCCCAGGCGGCGCGCGGCGTCGAGCACCAGCGGCGGATTGGCCTCAGCCAGCACGAAGAGGGCGTCGGGGGCAGCGGAAGAGGTCAGGGCCCGCTCCACCGCCTCCACGACCGGTCCATTGCCCGGGCGCTCGGAGCGCGTGATACGAGGCGTGGCCTTCCGCTCGGCGCACCAGTGCCGGTAGACGTCCAGTGCCTCCCTGTAGAAACGGGTCGGGACGTCGGGCGCCACGACCGCGATGCGCTGGGCGCCCTGGGCGTGCAGATGGTCCAGCACCTCGCGCACGGCCGTGCCGGTGTCTATGTCCACCCAGTGCGTGCCGGGGCGGCCCTCGACCGAGCGGTCGGTGGACAGCGGGACGCGGGCGGCGATGAAGTCCTCGACCAGCGGGTCGTCGGCGAGGGGGTCCGCGATGATCGCGGCGTCCAGTGGCAGGTCGGCCCACTCGCTGGGCGAGGAGCTGGTGGGCAGCAGCACCAGGGCGTAGCCGTGGTGCAGGGCCGCGGTCGCGACGGCGCTGGTCAGCTGCGCGAAGTACGGGGAGTCCATGTAGGACCCCGGGGTCGTGGGGTGCTCCCCGACGGCGTACCCGATGAGTCTGGCGTGCCCGGCGCGCAGCAGCCGCGCGGTCGCATTGGGCCGGTATCCGAGCCGGCGCGCGGTCTCACGGGCGTGCTCACGCACGGCAGGCGAGAGGCGTCCGGTCCCGTTGAGCGCGGCGGAGACGGTGGTCTTGGACAGGCCCGCCTCACGAGCGACGTCGACGAGGCGGACCCGGGGCGCGGCGGCCGGGATGCCCCGGCCGCCGCGGCGGGGAGTTTCGGTCATGTGCTGATGCTGCCAGCTCCGCGGTCCGTCGTCACGCGGCTCTGACCTCGGAAAAACCGATCCCGCAAACCCTTGTGAAGGAACGTTCCCGCACCCATACTTGCCGGAACCTCAAAACCCCCATTACCCCAGGAAAGGGGCGGCTTCCTTGCGTGCCTCCAGACTGACCAGCCTGCTCGCCGGTGCGGCCGTCGCGGCAGCGGCCCTCTCCGGCTGCTCCGGTGCCTCCTCCACCGGCACCGACGCGGCCAAGGGCGGCGCGCCGTACAAGGTGGCGCCGGACACGCCCCCGGCCAAGGGCCCGATCCCGTCGTTCACCTGGTCGCTGTACGCCGAGCCCTACTCCCTCGACTACACGCAGGCGTACGACTACCCGCCCAACACCGTGTTGGCGAACATCTGCGAGCAACTGTTCCGCACCACGCCCGAGATGAAGATCGTGCCGGCCCTGGCTGTGAAGTCGGCCAATCCCGACCCGCTCACCTGGGTGTACACCCTGCGCTCCGGGGTGAGGTTCCACAGCGGTGGAACCATGACCGCGGACGACGTCGTCGCCTCCCTGAAGCGCCATCTGAATCCGCGTGTGGGCTCGGCCTGGGACAGCACGTTCAGAAACGTCGCCTCGATCTCCAAGACCGGTCCGCTCGAGGTGACGATCAGGCTCAAGAAGCCCGACGTGCTGCTCAACGAGATGCTGGCGGCCTCCCCCGGCACCGTCGAGAGCGCCCCCTTCCTGGCCGAGGCCGGCCGTGACTACGGCAGCCCCAAGGGCGGAGTCGACTGCACCGGCCCCTACGCGCTCGACAAGTGGGCCCAGGGTGAAAGCATCACCCTGAAGAAGAACCCCGCCTACTGGGACGCCTCGTTGAAGCCCAAGGCGGACCGCGTGAAGTTCGTCTTCATCGCGGACCCGGCCGCACGCACCAACGCCTGGCTCTCCGGCACGGTCGACGGCGGGTACCTGATCCCCTCCTCCGCGTTCCCACAGCTCAGGGCGACCTCGCAGGGCAAGCTGTACTTCGGCCCCAATACCGCCGCCTCCGATCTCGCGGTGACGAACCTCAAGGGCACGCTCGGCGACCTGAAGACCCGTCAGGCCCTGTCCATGGCACTTGACCGGAAGAGCATCATCAAGGCCGCCGCCGGCGGAGTGGGCGTCCCCGCCAAGGCGCCGACCGCACAGGGCGCGTGGCTCACCGCGCCGGACCGGACGGCCCGCTACTTCGACGCTCTTCCTGAGCCGGTGTACGACCTCGAAGGTGCCAAGAAGCTGGTCAAGGAGGCCGGAGCCACCGGCAGGAAGGTCGTCATGGCCACCAGCACCCTCGCTCCCGAGATCAGTGTTGTCGCCAACGCGGTGCAGGCGGCGGGCAAGCAGATCGGACTCGACGTGCGGCTCAAGCCGGTCTCGCCGGACGGGTACAGCGCGCTGTTCACCGACCCGCACGCCCGTGCCGACGTCGATCTGGTGTTCACCAACGGCTACACCAACTCGCCGGACCCGCTGGAGTTCTACCAGTCGTTCCGCACGGGCGACTTCGCCAACTACGGCAAGTACTCGAACCCGGAGTACGACGCGGTCTACGACAAGGCGGCCGCGACCGACGACCCGGCCGCCCGTGCCGACCTGACCAGCGAGCTGCAGAAGATCATGGTGCGCGAGCTGCCCGCGATCCCGCTCTACGAGGCTCCCCACTCGGTGTTCCTGGGCAGCCGGATCACCGGCGCTCCGGCCGGCATCGCCCAGCTGTACTACCCGTGGGCCGCGACGATCGGGTCGGCGAACTGATGTCCCGTTACATCATCGGCCGGCTCCTGGGGCTGGTGGCAGTGCTGCTGATCACCTCGTTCCTGGTGTTCAGCGCGGTGCATCTGGCTCCGGGGGATCCGGTGTCCTTCCTCCTCAAGGGCCACCCGGTGTCGCCGGAGACCAAGGCCGCGATCCGCGCCCAGTACCACCTCGACGACCCGTTCTTCGTCCAGTACCTGAAGTGGGTCGGCAACGTTCTGCACGGCGACTTCGGGCGCTCCGTGCAGTTCCGGCAGGACGTCGGCTCCCTCATCGGGTCGCGCCTGCCGAGCACGGCCCTCCTCATCGGCTACTCGGCCGTCCTGGTCTGCCTCGGCGGTGTGCTGGCCGGCGTCCTCGCCGCGCTGCGCCCCGGCGCGGTCGACCGTCTCGTGCTGGTGGGCACGGGCGTGGCCACGGCGACCCCGCCGTTCGTCAGCGCCGTCGTGCTGGTGTCGCTGTTCTCGGTCCAGTTGGGCTGGTTCCCGGGGCCCGGTGCCACCGGCACCGGTTTCGCGGACCGGCTCTACCACCTGACCCTGCCCGCTGTCGCCCTCGCGATCACCCTTGCCGGGCTGCTGGCCCGGGTGACCCGCTCCTCGATGCTCGACCAGTTGCGGCGGGAGCACGTCGAGGTGGCGCGTTCCCGCGGAGTCGCCGAGGGCGACGTGGTGCGGCGGCACGTGCTGCGCAACGCCCTCGGCCCGATTGTCACCGTCGGCGGCACGATGCTCGCCGGACTGCTGGTGAGCACCGCGATCGTGGAGACCGCCTTCAACGTGTCCGGGATCGGCTCACTGCTCGTGCAGGCGGTGACGGTCAAGGACTTCCCCGTGGTGCAGGCGATCACACTGTTCATCGTCGCGGCGTTTGTGCTGGTGAACATGGTCGTGGACCTCCTCGCCCCGCTCATCGACCCCCGGCTGACCCTCACCCGGCGAGGTGCCTCATGACCGCGATCAACGCCACCGAGCTGAACCGGCGCCCGGGGCTGCGCCGCCTGCAGGTGTTCGGGCAGGGACCGCTGTTCACGGCGGCCGTCGTGCTGCTGGCCGCACTGGTGGCCGTGGCCGTCTTCGCGCCGCTGCTCGCGCCGTACGACCCCGACGCCCTCGATCTGCAGGCCACCCTGGCCGGCAGCAGCGCCGACCACCTTCTGGGCGCCGACCAGTCGGGCCGCGATGTGCTGTCGCGGCTGCTGTACGGCGCGCGCTCCGGGCTGCTCGGACCGCTCCTGGTCGTCGGGTTGTCGACCCTGCTGGGCATCGTGGTCGGCGTGGTGGCCGCCTGGCGTGGCGGCTGGGTCGACTCGGTCCTCTCCCGGTCGATGGACCTGGTGTTCTCCTTCCCCGGCCTGCTCGTGGCGATCATGTTCGTAGCAGTCGTCGGACCGGGCATGACCGCGCCCGTCATCGCCATGGCGGTCGCGTACATGCCCTACGTGGGGCGCCTGGTGCGCAGCCTCGCCCAGCAGGAGAAGGCCCGTCCGTACATCGAGTCCTACCGCGTGCAGGGCTGGTCGGGCTGGACGATCTGCGTCCGGCACCTGCTGCCCAACATCGCGGCGACCGTGCTCGCCCAGTCGGCGATCAACTTCGGCTACGCCCTGATGGACCTCGCCGCGCTGTCCTTCCTCGGCTTCGGCGTGCAGCCGCCGACCGCCGACTGGGGCGCGATGATCAACGAGGGCGAGGGCGCGCTGCTGCAGGGGGCGATGCTGCCCGCGCTCGCACCGTCGGTGTGCATCGTGCTCGCCGTCGTGGCGTTCAGCATCGTCGGCGAGGGCATCGCCGACCGTGTCGCCAAGAGGGAGAGGTGAGGGGGATGACCGAGCAGCAGACTCTTCTGGAGATCGACGATCTCACCGTGCGGTTGCCCGAGGGGCGCGCGGCCCGGCCCATCCTGGACGGCGTGTCACTGCGCGTGGCGGCGGGCGAGACCGTAGGTCTGGTCGGCGAGTCGGGTTCGGGCAAGTCGGTCGCGTGCCGCAGTGTGCTCGGGCTGCTGCCCGAGCACGCGCGGACGGACGGTGAGGTCCGCGTGGCGGGCCGCGACGTGCTGACCCTGGACCGGAACGGGCTGAAGGAACTGAGGGCCCGGCAGGTCTCGATGGTCTTCCAGGACCCGCGCGCCTCGGTCAACCCCATGCGGCGCGTCGGCGACTTCCTCACCGAGGGGATGCGGGGGGCCGGCGTACCCGCGTCTGCGGCACGGGCCCGTGCCGAGGAACTCCTCGACGCCGTGGGCATCCGTGATCCGGGCGGCGCGCTGCGGCGCTATCCGCACCAGTTCTCCGGCGGCATGCTCCAGCGCGTCGTCATCGCGGCGGCGCTCGCGACCGAGCCCTCGCTGCTGGTCGCCGACGAGCCGACGACCGCGCTGGACGTGACCACTCAGGCCGAGGTCGTCGCGATCCTCACCCGCCTGCAGGCCGAGCGGGGCACCGGCATGCTCTTCGTCACTCACGACTTGGAACTGGCCGCGGCCATCTGCGACCGCATCTACGTCATGTACGCGGGGCGGATCGTCGAGACGCAGACCGCCGGAAAGCTCTTCGAGCACCCGCGCCACCCGTACACCTCCGGACTGCTCGCCTGCACACCCCGTCTCGAGCCGGACGCGGGGCCGCCACGGCCCATCCCCGGCCGTCCGGTCTCGCTCGCCGAATCGCCGTCCGGGTGCGCGTTCGCCGCCCGGTGCGCGCATGCACAGGAGCGCTGCTCGGCCGAGAAGCCCGTCCTTGAACAGTACGGCGAGGGCCTGAGTGCCTGCCTGCGCGCCGGAGAAGGGATCCCGCTGTGACTGCCGTGACCGCCGAGAGGGAGGCGACCGCCACGTCCGGCCTCGTGGTGGAGGGACTGCGCAAGGAGTTCGGCGGCCACGTGGCCGTGGACGGAGTGTCGTTCACGTTGGCACCGGGCGGTTCACTGGGCATCGTGGGCGAGTCCGGGTGCGGGAAGACCACCACCGCGCGCATGCTCGTGGGCCTGGAGCCGCACGACGCCGGCACCATCCATCTCGACGGACGCGACCGCTCGACACGGGCCCGCGGGCAGGCCGAACGGCTGGCCAGGGCCCGCGAGATCCAGATGGTGTTCCAGGATCCCTACCTGTCCCTCGACCCGCGCATCAGCGTGAGTGTGTGCATCGAGGAGGTGCTGCGCCTGCACTTCCCGCTCGATGCTCCGGCGCGGCGCAGACGGGTCGCCGAACTCCTCGACCAGGTGGGACTGGGCGAGCGTGAGGCCGCGGCGCTGCCGCGCCGGTTGTCGGGTGGGCAGCGCCAGCGGGTGGCCATCGCCCGGGCGCTGGCGGCCCGTCCGCAGGTGCTCATCCTCGACGAGGCGGTCGCCGCACTCGACGTGTCCATCCAGGCACAGATCCTCGACCTGCTCGCACACATCCGGCGTGAGGAGGGCATCGGCTTCCTCTTCGTCAGCCACGACCTTGCCGTGGTGCGGCACATCACCGATGAGGTGGTGGTGCTCAGGTCCGGAAAGGTCGTCGAGTCCGGCCCCACCGCCACCGTCCTGTCCAACCCACAGCACGCTTACACCCGCCTGCTGCTCGACTCCGTCCCGCGGCCCGGGTGGGATCCGGCCCGCATCTCCGAAGGCCGTCGCGCACTCATCTGACCGCTCGATCCATCTTGAAGGGCCATCGCAGTGACCAACCCCATGAATTCCGCCGGCTCCGTCGGCTCCACCGACCTCACCGACCTCGCCTACCTGCCGGCCACCGAGGCCCTGCGACGATTCCGCGACCGCACGCTGTCGCCCGTCGAGCTGATGAACGCGGTCATCGCGCGTGCAGAGGCCGTCGAGCCCAAGGTCAACGCCCTCGCCGAGCAAACGTTCGAGGAGGCGCTCGCCGCAGCCCGCGATGCCGAGGCGCGGTACGCGGGCAAGGGGGAGCCTCCCCGTGCGCTGGAGGGTCTCGCCGTCGCGGCGAAGGAGGAGCAGCCCATCGCGGGCCGCCGTGCCACGGACGGCTCCCTGGTGTACCAGGACCAGGTCGCCGGGGAGACGCACCCGGTCATCGAGCGGATCCAGGCCGCCGGCGGCATCGTGCACGCGCGGACCACAACCCCCGAGTTCAGCTGTGCGGCGTTCACCCAGTCACGGCTGTGGGGGGTCACCCGCAACCCGTGGAACCTGGAGTTCTCCCCGGGCGGTTCCTCGGGTGGATCGGGCGCCGCGCTCGCGGCGGGCGAGGCGACGCTCGCGACCGGCTCCGACATCGGCGGCTCGATCCGCATCCCCGCCTCGTTCACCGGCACGGTCGGCTTCAAGCCGCCGTACGGGCGGGTGCCGGCGATGACTCCGTTCAACCTCGACACGTACTGCCACGACGGTCCGATGGCGCGTACCGTCGCCGACTGCGCCCTGCTGGAGAACGTGATGGCGGGGCCCCACCCGCTGGACGCCGTCTCGCTGCGACCCAAGCTCGTCCTGCCGGAGCAGTTCGAGAGCGTCGAGGGTTTGCGGGTGGCGCTGTCGGTCACTCTCGGAGACTGGGTGGTCGACCCCGAGGTCGAGGCCAACACCCGGGCGGTCGCACAGGCGTTGCGAGCGGCCGGGGCCATCGTCGAGGAGGTCGAGGTCTCGATCACGCGGGCGGACGTGTTCCGGGCATCGCTGATCCACTTCGGCTCGATCTTCGGCCCGTACATCACGTCGATCGCCGCCGAGCACGGCGAGCTCCTCACGGACTACGCGCGCGACTTCGCCGAGCGGGCCGGCGCGGCCGCCCGCGAACCGGGCAGCTTCCTTCAGGGCCTCGAGATCGAGGGTGTGGTGCAGGCGGAGCTCGGTGCCCTGCTGGACCGCTACGACGTGCTGCTCTGCCCGACCGCCGCCATCCCGGCGTTCGCGGCCGACGACGACCACCTCTCGACCAAGGTCGTGATCAACGGCGTCGAGCTGGACTACTACTTGGAGGCCGCGATGACCACGGTGTTCAACATCGCCAGCCGGTGCCCGGTGCTGAGCGTGCCGTCCGGCTTCGCCTCGACAGGGGTGCCGACAGGCGTCCAGGTCGTCGGGCGTACCTACGACGACACCACTGTGTTCCGCGCCGCCGCCGCGATCGAGGCCGTCCGGCCGTGGAACCGGATACCCGTTCTCTGACCTGAAACCGGCATGCCGGCGGCCGCTCTCCCCCCTCATCTCTCGCAGGCGGTGAACGGCCACGGGCGCCAGAGGCGTGCTGCCGCGGTGGTGCTCCCAGACAGTCGTCGCCCGCCCGCCGGGAAACCGGACAGCCGGTCGCTCAACGGGTGGTGCGGTCGGGAAGACCACCGGGGAGACGCGCTCAGGCCGGGCGTGACCGTCCTCGACCACCCGGAGTCTGGCCCGCGTGGTCCTCCACCGGTCCTCCGGCTGTCGCCGTCAGTCCGGACACGAGGCCGGCGGGCAGCCACCAGGTGGCCGCGCACAGGCACACCCCGAGCCAGCCCGCGGCGAACAGCCAGCCGCCGATCACGTCCGTGAACCAGTGCACCCCGAGATACACCCGGGTCAACCCCACCAGCGCGCCCCAGCAGCCGACGACGAGGCAGAACGCCCTACGACCGCGCGGGGCACGCACGGACGTCGCCAGGATCACCAGCCCGGCGGTCAGTGCGGAGGTGGTGGTGTGCCCGGACGGGAACGACCACGCCGAGGCGTGGGCCGCCCAGTCCTGCCGCGGCGGACGCGGCCGGGAGATCAGCTCCATCACGCCGTAGCGCAGGGCCTGGCCCGCCACCAGGCAGCCGAGGCCGAGAGCGGCCGCGACCGCACGCTGCCGGGCCGTGCGCCCGACGGCGAGGCCGGCCAGCGCGACGATCAGGTACGGGACGACCCCCGTCCCCGTGGCGGTGAGCCCGCGGGCCACCGCCACGGCCACCGCCGGGCGGTGATCGAGGGACCAGGAGAGCAGGGTGTCGTCCACGGACAGGGGGGTGCCATGGCCGCCGACGACCAGGCCGAGCACGGCGAACGCGGCCCAGGCGCCGAGCCCCGCGCTGCCCGCGAGGTCGGCGGTGTCCCGGGGCCTCATGACACCAGCAACGGCCGCAGCCGCGTCGTGACCAGGCGCCGGGCGAGTATCTCCGGCCGGCGCAGCAGTGCCTTCATCACGACGTAGGCCACCAGGGCACCGGTCAGGAGCCCGGCCACCACGTCGTGCGGATAGTGGGCGCCGACCCAGACCCGGGAGGCGGCCATCGCGACCGCGGCCACGCACGCGATCGCGCCGAGCCGGCGCGAGACGAGGAACAGCGCCACCGCGGCCGCGGCGGCGATCGCCGCGTGGTTGCTGGGGAAGGACCAGTCGGTGCGGGCCGGGCAGGCCTCCAGGGTGACCACGTGCAGCGTGCGGCACGGGCGCACCTCGCGCACGAGCAGCTTCACCAGCGAGTTGACGGCGTAGGCGAGCACCACGACGAGTGGCACCATCAGGGCCGTGACCGCCGCCCCGGCGTCCACCCGGCGGGAGCGCCACCAGACCGCGAGCATCAGCACGGCGAACACGGCCAGGCCGTAGGCCGACCACACCGTCACCATGTCGTCCCACCACACGGGGGAGTGGCGGGCCAGGTCCACCACGTCCGAGTACAGGGGGCCGTCGATGGACGAGCCCGACAGGGCGAGGATCATCCGCGCGCCTCCTTGGCCTTCGCGGCCCGGCGCGAGCGCAGGACCTCCGGGACGAGCGGGATCAGCGACACGATCACGATGAGTCCGATCACGGGGAGCAGATACTTGTCGATGTTCGGGACGGAGGAGCCCAGCGCGTACCCCGCGAGGGTGAGGCCGACGCTCCAGACGAGACCGCCGACGACCTGCCACAGGGTGAACGTACGGGTCGGCACGCCCAGGGCGCCGGCCATCGGGTTGAGTACCGTACGCACCACCGGCACGAAACGGGCCAGTACGATCGCCTTCGCGAACCCGTACCGCTCAAGGAGTTCCTCGGCGCGACCGGCTCCCTCGTGCAGGCGCGGGGAGCGGCTGCGGGCGAGCAGGGCGCCGCCCGCCTTGCGGCCCAGCAGGAAGCCGCACTGTGACCCGGCGAGCGCGCCGACGACGGCCGCGACCAGCAACGGGGCCAGCGACAGCTTCACACCCCGGTCGGCCGTGCCGGTGCACAGCAGGCCCGCGGTGAACAGCAGCGAGTCGCCGGGCAGGAAGAAGCCGATCAGGAGCCCCGTCTCGGCGAACATCACCACGCCGACGCCGAGCACGCCGAAGGCGGCCAGCAGCGACTGCGCGTCCAGCACGTTGACAGCGAGCTGCGACGACAGGTGCGGGGGTGCGATCATCGTCGCGGGCCCTTTCCGTCGGGTCGGCGGGCGCGCGGCTGAGGGCACCGGCCGAGTGACTACAAATCTGTAGACCGTCTACGCCAATGTAGACGATGGAGACCCCCGGGGCGTTCCCGTGGTCGCCCGAACGAGTGAACCGGATCGCCCGGCCGGACCCCGCATGCGGTTCCTGCGAGGCGAGAACGGCTGTGACCGAGGACTCTCGTGCGCGCGTCGATCTTTACCGGTCCATTGCTGCTTCATGACCAGTCGACTACACGCCTGTAGTCATGATGGGTCACGAAGTTAGGCATGCCTTCGCTAACCCGGTCCCAGAGCGGCCGGGGCGGTGTGCCAGGGAGGGCCGTACGGCATGTGGGACGACGCGTTTCCGAGTTTCCTGATCGGACTGCGAGAGGGACTCGAAGGCGGGCTGATCGTCTCCATCCTCGTCGCCACCCTGGTCCGGGCCGGAGCCAAGTCCCGGCTGCCGCAGGTGTGGACCGGCGTCCTCGCGGCCATCGCGCTCGCGATGAGCTTCGGCGCGGTGCTCACCTTCACTGCGGCCTCGCTGTCCGCGACCGCGCAGGAGGCGTTCGGCGGTGCCCTTGGCGTCGTGGCCGTCGCGTTCGTCACCGCCATGGTGTTCTGGATGCGCCGCTCGGCCCGCAGCCTCTCCGGTGAGATCAAGGAGAAGGTGACCGGCGCGCTCGGCATGGGCGCGGGCGTGCTGATCCTCACCTCCTTCCTCGCGGTGGGCCGCGAGGGCCTGGAGACGGCCCTGTTCCTGTGGACCACCGCCCGCGCGGCCGGTGAGTCCGGGGGACCGCTGACGGGCGCCGGGATCGGTCTGGTCCTGGCGGCCGGCCTGTGCTGGGGCCTGTACCGGCGGGTGCTGAAGATCAACCTCGCCAAGTTCTTCACCGCCACCGGCGCCGTACTGATCGTGATCGCGGCCGGCGTCCTGGGCTACGGCCTGCGCGACCTCCAGGAGGGCGGAGTCCTCCCGGGCAGGGCGGCGTACGCCGTCGACCTCGGCGGCACCGTCGACGCGGGCTCCTGGTACAGCACCCTCGTCCAGGGCGTCTTCAACCTCACCCCGACGATGACCTGGCTCCAGGTCCTCGGCTACGTCGGCTACCTCGCCGTGGTGATGACCCTGTTCCTCCGCGGTGTACGCGCCACGAAACCGGCGCCCGCCACGGCGCCGACCGGCACGACGACCGCTGCTGTGCCGGAGGCCGCGCGGGGCGCCGGTGCCGAGAGCGGGCCTCGGGCAGCCGCTGCGAGCGGGCCGCGCGCCGCGTCCGGGGCCCCCGACGACAGCCCTGCCGGGTTGGTGGCCGAGGCCGGGCCGTCGGCTGCCGTGGCGGCTGAGGGCGGGGACCGAGCCGCCGCCGGGCGGGAGGTGGGTGCCGCCACTGCGGCGACGACAGCGGTGGCGAGCGGAACTCCTGCAGCGTCCCACGCCGAGACGTCCGCCGTGTCCCGGGCCGAGACGCCCGACGCCTCCCGCTCGGAGACGTCCGCCGCCTCCCACGCCGAGACGTCCGCCGTGTCCCGGGCCGAGACGCCCGACGCCTCCCACGCCGAGACCCCCGCAGTCTCCGGGGCCGACGACCCGTCCCGTGCTGGCGGCGGTGGGGTGTGGGCCGAGGGGGCTGATCCGTCGCGGAGGCCGGAGCGCGGGGTCCGCGAGACACCGGCCGAATCGCCCGCCCAGGCGGCCGTCGCCCGCCGGAGGCGTCCCGCCTGGGTCGTGCCCGTGGCCGTCGTCGCGGTGCCTGCGGTCGTCGCAGGACTCGTGGTCGCCCTGGGACGGCCCAAGCCCGCCGGAGCCCAGACCGTCGCCGTCTCGGAGACCGAGTGCGGCAAGGGCTTCACCGCGCCCGAGCCGGGACGGCAGACGTTCCAGATGCGGAACACCGTGTCGAAGACATCCGAGGTGTACCTGATCGACCCGGCCACCAACGCGGTCTACGGCGAGATCGAGGGCCTGGCCCCCGGCACCACCCGCGACCTGGTCGCCACCGTCGCGGGCGGCAGCTACGCCTGGCGCTGCGTGCCCACCGGCGGCACGGCCGTCACCTCCAAGGCCGTCCGGGTCGGCGGCGGAGCAGGGGCCACGGCGGTCGTCCCGGTGTCCGAGCAGGACCTCGCCACCCCGCTCAAGGAGTACCGGCAGTACGTGGAACGGGGTCTGGCCACGCTCGTCGCCCAGACCGGCCGGCTGGACGCCGACATCCAGGGCGGCGATCTCGACGCGGCCCGCACCGACTGGCTGACCGCCCACCGCACCTACTCCTCCCTCGGCGCCGCCTACGGCACCTTCGAGGACTTCGACAAGAAGATCAACGGCCGGCCCGACGGGTTGCCCGGCGGAGTGGACGACGAGGACTTCACCGGCTTCCACCGCATCGAGTACGGCCTGTGGCACGGCCAGAGCGCGGACCGGCTGAAGGCCCCCGCCCGGCAACTCGCCGCCGACGTCGCCGGCCTGCGCAAGGCCTTCCCCACGCAGGCGTTCGACCCCGGTGACCTGCCGCTGCGCGCCCACGAGATCCTCGAGAACACCCTCCAGTTCGAACTCACCGGCCAGGCCGACCAGGGCAGCGGCACCGAGCTGGCCACGGCCGACGCCAACCTCGCCGGCACCCGCGAACTGCTCACCGTGCTCAAGCCGCTGCTCACCTCCCGCGCCCCGCACCTGCTGCCCACCGTCGACGCGGACACCGCCCGGCTGGGGAAGCTGCTCGACGCGGCCCACCACGGGAACGCCTGGACCCCCGTGAACCGGCTCGACGCGATCACCCGGGCCCGCCTCGACGGGGCCATCGGACAGCTCCTGGAGGACCTCGCTCCCGTACCGGACCTGCTGGAGATCCGGAAGTCCGCCTGATGACCGCACCGCACGCCGTGACACCCGAGACCGTACGCACCGAAGGGAACCGCTCCATGCCGTCCGCCGAAACGTCCGCACCCGAGGGCGGCTGCCCCGCCGGTCACGGGCGCCGCACCTTCGTCAAGACGGCCCTGGGCGCCGGTGCCGCCGGCGCGGTGCTGGCGGGTGGCGGCTTCACCCTCGCCCAGAGCGGCGCGGGCCGGGCGCACGCCGCGGACGGCACCGGCGCGGCGGCGGTCCCGTTCCACGGCGTCCACCAGGCAGGCGTCCTCACGCCCGCCCCCGCGGCCGCCGCCTTCGTCTCCTTCGACGTCATCGCCGAGGACCGCGAGGAACTCGCCGGACTGCTGCGGACCATCACCGAGCGGGCCCGCTTCCTCACCGCCGGCGGCACCCCCACCGACCTGGGCGTCGGCGCCCCGCCCTCCGACAACGGCATCCTCGGTCCCGAGATCCCCGCCGACTCCCTCACCGTCACCGTCGGCGTCGGTGCCTCCCTCTTCGACGACCGCTTCGGGCTGGCCAAGGCGATACCGCGTCAGCTCACCCCCATGCGGACCTTCCCCAACGACAACCTGAACCCCGCCGAGTGCCACGGCGACCTGTCCCTGCAGATCTGCGCCGACCGCCAGGACACGGTGCTGCACGCACTGCGCGACATCGCCCGGCACACCCGGGGCGCCCTGCAGATCAAGTGGCGCGTCGACGGCTTCCAGAGCGGCCCGCGCCCCACCGGCGCCCAGCGCAACCTGCTCGGCTTCAAGGACGGCATCGCCAACCCGGACGTCGCCTCCGCCCGGGAGATGAACCGCCTGGTCTGGGTGGGCGACGGGCAGGGCGAGCCGGCCTGGGCGGCCGGCGGCAGCTACCAGGTGATCCGGATCATCCGCATGCTGGTGGAGTTCTGGGACCGGGTGTCGCTGACCGAGCAGGAGAAGATGTTCGGCCGCCGCAAGGACACGGGCGCCCCGCTGGACGGCGCCGAGGAGACCGACGTCCCCCACTACGCCAAGGACCCCAAGGGCACGGCGATCCCGCTGGACTCCCACATCCGGCTGGCCAACCCGCGCACCGCCGACACCGACGCCTCCCGCATCCTGCGCCGCGGCTACAACTACGACCGCGGCGTCGACAACGTCGGCAACCTCGACATGGGCCTGGTCTTCTGCTGCTACCAGCAGGACGTCGTCCGCCAGTTCGAAGCCACGCAGACCCGGCTGATCGACGAGCCCCTCGTCGACTACATCTCCCCGACCGGTGGCGGCTACTTCTTCGCCCTGCCCGGCGCCCGCGACTCCTCCGACTGGCTCGGCCGCGGACTGCTGTCCGCCTGACGGACGCCGGACCATCCCCTCCCCGCCGCCGCGGTGATCGGGACCGGCCCCGCGGGAAACGCGGATCACGACGTGCCGCAAGGCCCGCCAGGGAGGAACCCGTGAGCACCGATCCGTTGGCAGACGACGCCTACCAGCTCACCGGGGACAACGGGGAACAGGGGCACGCCGCGCCGCCGGACATGGAGAACGCGGTGGGGGAGCGGACCTACGGCGACGTCCTCGACGAGGGCTGCTCCCCGCCGGAGAAGCCGCTGGGCGTCACCAAGTACGGCACGACGGCCGCCGCACAGCAGGCGGGCGAGAGCCTCGACCAGCGGCTGGCGCAGGAGCGGCCCGGCGAGGGCGGGCCCGAGGGCGACGGGGTGGGCGACCTGCCCGGCGGCGAGGGCGAACCGGTCGACCCCGAGGCGGGCGGGGACCGCGCCGGCCGCCTCGTCGCCCGGGACGAGGGCGCCCACGGCGACACCACCAAGGAGGAGGTCGCCGCCGACATGGGCGTCGGCGTCGACGCGGGAGCCGCCGGTGCCGAGGAGGCCGCCGTCCACATCGTCGACGACGACACGCCGCCGGACGACGGCACCCAGCCCTGACCCGGCCCCGGGGTCAGCCCCCGATCCGGTCGATCTGCCGCAGCTTGTTCGTCGCGTCCAGGGCGGCCACCTTGTACGACTCCGCGAGCGTCGGGTAGTTGAACACCGCGTCGACCAGGTAGTCCACCGTGCCGCCGCAGCCCATCACCGTCTGCCCGATGTGGATGAGTTCGGTGGCCCCGGCGCCGAAGCAGTGCACCCCGAGCAGCGTGCGGTCCTCCGGCGAGACCAGCAGTTTCAGCATGCCGTGCGAGTCGCCGATGATCTGCCCGCGGGCCAGTTCCCGGTAGCGGGAGACGCCCACCTCGAACGGCACCCGGTCCTCCGTGAGCTGGTCCTCGGTCCGCCCGACGAAGCTGATCTCCGGGATCGTGTAGATGCCGATCGGCTGCAGGCCGTTCATCCTGCCGACCGGCTCCCCGCAGGCGTGGTACGCCGCCGCCCGCCCCTGTTCCATCGAGGTCGCCGCGAGCGCGGGGAAGCCGATCACGTCGCCGACCGCGTAGATGTGCGGCACCTGCGTGCGGTAGTGCTCGTCGACCGCGATCCGGCCGCGCGCGTCGGCGCTCAACCCCGCCTTCTCCAGGTCGAGTCCGTCGGTGAGGCCCTGCCGGCCCGCCGAGTACATCACCGCGTCGGCCGGTATCTTCTTGCCGCTCTCCAGCACGGTGAGCGTGCCGTTCTCGTGCCGCTCCACGGCGGCCACCGTCTCCCCGAAGCGGAAGGTGACGGCGAGGTCCCGCAGGTGGTAGCGGAGCGACTCCACGATCTCGACGTCGCACATGTCGAGCATGCCAGGCCGCCGTTCGACGACGGTCACCCTGCTGCCGAGCGCGGCGAACATGGAGGCGTACTCCATCCCGATGACCCCGGCGCCGACGATGACCATCGACCGCGGCACCCGCTCCAGCGTGAGCACGTTGTCGGAGTCCATGATGGTGCGTCCGTCGAACTCCACGCTGTCCGGACGGGCCGGCCGCGTACCGGTCGCGATGACGATGTGTTCGGCCGTCAACAGCCTTTCCTCGCCGTTCACTTCACGCAGCGCGACGGTGTGCCCGTCGACGAAGCGGCCGGTCCCGGCGAGCAGGGCCACATGGTTGCGGGAGAGCTGGCTGCGGATGACGTCGACCTCGAGGCCCACCACGTGCTGGGTGCGTGCGGTCAGATCGGCGACGGTGATGTCCTCCTTCAGCCGGTAGCTCTGACCGTACAGATCACGCTGGGTGAGTCCGGTGAGGTAGAGCACCGCCTCGCGCAGGGTCTTGGAGGGAATGGTTCCGGTGTGGATCGAGACCCCGCCGACCATGTCGGGTCTGTCGACGACAGCGACCCGGCGGCCCAGCTTGGCCGCGGCGATGGCGGCCTTCTGGCCGCCCGGTCCGGATCCTATGACGATCATGTCGAAGTCGGGCACGCCCCGGAGTCTCGCAGAGCGACGCGCCCCAGGGAAAGGGACGGACGAAAGGGACCGGAACGACAGGGCTCCGATCCCTTTCGCACGCGGCCCGGAAAAGCTAGGGCAACAGCTTGTCCAGGGCGGCCGGGCCCTCCGTCTCGATCTTGCGCTTGGCCCACTCCAGGTTGCGCGGGGTGATGTCGCGGCCCGCGGCCAGCACCACGTCCTCGGGCGAGACGTCGGTGCCGGTACGGGCGTGGAGCACGTCGTCCGGGGTGCAGCGCTCCCCGGGCTCGCGGGATGCATCGGGTTGTGACGTCGACATGTGACCTCCTCGGGTCCGGCTGGGTCCCCGCCCGGGTCCGGACTGCGGCCCTCGTGCTGCGGGAGCGGGACCTCCTCCCACGATTGCCCGTCGGACGGCACCCTGCATCCGGAAGGCCGCTCCTAAGCTGGAGGAACCGCGACAGCCGCGAGTACCGGTCCGCGCGAGGGGGAACAGCGAGGGGACAGGAGGCAGCCGCGATGGCCGACACCCGAAGCCGAGGGCCCGAGACGGGCACATCCCGCTACGTTCCGATCGCCGACCACGGCCTGATCGGCGACCTGCGCAGTGTCGCTCTCGTCGGCACCGACGGCACGATCGACTGGTACTGCTGCCCCGCCTTCGACGCCCCGAGCGTCTTCGCCGCGATCCTGGACGCCGAGCGCGGCGGCAGTTTCGAGCTCGCCGTGGCCGAGGCGGCGCACACCAAGCAGTTCTACTTCCCCGACACCAACGTGCTGATCACCCGGTTCTTCACCGAGGACGGCGTCGGCGAGGTGCAGGACTTCATGCCGGTGAGCGGAGACCGGCAGGGATCCGCCGAGACCGAACGGCACCGGCTCATCCGGCGCGTGCTGTGCGTACGCGGCACCCTGCCGTTCCGCGCCCGCGTGGCTCCCCGCTTCAACTACGGCGCCGACCCGCACACGGTCCGGATGGAGGGCTGCACGGCCCTGTTCGAGTCGGAGACCCTGTCCCTCGCTCTGACGTCCACCGTGCCCCTGGAGAGCGACGGCACGGACCTGCGCGCGGACTTCAAGCTCGCCGAGGGCGAGTCCGCCGTCTTCGCGCTGGACCAGGTCGGCGGCGAGGTGGTCCCACGGCGGTGCGCCCACGCCGAGGCCGAGGACCAGTTCTGCGCCACGGTCGCCTACTGGCGCCGCTGGCTCGCGCAGTCCCGATACCGCGGCCGCTGGCGCGAGATGGTCCACCGCTCCGCGCTCACCCTGAAACTGCTCACCTACGCCCCGACCGGCGCCATCGTCGCCGCGCCCACCACGAGCCTGCCCGAGCGGGTCGGCGGTGAGCGCAACTGGGACTACCGCTACGTCTGGGTGCGCGACGCCGCGTTCGCCGTCTACGCGCTGCTGCGGCTCGGCTTCGCCGGCGAGGCCGAGGCGTTCATGCGCTTCCTGACCCGGCACATCAGCCCCGGCGACGGCAAGGCGACCGGCCCGCTGCAGATCATGTACGGCATCGACGGCCGCAGCGAACTGCCCGAGCGTGAACTCGGCCACCTGGAGGGACACCGGGGTTCCGCGCCCGTACGGGTCGGCAACGCCGCCGCCGACCAGCTCCAGCTCGACATCTACGGCGCCCTGATCGACTCGATCTACCTCTTCGACAAGTGGGCCCAGCCGATCTCCAGCGCCCAGTGGGACGACGTGTCCGCGCTGGTGGAATGGGTGTGCGAGAACTGGGACCAGCCCGACGAGGGGGTGTGGGAGACCCGGGGCGGCAGGAAGAACTTCCTGTACTCGCGCCTGATGTGCTGGGTGGCCGTCGAACGCGCCATGCGGCTGGCCAACCGCCGCGGCCTGCCCGCCGACCTGCCCCGCTGGCGGCAGAGCCGGGACGCCATCTACCGCCGCATCATGGACCGCGGCTGGTCCGCAGAGCGCCAGGCCTTCGTCCAGTACGAGGACGGCGACGTACTGGACGCCGCCGTGCTGATGATGCCGCTGGCGAAGTTCATCGCGCCGACGGACCCCAAGTGGCTGTCCACCCTCGACGCGCTGACCGGCGACCTGGTCTCCGACTCGCTCGTCTACCGGTACGACCCGCAGGCCAGCCCCGACGGGCTGCGCGGCGACGAGGGTACGTTCTCCATCTGCTCGTTCTGGTACGTCGAGGCCCTCACCCGGGCCGGCCGCCTCGACGAGGCCCGACTCGCCTTCGAGAAGATGCTCACCTACGCCAACCACCTCGGCCTGTACGCCGAGGAGATCGGCCCCACCGGCGAGCAGCAGGGCAACTTCCCCCAGGCCTTCACGCACCTGTCCCTGATCAGCGCGGCCTACAACCTCGACCGCGCCCTGGGCTGACGCCGACCGCGGGCCTCGGTCCGCCGCGGCGTCAGCCGATGCGGTAGCCGTCCCCGTACACCTTCCAGTCCAGCGGCGGTTCCAGATCGAGGTTGCCCCGGCGCAGGAAGACCCGCTGCCCGGTGTCGACCCTGCTGGTCTCACGGTGGGCCGGCTCCTGCCGCATGGCCCACAGGCGTGCGTCGAGGAACGCGTTCAGATACGTCACCTCGTCGCCGCCCCGGGCCGGGGGGAGGGCCGTGCGCAAGGCCCGCTCGCGGATGCCGCGGAAGCCGGTCAGGCCACCGCCGCCGTGCATCACGATCGCGTCGTAGTAGGCGAACTGGCCGAGGGCGCGCAGCCCGTCCGCCTTGCCCTGTGCGACGGCCGGGTCGAAGTAGACGCGGTCGCGCTCGTCGTTCTGGGTCTGCTGGAACGCGGTGTCCCGCGCCGCCCGGCGCCAGTCCTCGGGGAAGCCGGGGTCCAGTCCCTGGTGCGAGTCGGTGCCGTGGACGCGGCCCAGCGCCGGGAGGTACCCGGCCAGTACGTTGCGCGGCCTGCGGTCGGTGTAGCGCCGCACCAGGCCGAGCATGTCGCCGGTGCCGGAGCAGAAGCCGACGATGCCGGCCGTGTAGCCGCGTTTGTCGCCGAGGTCCTCGATGTACGCGTACTGGGCCTTCCAGTCGAGCGTGGAGTTCTCCGCGCTCGACACCAGTTTCATGGCGATCTCCTTCTTCGCGGGGCTGTCCAGGCCCGGGGCCGCTGCGACGCCCCGGGCGCCGAGGAGGGGGAGGGCGACGAGCGAGCCGCCGATCAGGGCGAGGACGCTGCGGCGGGCCGCGCCGGCCGCCGCGGTCGTTCCGGGGGTGTCGTGCACCAAAAGGGCTCCAAGTGACTCGACTGTGGGCGAGGTGGGAGAAGGGCCGAGAAGGCGGCTCAGGGCAGTGGCTGCTCGGCCCAGATGGCCTTGCCGGTGGGCGTGTAGCGGGTGCCCCACCGCTCGGCGAGCTGCGCGACGAGGAACAGCCCGCGGCCTCCCTCGTCCGTGCTCGCCGCATAGCGCAGGTGCGGGGAGGTGTTGCTGTTGTCGAAGACCTCGCAGATCAGGGCGCGGTCACGCAGCACCCGGACCCGGATGGGTTCGGCGCCGTACCGGATCGCGTTGGTGACCAGCTCGCTCAGGATCAGCTCGGTGGTGAACGTCAGCTCCTCCAACCCCCACTCCGCCAGCCGCCGGCTCACCGCCGCGCGCACGTCCCCGACGGCCGCCGCCTCCCCGGGCACGTCCCACTCGGCGACCTGCCCGGGCCCCACGGCGCGGGTGCGGGCGACGAGCAGCGCGATGTCGTCCACCGGCCGGAACGGCCGCAGGACGTCCAGGACGGCCCGGCACGTGTCCTCCGGCGACTCGCCGGCGGAGGCGAGAGCGGTGCGCAGTTCCTCGAGGCCCGTGTCGATGTCCCGCTCCCGGTCCATCACGAGCCCGTCCGTGTACAGGACCAGTCGGCTGCCCTCCGCCAGCTCCAGCTCCGCCGTCTCGAACGGCAGTCCGCCCAGCCCGAGCGGGGGGCCGGCGGGCACGTCGGGGAACGTGACGTCCCCGTCGGGCCCGATCACGGCGGGCGGCGGATGGCCGGCGCGGGCGACCGCGCACCGGCGCGAGACCGGATCGTAGATCGCGTACAGGCAGGTCGCGCCGGTGACGGGCACGCCGGCACTGTCCGCCGTCTCGTCCTGGTCGATGCGGACGACCAGCTCGTCCAGCAGCCCGAGCAGCTCCTCGGGCGGCAGGTCCAGGGCGGAGAAGTTGCTGACCGCGGTCCGCAGCCGCCCCATCGTGGCCGCGGCGTGCAGCCCGTGGCCGACCACGTCGCCGACGACGAGCGCGACCCGCGCCCCGGACAGCGGCAGCACGTCGAACCAGTCCCCGCCCACACCCGCCTGCGCGGGCAGATAGCGGTAGGCGATGTCCAGCGCGTTCTGCTCGGGCAGGCTGCGCGGCAGCAGGCTGCGCTGGAGGGTGACCGCCAGCCCGTGCTCGCGGGTGTAGCGGCGGGCGTTGTCGATGGACACGGCGGCCCGGGCGACCAGTTCCTCGGCGAGGGCCAGCTCCTCGGAGTCGAAGGGCTCGTCCTTCTCCGACCGCCAGAAGCTGACCAGGCCCAGCACCAGATTGCCCGCCCGCACGGGCACGCTGATCAGGGAGTGGATGCCGAACGCCAGCACCCGCTCGGTGCGCTCGACGTCCTGGGCCTGCCAGCCCGGGGCCGCCTCCAGCCGGGGCTCGAGGACCGGCCGGCGGGTCTTGAGGCTGAGTGCCTGCGGGGTGGAGGGGATGAAGCGGATCTCCTGCGCCAGCGGGTAGAGCGGCGTGTTCTCGCGGATCCCGGCGCAGGCCGTACGGCGCAGCGCGGCCCCCGGATCCGGGTCCTCGCCGGCCAGCACGGCGTCGTACAGGTCCACGGTGGCGAAGTCCGCGAACCGGGGAACGGCGACCTTGACCAGTTCCTCGGCGGTCCGGGTCACGTCCAGGGTCGTGCCGACGCCCACCCCGGCGTCGTAGAGCAGGCTGAGGCGTTCCCGCGCCTGCTCCGCCCGGCCGGACAGGGCGCGCAGCTCCGTGGAGTCGCGCAGCGTGGCCACGGTGCCCGACGGGCCGCCCGCCATGTCCGTGGGCCGCTGGTTGATCGCCAGCAGCCGGTCGCCGACCAGGTGCACCTCGTCGGTGGCGATGCGGCCGGAGGCCAGCAGGCCGGCGGTCTCGGGGGCGAGTCCGAGGTCGAGCACATGCCGGCGCTCGGCGTCCTCGGGCAGGCCGAGCAGACGGTGCGCCTCGTCGTTGGCCAGCAGGAGCCTCCCGTCGTCGCCGACGATGATCACGCCTTCCCGGACGGAGTGCAGCACCGCGTCGTGGTGCTCGTACATCCGGGTCATCTCCCGGGGGCCGAGCCCGTGGGTCTGGCGCAGCAGCCGGCGGGTGACCAGCGCGGTCCCCGCCGTGGCCAGGGCCAGGGCCACGGCCGCGGCGCCCAGGACGACCGGCAACTGCCGGTCCGCGAGGCCGCCGGCGTTCCTGGTGGTGATGCCGGCCGACACCAGGCCCACCACCTTGCCGTCCGGCGCCTGGACCGGTACCACGGCCTGCACCAGCGGCCCGAGCGTCCCGTCGACCTCCTCGACGACCGTGCCGCCGGCCAGCGCGGTCCGGATGGTGCCGACGAACATCTTGCCGATACGGTCCGGCTCGGGGTGGGTGTAGCGGACCCCCTTGGTGTTCATCACGACGAGGAAGTCGACGTGCGCCTCCTTGCGGGCCGTCTCGGCGCGCGGTTGCAGCACCGCCGTCGGGTCCGGGGCGGCGAGCGCCTCCCGGGTGCCCGGGGCGTTGGCGAATGTCTCGGCGACGGCGAGCGAGCGGTTGCGGGCCTCCTGGTCGCTGTCGTGCCGCACCTGAAGCACCAGCGCCACCACGGCCGCCGCGACCAGCAGCACCACGATGGCGACCTGGAGCAGGAACACCTGCCCGGCGACGCTGCGCCCGGCGAGCGATCGCAGCCCGGACGGTCTGCTGCGCCCCGATCGGCCATGCCCGGCCAGCTCGCGCGCCCGCCGGGCTGGGCCGGACGCGAGCTGGAGACGCCGTCCGCTGGGACGGCGGGCCGACCGGGAGCCGGTACGACCCGGGAGTCGGACCATGAGCCATGTCTACACTGCCGCGCCGCGTGAGGCGAGAGGCAGTCACCCCCTCGGTCACGAGGGCGGGCGGGGGGCGGCCGCGCGGGCGGCGCCACCCCGGCCCGATCGGCCTGTGTCAGCTCTGCTTGGAGGCGTCGGTACGGATGGTCTGCGCGACGTCCCGGATCTTGATGTTGTGGTGCTGGGAGATGCGGCGCAGGACGGCGAAGGCGTCCTCCTCGCTCAGGCCGTGGCGCTCCCGCAGGATGCCCATGGCCTCACCGATGGCATGCCGGGTCTCCAGCGCGTGTTCGAGCTGGTCGACGGTTCTGGCACCCGCCACGGCGACGGCGGCGTGCGAGGCGAACAGCCAGCCGGCGGTCTCGCTGTCCTCGGTGAAGGAGCCGGGACGGCTGGAGTAGAGGTTGAGCGCACCGAAGTCCTGGTCGTGGGTGTAAAGCAGGAAACCCATCATGCTGCCGATGCCCAGGTCGCGGGCGGCCGGCGCGTACCGCGGCCACGCCGGCTGCGGCCGCGTGAGGTCGGCGATGCGGAAGAGGCGCTCCCCGTCGACGCGGCGGGCCGCGTCGAAGCAGGGGCCCTCGCCGACCTCGCCCTGCAACCGGTCGGACTCCCCGACCATGTCCCCGCAGGCGGCCAGCGTCACGGCACGCCCCTTGCGCAGGGCCAGGATCCCGGACGCCTCGCACCCGTCGATCAGCTCGACGGCCGCCCGGACGATCTCGTCGAGCGTCTCCTGCGCGGAGTCCTGGGCCAGCAGGCGCCGGGCCAGCTGGGCCATCTGTTCGGCGAACTCGCGCCAGTCCATCCGCACCCGCCCTTCTCCCCGCCGTGCGCACCGGTGCGCACGTGGCATCGCCCGTAACCGGCCGGCATTCGCAGCGTACCCCGCGGTCACGTGTGTATCCGGGCCGTACCGATCATGGTCCAGGCACGTGATGGTCCCGCGCACGTCCACGACTCGGCCCCGCACGCCGATGCCCCGGCCACGTGGGCCGGGGCATCGGGATGCGGGGTGGTCGGGGACCGAAACGGTCGTCGGTCGTCCGGTGCCCGCGGGGTCAGGCGCCCCAGGTGCCCTGGTTGACGGCGCAGTTCCAGCCGGAGCCGTGCAGGGTGAACTTCACCTTGTAGCTCCTGGTGTTCAGCAGGTGCGTCCGGACCTTGAAGCCGAGGCTCGCCTTCCCCTTGAAGGTCGTGGTGCGGACGGTCACGGTCTGCGAGGTCCTGCGGCTGATCTTGCCGCCCTTCGGCGTGGCCGAGCCGAAGCGGATGTTCTTGACGTTGGTGACCGTGAAGGTGACGTTCTTGAACTTCTTCGTGGTCTTGCTCTTGATGCCGAAGTACAGGCCGCCGTTGGTCACCCACCCGTTGTGGTCCACGTAGAAACGGGACGGGTAGACGACGTTGATCGGACAGCCCGAGCTCTGCGGTGCGGCGGTCGCCGCGGAGGCGGCCCCGGCGAAGCCCAGCTGAGCGGCGGTGACGACCCCGGCCGCGGCCAGCGCCGCGACGGTCGTGCGCATGCGGTTCACTAAGGTGACACCTTCCCCCTACGGCCCTCACGGACCGGACCGACATGGCGTGCGGAGTCCCCGTGGGACGCTCCGCGCCACTGTGACGCCGTATTTCTTAGCACGCGGGGAAAATGCGGGAGCAACACCTGCGACTCCAGGGCCACTTGGTGACAAAACCGCGACAATCGTGAGGCACCGGCCTTGCCGGTCCGGCCCGTTCCTGTCTGGTCCCGTCCGTTCCCGTCCTGTCTCCTCCGGTCTGTCCCGGATCCGGGTGCCGCATGTGTACGTTGCTGCCATGTATGCCACACGGGTTTCACGGCGGGTGCAGGCGTCTCCCGCCGCCGTCTACCGGGCCCTCACCGACCCGGACGCGGTGGCGGGATGGCGCGTCCCCGACGGCATGACCGCTCATGTCCACGCGTTCGACGCCCGTGAGGGCGGCACGTTCCGGGTGTCCCTCTCGTACGACGAGCCGGGCGCCCGGGGCAAGTCCGGTGCCCGCACGGACACTTACCGCGGGCACTTCGCCCGGCTCGTGCCCGATCGGCTGGTGGTCGAGGTGCTCGCGTTCGAGACCGACGAGGACGCCCTGCACGGCACGATGACGATGACCACGTCACTGACCGAGGTGGACGACGGGACGGAGGTCGTGATCGTGCACGAGGGTGTCCCCGACGAGGTGCCGCGCGCGGACAACGAGCTGGGGACGCGCATGGCCCTGGACAACCTCGCCCGGCTGGTGGAGGGCGCCGGGTAGGGTCACCCGCCGGCGCCGCGGGCCGCGGCGACCGCCTGTTCGGCGTACCCGCGTCCGAAGAGCACCGTGTGCACCAGCAGCGGGAAGAGCTGGTGCAGTCCGACGCGGCCGGCCCAGCCGTCGGCGAGCGGCGCGACCTGCTGGTATCCGTCCAGTACGCGGTCCAGGTGCGGGCAGCCGAACAGGTGCAGCATCGCCAGGTCGGTCTCCCGGTGCCCGCCGTGCGCGGCCGGGTCGATCAGCCAGACCTCGCCGTCCGCGCCCCACAGCACGTTGCCGTTCCACAGGTCGCCGTGGAGTCGCGCGGGCGGTTCGGCGGGACCGGTCAGTTCGGGCAGCCGTTCCAGTACACCTTCGATCACGGCCGCCTCGGCGGGGCGCAGGGTGCCGTCGTCGACCGCGCGGCGCAGGTAGGGGAGCACCCGGTGCTCGGCGTACCAGCCCGGCCAGTCGGCGCAGGGAACGTTGCGCATCGGCGCGAGCCCGATGTACGCCTCCCGCGGCCCGCCGGGCGGAGCGGCGCCGAACGCGGGCGCCCCGGCGGCGTGCAGGGCGGCCAGATCACGGCCGAACCGCGCCGCCGCCCCTGGACTGGGCCGACCGGGTGGAACCCGGTCGGTGACCAGCCAGCGGCGGTCGTGGCCGTGCACGGCGGGGACCCGCACCGCGCCCGCCTCGGCGAGCCAGCGCAGCCCCGCGGCCTCGGCGAGCACCGCCTCCGGATCCTCATCGCGCTTGACCACGACCACCGCGCCGTCGTCGAGGGTCACCTCGGTGGGGTTCGCCGCCGACGGGCTGCGACCGGTCGCCGCACGCCCGGTCAGCCGGGCGGCCGCGGCAGCGGGATCCTCGCCGGAGCCGGAGGGCGGTCGGCCGGTCACGCGGGCAGGCGCTCGCGCACCCAGTCGAGCAGGCCCGGGGTCGCGGCCTCGATCATGGCCAGCGCCTCCTCGAACCCTTCCGGGCCGCCGTAGTACGGGTCGGGTACGTCCAGGTCCCCGGTCGCGTCCGGGTCGAAGGAGCGCAGCAGCCGCACCCGGGACGGGTCGTCGACGAGCCGGCGCAGCGCCTTCTCGTGACCGCGGTCCATGGCCAGCAGCAGGTCGGCGTCCAGGTGCTCGGCGCCGACCTGGGCGGCGACGTGCCGGACCGGGTAGCCCTTCCGGGCCAGCACCTCACCGGCCCGCTCGTCGATGGCCTCCCCGGCGTGCCACGGGCCGATGCTGGCGCTGCTGACCCGGACCTCGTCCGTGAGCCCCGCCCGGCGCAATCGCTCGGCGAACACCAGCGCCGCGGACGGCGATCGGCAGATGTTCCCGCTGCAGACGAAACAGATGTGCACGGCCACCAGAGTACGGGCCCTCTCCGGGAACCGCCGACGGGACGCCGCACCCCGGAGACCGGCCGGCCCGGTCCGGCGACCCGCGTCGGAGGCTCAGGCGCCGCGCAGAGTCCGCCTGGCGAGTTCGTAGGCGGGGAGCATCTGTTGGTGTTCCTCGGTGTCCATGCCGCCGAGGTGCAGGACCACGGGGCCCTGGGCCGTGCCGACGGCCAGGGCGCGTTCCTTCTTCGACTCGTCCAGCAGCTCGCTCGTACGCACGTACTCGACTTCGGCGCCTTCGAGCCCGCCCGCCGTGAACGAGCGGTACGTCTCCTCGCTCACGTCCTCCTCGGCGGCCACGAAGGCCCGCAGTACCGTTCTCGCGTCCCCCGCGCCCGGGGGGCCGGTGAACACGCGGAGGAAACCGATGTGCCCCGCGGGCTTGGCGTCGACCTCGCACACGGTGGTCACCGGGCCCTGGCGCAGCAGCGCGTCCACGACCTCCTCGCCGGCGGGGGAGTCGCCTGCCGCCGTCGGATCCACCGCCACGGCCTTCCAGTCCTCGGCGATGTCGAAGGTGACGGGAAGCTCGCACACCGAGCCCCGGGCGCCGATCGTGCCCCCGCTGCGGGCGGCCGCGCCCGTCGTGCCCGTCGCTTCCGTCGCCCGTACGGTGGAGGCGCCCTCCCGCGGCGCCCCCGAACACGCCGTCAGTGCCCCGCCCAGCAGCAGTGCCACCACAGTGACCGAACCCCGCCACGCCGTCCCCGCCCGAACCCGCACCGCAATCTCCCCTCCCTGCCGGTGCGTCACTGTAATCGGTGGCGGCCCAGGACCGTTGCGGTCCGAAGGCCTGAGCGGCCCCGCCTGAGTACGCGGTCGGGGTGGTCGGCGCGGTCGGGGCCGGACTGCGGGGTTCACCCCGTCGTTGCGTGCCGCATGCGCCGGTCTCCGCACCGTGAGAGATCGACAGGACCGATGCCCGTTTCGGGGCCTCTGTTCACCTGACTCGCCGGTGCGAGCCCATGCCCGCCGACCCCGCGCACCACCCACGGTGTCCTGGGCGCGGACGGCAGGCGCTCGGCGGCGGCCCACGGCCGGCGACAGGCGGCCCGGAAGGCGACCGGCGCCCTGCACGGCGACTCCCGTCGCATGCGCATGTGGCGGAAGCCACGCCCCGGAGGCGGCCTGGGTCATACTGCTCGGCCTGGGGCGCGGACTACCGTTTCACGCAGTCCTCTTTGTCCGTGAACGGCTCGAACGGCCCGGCAGTGCACGAAGATCTCTCCCCGCTCATCGCGGCGACCACCCATTGGCTGACCAGCGCGTACCCGGCGTCCGGCGGCGCGCTGGCCTCCGCCCTGTGCGAGGCGCAGGCGCGCCAGGCGGTGACGGCCGCGGCCCGGCTGCGCTATCCGACGCCGATGGACGCCGCGCTGGTGATGATGTCCGGCCCCGGAGGCTCGGCCCGCCTGGACTGGATCGCCGGCGCGGACGGCGTCGACACCGACGACCCGGACGCGTACGCCTGGCGCACCTGGGTGGACGAGGTCGTGCTGAGCTGGGCCGCCTGCCTGCTCACCGACCCCGAACTGGCCGCGCGCGCGGTGGACGCGCTCACCGAGGCGACCGAACCGGCCTCCACGCCCCCGGAGTTCCGCCGCCTGGTCGCCCCCGACGACGGCGACCGACGGGCAGCGGCCCTGCTCCGTCACCCCGACCTCCTCGCCCCGGTCTCCACCCTCCACCACCCCCAACTCCTCGCCCGCCTCGAAGAACAGGGCGAGGCCTTCGCCGCCTGAGCCGGCACGGCCTCTGGCAGGCCAGGGCGTCCCTGGCACTGACTTGCCGGTCTCCGGTACTGACGGACACGCTGCCCGCGCCAACGAGCGCGCCTGGCGCGGACGGTCGCGGTCCTGATGACAAGGCCGCGCCGACGCCGACCAGCGCGGTGCCGGCCTGCATGGGTGTCCCTGGCGCCGGCAGGCGCGGCGCCGGCACCGATGGGGCCCTGCCCGCCGCCTTGCCGGTCCGGGCACGAGCGGGCGGTGTCTTGGCGCCGAGGGGCGTTGCCGGCTCCGACCTGCGTGGTTCAGGCGCCGGCGGGTGTTCCTGGCGCCGTCCACGGCTTCGGGTGCTCGCGGGTGTCCTTCCGGCGCTGACGAGTGGGGTCCTGGCGGCAACTCGTGCTGTTTCGGCGGTGACTGGCGCGGCCCTGGCGCCGACCTGTCGGGGCGGGCGTCGGCGGGTGTGGCCCGGCGCTCATGGGCGTGGCTCTGGCATCGGAGGGCGTCGCCGGCGCTGAGTCGGGTGGCCCTGGCGCCGACCGGTGTGCTGCCGGCACCGGTGGGCGAGGCTCTGGTGCGGACGCGGGCGGGCCGGCGGCCCGGCGGTCATTGGGCGCACGGGCGGGGTGCCCGGCCGGCCTCCGGGCCGCCGCCCCGCGCCGCCCCGCCGACATCGTGTGTCCCGCCCACTCAGGACTCGGCCCCACTCACCGGCTCCCGGCCGACGGGCCGCGCGCCGCGATTCCGAGGGTGCCGCGGCCCGTTCGACCGGCGTCCCGCGTCGACCGCCGGTTCACCGGGAACCCAGGGTCTCGCCCAGCACCTCGCGCGCGGCCTCCAGTGCTGTCGTGCGGTCGGACGGTACGAGGCCGATTCGGGTGCGGCGGTCCAAGAGGTCGGACTCGTCGAGGGCGCCCTCCTGGCGTACGGCCCACAGGAGTTCGGCGCGGGTGGCGGGGTGGCCCTCCAGCACGGGTGCGCGCAGGTGTGGGTCCCGGGTGCCCAGGGCGTGGACGGCCGGCGCCTCCGTGCCGTAGCGCCGGACCAGACGGTGCGGGGCCCGGAGCGCGGCGAGGATCCGCGGTGACGCGGCGCCGACGAGGGGGAGGGCGGCCGTGGGGGAGGGCCCCGCGCCGAGTCCGTGCGTGGCGACGGCGGTGTCGACGGCGTCCTCGGCCATGCGCCGGTAGGTGGTGAGCTTGCCGCCCACCACGGTGACCACACCGTCCGGCGAGGTGAGCACCGCGTGCCTGCGGGAGATGTCCGAGGTCCGGGGCGCCGAGGCGGACCCGGTCGCCGGCGTGGTGTCCAGCAGGGGACGCAGGCCCGCGAAGGCGCCGGCCACGTCGTCGCGGCGTATCGGCACGTCGAGGGCGGAGGCCAGCACGTCGAGCAGGAAGCCGACGTCGGACTCGGGGACGTCCGGCACGTCCGGGACGTCGCCCTCGACGGGCTCGTCGGTGAGCCCGACGTAGACCCGGCCGTCGTCCTGCGGCAGGACCAGGACGAAGCGGTTGGTCTCCCCGGGGACCGGGATGTGCAGTCCGGCCGGCAGGGGACCGAGCAGGCCGGGACGCAGCACGAGGTGGGTGCCGCGGGAGGGCCTGATCCGGATGCCGTCCACCAGACCGCCCGCCCACACTCCGGAGGCGTTGATCACGGCGCGGGCCCGGATCTCGCCCTCCTCGCCGGTCAGTTCGTCACGCACCCGGGCCCCGTAACCGGTGAGTTCCAGGGCCCGGACCCGGGTCAGGACGCGGGCGCCGCGTCCCGCCGCCGTACGGGCGATCGCGGTCACCAGGCGGGCGTCGTCGGTGAGCCGCCCGTCCCAGGACAGCAGACCGCCGCGCAGCCCGGTGCCGCGCACGGCGGGCGCGAGATGGCGGGTCTCCACGGCGGACAGCCTGCGCGGCACCGGCAGGGTGGCGCGGGCGGTGCGCGCCGCCAGCCGCAGTCCGTCGCCCGCGCGGAAGCCGGCCCAGGCCAGGGCGGCCTGGCCGCGCGGGACCAGCGGCGTGAGGGGCAGGACGAACGGCTGGGCGGCGACCAGATGGGGCGCGGTGCGTTCCATCAGCACGCCGCGTTCGACCGCGCTCTCGTGGGCGACGTCGAACTGTGCGGAGGCGAGGTAGCGCAGTCCGCCGTGGACGAGTTTCGAACTCCAGCGGGAGGTGCCGAAGGCCAGGTCGTGGGCGTCGATCGCGGCGACGCTCAGCCCGCGCGCCGCGGCGTCCAGCGCGGCCCCGGCGCCGGTCGCGCCGAGACCTACGACCAGGACGTCCACGGCCGGACCGCCGACGGTCCGGGCCAGTTCGCGGGCGCGGCGGGCGGCGGTGAGCGAGGTGCCCGGATCCGTGTGCGCGGGGACGGCCGGGTCGTTGCCGAAGCTCATGGCGTCAGGGTCCTCTCCAGGATGGTCCGCAGTTCCGCGAGGAAGGCCTCGCCGTCCAGTTCGGGTTCGTCCTCCTCGGTCATGGTGCGCAGTGACAGCGTGAAGGACTGCACGACCAGCAGCACGGACCGAGCCTGCCGCTCGGTGTGACCGGCGCGCACCGACCCGTCGGCGTGGCCCTCGCGCAGGTGGTCGGCGAGCAGGGAGAGCAGGGCCACCTGGCTGGCTCCCCGGCGGTCCAGCACATAGGGGAGCAGCAGTTCGGGGTCCACGTCGACGATCTTGCGGAAGAGCGGGTGGGCGCGGAACGCCCTCACCCCGGCCACGAGCCCGTCGACGATCAGCGTGCGCGCGTTCGTCCCGGGCCTGCGCTCCGGCATCGCCCCGACGGCCACGGCGATCCACTCCCGCGTCATCAGATCGCCGACGAGGGACCGCACATCGGGCCAGCGGCGGTAGAGCGTCATCCGGGACACGCCCGCGCGGCGGGCCACGTCCGTCAGGGTCGTACGCCGGACGCCGACGGCCAGGACGCAGTCGCGCACGGCGTCGAGTACGGGATCACCGTCCGAGTGGTCCGGCCGGTCCGAACTGTTGTGACGAATAGGCGTCATGTGTCACAGTGTAACGCGCCCTGCGGTCGCGTCACGGCGCACCGCGGAACACGGACCCAGAACACGCCACACAGAACACAGCACTCGGAACAAGGCACCCCTTCTTCGACACGACCGGTGAGGAACACCCCATGGACATGCTGTGGAGCGGCTGGGGCGACCCGGCCAGGGCCACGCCGCTGCCCGAGCCGGTGACCGGACTCCTGCGCGACCTGCTCGGCGTCAAGCCCCGCGAGGCCGGACCGGTCACCCTGGAGGAGATCCGCGTCCCCGCCTCGCCCCTGACCGCGGACGCGCTCCGCGCCCTGGGCGAGGCCGTGGGCGACGAGGCGCACGTCCGCACCGACGCCGAGTCCCGGATCCGCCACACCCGCGGCAAGTCCACCCCGGACCTGCTGCGCATCAGAGCCGGCGACGTCACGGACGTCCCGGCGGCCGTGGTGCTCCCCGCGGACCACGACGACGTACTCGCCGTGCTGCGCGCCTGCGCCGCCCACGGCCTGGCCCTCGTTCCCTTCGGCGGCGGCACCTCCGTCGTCGGCGGTCTCGCCCCCGAGCGCCGCCGCCCCTTCGTCGCCCTGGACCTGCGCCGCATGAACCGGCTGCTCGCCCTGGACCCGGTCTCCCGCACCGCCACCCTGCAAACGGGCCTGCGCGCCCCGGACGCGGAGGCGCTGCTGGCCGAACACGGCTTCACCCTCGGCCACTTCCCCCAGTCCTACGAGTGGGCCACCCTCGGCGGGTTCGCCGCCGCCCGCTCCAGCGGGCAGGCCTCGGCCGGCTACGGCCGCTTCGACGACATGGTGCTCGGCCTCACCCTCGCCACCCCCGAGGGCACCGTCGAGGCGGGCCGCGCCCCGCGCTCGGCGGCCGGACCCGACCTGCGCCAGCTCGTCCTCGGCTCCGAGGGCGCGTTCGGTGTCATCACCTCGGTGACCGTGCGCCTGTGCCGCCTCCCGCAGACCCGCGTGTACGAGGGCTGGCGCTTCGCCTCCTTCGAGGAGGGCGCCGCCGCCCTGCGACGGCTCGCCCAGGACGGGCCGCGCCCGACCGTGCTGCGCCTGTCCGACGAGACCGAGACCCTGATCGGCCTCGCCCAGCCCGACGCCATCGGCGCCCTGGACGGCCGGCAGGGCACCGGCTGCCAGGCGATCGCCGGCTACGAGGGCACCGCGGAGGACACCGCCCACCGCAGGCGACGCGCCGCGGCCGTGCTGCGCGAGTGCGGCGGCACCCACCTGGGCGAGGAGCCGGGGGAGCGCTGGGCCCACGGCCGCTACGCGGCGCCCTACCTGCGCGACTCCCTCCTGGACGCGGGCGCGTTCGCCGAGACGCTGGAGACCGCCGCGTTCTGGTCCCGGATCCCCGGGCTGTACGCCTCCGTCCGCGGGGCGCTGACCGCCACGCTCACCGAGTCGGGCACCCCGCCCCTGGTGATGTGCCACATCTCGCACGTCTACGAGAACGGCGCCTCGCTGTACTTCACCGTGGTCAGCGCCCAGGGCGACGACCCGGTGGCGCACTGGGCCCCCGCCAAGCGGGCCGCGAACGAGGCCGTCCTCACCGCGGGAGGCACCATCAGCCACCATCACGGCGTGGGCACCGACCACCGCGACGGATACGTCCGGGAGGCCGGACCGCTCGCCATCGAGGCCCTGCGGGCCGTCAAGCGCCGGCTTGACCCCGACGGACTGCTGAACCCGGGCGTTCTGCTGCCCCTCGACTGACCCCGGCTGCCCCCCGGCCGACCCCGGCCCGTACCGCCCGCGACCGCCCCTCTTTCCGTCCCGGAGGCCCCACCGATGCGACAGTTCACCGCCATCGTCAACCCCACCGCGGGCGGATCCGCCGGGGCCGCGGCGCTGCTGCGGGTGGCCAGGCTGCTCCGGGAGGCAGGCGCCGGAGTGGAGACCGAGTACAGCCGCAGTCTCACCCATGCCCAGGACCTCGCCCGCCTGGCCGGGGAGCGCGACCGCGTCGTGCTCGCCGTGGGCGGCGACGGCATCGCGGGCGGCATCGGCGGAGCCCTCAGCGGTACCGGCACCCTCCTGGGCCTGGTCCCGGCGGGCCGCGGCAACGACTTCGCCCGCGCGCTGGAACTGCCCGCCGATCCGGCGGAGTTGGCCCGGATCCTGCTGCACGGCGCCCCGCGCCGCGTCGACACCATCGAGGTGGAGTCGGCCGCGCACCCGCGCACCGTCGTCCTCGGCAGCGTGTACGCGGGCGTCGACGCGCTCGCCAACCGGCACGCGAACAACTCCCGGCTGCTGCGCGGCGCCGCCTCCTACTACGCGGGCGGGCTGCGCGCCGTGGCCACCTGGCGGGCGGCGACCTACCACGTCACCGTCGACGGCGAGGAGCACACCCACCGCGGCTACACCGTGGTGGCCGCCAACTCCGCCTACTACGGCTCCGGTCGCATGATCGCGCCCGGCGCCCGCGTCGACGACGGCCTGCTCGACGTGGTGATGATCCGCGAGGCGCCGCGCCGGCTCTTCTTCGCGCTGATGAACGAGCTGAAGTCGGGCGCGCACGTCGAGCGCCCCGAGGTGCGGATCCTGCGGGGCAGACGGATCCGTGTCGCCGCCGACCGCGAGGTGCCCTATGGCGCCGACGGCGAGGTCGAGGCGGTCCTGCCCGTCACGGCCCGCGTGCTGCCCGGCGCGCTCTCGGTGCTCTGCTGACCGCCCGTCGACTCAACCGGCGTTCCGGGAGCGGCACTTGGACGGCCGAGGTGCCGTCAGGTGCAGCCCCACGCCGACATCCCCTGGAGGACGGCCAGCCGCCCGGCCACCCTGATCTGCTGTCTGCGCGAGGCCAGGTCCGCGCGGCGCGCGTACTTCAGCCCTCCCGCGGCGATCCAGCTGGACTGGCGGAACTGGAGCCCGCCGTAGTACCCGTTGCCGGTGTTCGCCTTCCAGTTGCCGCTGGACTCGCACGCGGCGATGGCGTCCCAGTCGGGACCTGGACCGACGGCCGGGAGCGCCGTCGCCTGGGGTCCGCCGGCCAGTGCCGCGGTGGTCGCCGCGGCCAGCAGGGTCCCGCGCAGCGCGCGGCGGCGAGGGCGGTGGCCGGGGGCCCTGTCGATGTTCTGCTGACAGATCATACGCAGACTGTTACATCATATGATCGGAAAGTAGTGAAGTGACGCGCCGGGTGCCTGGCCGCCGGGTCGCTGTCGGCCGGTGGGTCCGTGACTGCGCCTGCGAGACGGATCGGTGCAACGCGATCCGGATGGAGGAGGAGATCTGACGCGGACGGCGGACGGGGTCTGGCGCAGACGGACGAACGCCCCGCCGGGTTCCTTCCCGGAGCCCCGTGAACCGGACACCATGCCGCATCATGGACATTCTGCTCGTCGTCAGCGCGTTCAACAGCCTGTCGCAGCGCGTCTACGCCGAACTGGCGGACCACGGCCACCACGTCGACGTCGTGCTCGCCGCGCCCGGCCCCGACGCCGTCCGCGCCGCCGTCGCCGAGACGAACCCGGAACTCGTCATCGCGCCGATGCTCAAGACCGCGCTGCCCGACGACGTGTGGCGGGAGCACACCTGCCTCGTCGTGCACCCCGGCCCACCGGGCGACCGAGGCCCCTCCGCGCTGGACTGGGCGATCGCCGACCAGGTGCCCGACTGGGGCGTGACGGTCCTCCAGGCCGAGGCGGCGATGGACGCCGGCGACATCTGGGCGGCCATGCCGTTCCGCACGGAGCCGGTCGGCAAGAGCGACCTGTACCGCAACGAGGTCTCCGACGCCGCCGTGGCCGCCGTACTCCTGGCCGTACGGCGCTACGCCGAGGGCTCCTTCAAACCGCTGCCGCAGAGCGACCCCACCACCCACGTCGTCTGGCGCGGCTTCCTGCGCCAGGAGCGCCGCCGCGTCGACTGGGAGCACGACAGCACGGCGACCGTGCTGAACAAGCTGAGAGGCGCCGACTCGCAGCCCGGAGTCCTCGACGAACTCCTCGGCCGTGAACTGTTCCTGCACGGCGGTCACCCGGAGGACCAACTGCGCGGCCGCCCCGGAGAACTGCTCGCCACGCGGGCGGGAGCGGTGTGCCGCGCCACCCGGGACGGCGCCGTGTGGATCCCGGAACTCAGGCCGCGCAAGAACTCCGGCGACCCGGCCCCCTTCAAGCGCCCGGCCGCCTCGGTCGTCGGCCCGACCGGTCTCCCCGAGGCGCCCGTACCGCTCGAACTGCCCCCGGGGCGGCGCACCTGGACCGACATCCGCTACCGGCAGCGCGGCGACGTCGGCTTCGTCACCTTCTCCTTCCCCGGCGGCGCGATGAGCACCGACCACTGCCGCAGGCTGCTCGCCGCCTACCGCCACGCCCTCACCCGCTCCACCCCTGTACTCGTCCTCGGCGGCGCCCGCGACTTCTTCTCCAACGGCATCCACCTGAACGTCATCGAGGCGTCCGACGATCCGGCCGCCGAGTCGTGGGCCAACCTCAACGCCATGGACGACCTGGTCGAGGCGGTGCTGCACACCACCGACCGGCTGGTCGTCGCCGCGCTCGGCGGCAACGCCGCCGCGGGCGGCGTCATGCTCGCCCTCGCCGCCGACGAGGTGTGGTGCCGCACCGGCGCCGTACTCAACCCGCACTACCGCAGGATGGGCCTGTACGGCTCGGAGTTCTGGACGTACACCCTGCCGCGCCGGACCGGCACCGGGACGGCCGGGCGGCTGACCACCGAGGCCCTGCCGGTGAGCGCCGCCACCGCGCACGGCCTGGGCCTGGTGGACCGTCTCGTGCCCGTTCCCGCGGGGGAGTTCACCGCCGAGGTCGACCGCATGGCCGCCGGGCTCGCGGACGCGCCCGACCTCGGCCGGCGGATCGACGCCAAGATGGCGGCCCGCGCCCGCGACGAGGCGGTACGGCCGCTCGCCGACCACCGGCGCGCCGAACTCGCCCGGATGCGCGACATCTTCTTCGACCCCACCGCCCCCTACCACGCGCTCCGCTCGGCATTCGTCCGCAAGCTGCCCGGCGCCTGCGCCCGCCCCCTGTCCGCGACCGGCGCCCCGCTCACCGGAGGCACCCGATGACGCCGCCCGGCACCCGGCTCCTGGTCGCCGGCGTCGGCAACATCTTCCTCGCCGACGACGCCTTCGGCCCCGAGGTGATCCAGGCCCTCGGCTCCCGCCCGATGCCGGCCGGGGTCCGGGTGCGGGACTTCGGCATCCGCGGCCTGGACCTCGCCTACGAACTGCTGGACGGCTACGACACGGCCGTCCTGGTCGACGCGGCGCCGCGCGGCCACCGGCCCGGCACCCTGTCCCTGATCGAGGCGGAACTCCCCGGCGCCGAGGCCGGCGCCGCGGCCCCGCCGGAGGCCCACGGCATGGACCCGGCCAAGGTGCTGGCCCTGGCCGCGCACCTGGGCGACGGGCCGCTCCCGCGCGTCCTCGTGCTCGCCTGCGAGCCCCAGGTGCGGCCACGCGGCGACGAGGACATCATGGCCGGGCTCAGCGACCCGGTGCGGGAGGCCGTCGCCCCGGCGGTCGAGGCCCTGCACACCATGGTCCCGGTGCTGCTCGCCGACCCCGCGGCCACCCCGCCGTTGGTCCGCACGGAGGAATCCGCCCCCGCGCACACGGCTGCGCTCCCGCACCTCGCCTCCGAAGGGGCCGAAGATCGGTGAGGGGCCCCGCAACCCTCCCCCGTCCTCCCCGCCCCCGCCCCTGAACCGACCCCGAGGAGCAGCGCCATGTGCCGGTCCGTCGACGTCAAGCAGGCCGTCCTCGCCAAGAACGACGACCTCGCCGCCACCCTGCGCGGCGACCTGGCCCGGCAGGGCGTGGCCGTCGTCAACCTGCTGTCCAGCCCCGGCAGCGGCAAGACCGAACTCCTCGGCCGGGTGCTGGCCCGCGCCGTCGAGCGGGGCGTCCCGGTGGCCGCCCTGACCGCGGACCTCGCGACCGAGAACGACGCCCGCCGGCTGGCCCGCTCCGGCGCCCCGGTGCAGCAGGTGCTCACCGACGGACTCTGCCACCTGGAGGCCCGGCAGGTCCGCACCCGGCTGGAGGGCTGGCTGCCCGAGGACACGGCGGTGCTGTTCGTGGAGAACGTCGGCAACCTCGTCTGCCCCGCGTCCTACGACCTCGGCGAGACCCTGCGGATCGTGCTGATGGCGGTGACCGAGGGCGAGGACAAGCCGCTGAAGTACCCCACCGCCTTCGGCTCCGCCCACCTGGTCCTGGTCACCAAGACCGACCTGGCCGAGGCCGCCGGCTTCGACGAGACCGCCTTCCGCACCCATGTGCGGCAGGTCAACCCCGGGGTGGAGATCGTACGGACCTGCGCGCGCACCGGCGACGGCGTCGACACCGTCCTGGACCGAGTGCTGGCAGCCCGTGACGGAGCCCCGCAGCACCGGCCCCCGCTCACCCCGCACCCCCACGGCCACGACCACGCCGCCGACGGTGAACAGGCCCACGACCACCACACGCAACCGCACCCGGCGACCACCCACGCCTCATGACCGCACCCGTCACCGGCCCGGTGCGCCGCCGGCTCACCGTGCGCGGCACCGTGCAGGGCGTGGGCTTCAGGCCCTACGTGCACCGCCTCGCCGCCGACCTGGCACTGGCTGGCTTCGTGAGCAACACCGCCGCCGGCGTGGTGATCGAGATCGAGGGCCCGCCGGACGACGTCACCCGCTTCTGCGACCGGCTGGCCCGGCAACCGCCCCCGCTGGCCGCCGTCACCGGCATCGGACTGGAGGACCTTCCCGCCACCGGCGCCACCGGCCCGTTCGCCATCCGCGCCACCGAACACTCGCCCGGACGCACACATCTCCCGCCCGACACCGCGACCTGCGCCGACTGCCTGCGCGAACTCGCCGCCCCGGGCGACCGCCGCCACCGGCACCCGTTCATCACCTGCACCCACTGCGGCCCCCGCTTCACCATCGCCACCGCCATGCCGTACGACCGCGCGGTCACGACCATGGCCGGGTTCCCGATGTGCCCCGCCTGCGCCCGGGAGTACACCGACCCCGACGACCGGCGCTTCCACGCCCAGCCCGTGGCCTGCCCCGACTGCGGCCCCCGGCTGCGCCTGGTCCCCCCAGCGGGCAGCAGGCTCCGCCCGGTCGGGGACACGGGCGCCCTCGCGGCGGCCCGGGCCCTGCTCGCCGCCGGACGGATCGTCGCCGTCAAGGGCGTCGGCGGCTACCACCTGGCCTGCGACGCCGCCGACACCCGCGCCGTCGCCACCCTGCGGGCGCGCAAGGAACGCGGCGGCAAGGCCTTCGCCGTGATGTGCGCCGACCTCGCCGCCGTCGAGCGGATCGCCGACCCCACCGACCGCGAGCGGGCCACGCTCACCAGCCCGACGCGGCCCATCGTCCTGCTGCGCCGGCGCGCACGGCCGGACGGGCTCCGCCTGTCCGACGAGGTGTGCCCCGGCAGCCCCCACGTCGGTGTGATGCTGCCCTACACCCCCGTGCACACCCTGCTGTTCGGGCTGCCCGGCGATCCCCCCGGTCCGCGCGTGCTGGTGATGACCAGCGGCAACCGCTCCGGCGAACCGATCGTCACCGACGACGAGGAGGCGCTGACCCGGCTCGCCGGGCTCGCCGACGCCTGGCTCGCCCACGACCGGCCCATCGCCTCCCCCTGCGACGACTCCCTGCTGCGGGTACGCCCCGACGGCACCGAACAGGTGCTGCGCCGCTCCCGCGGCTACACGCCCCGCCCGCTGCGCCTGCCGCTCGCGGTGCGCCCCGCGCTCGCCGTGGGCGGCGACCTGAAGAACGTCCCGTGCGTCGGCGACGGGGACCAGGCCTGGTTCGGGCCGCACATCGGCGACATGGGGGACCTCGCCACCCAGGAGGCCGCCCGGCGGGCGGAACGGCACCTGCTGCGCCTGACCGGAGTGACCCCCGCCCTGGTCGCCGCCGACCGCCACCCCGGCTACCACTCGGCCCGCTGGGCACGCCGCCGCGCCGCCGGACTCCCGCAGCCGGAGCCCGTACTCGTCCAGCACCACCACGCCCACATCGCCTCGGCGATGGCCGAGCACGGCCTCGACGGCACCACGCCCGTCATCGGCGTCGCCTTCGACGGCACCGGGTACGGCGACGACGGCACCGTCTGGGGCGGCGAGTTCCTGCTCGCCGACTACACCGGCCACCGCCGCTTCGCCCGGCTGACCCCCGCCCCGCTGCCCGGAGGCGACGCGGGCGTGGCCAACCCCTGCCGGCTCGCCCTGGCCCGGCTGTGGGCCGCGGGACTGCCCTGGGACCCCCGCCTGCCCAGCGTCGCCGCCTGCGCACCCGACGAACGGTCGCTGCTCCGGCGGCAGTTGGAGCGTGACCTGGCCTGCGTGCCGACCTCCAGCACGGGCCGGCTCTTCGACGCCGTGTCCTCCCTCGCGGGCGTGTGCCACCGCGCGGGATACGAGGCGCAGGCCGCGCTGGAACTGGAGGCGGCCGCGACCCTGGCCCGGGACGCCGACAGCGCGGCGTACCCCTTCGCCATCACCGAAGGCCCCGGCCCCCTCGGCTGCGACCCCGCGCCCATGCTGCGGGCGCTCCTCGACGACCAGCGGCGCGGCACCCCGTCGCCGGTCCTCGCGGCCCGCTTCCACCGGGGCCTCGCGCGGGCCGTCGCGGAGATCTGCCACCGCGCCCGCGCGGCCACCGGCCTGACCACCGCCGTCCTCAGCGGCGGTGTCTTCGCCAACGGCTTGCTGGAGGACGAGTGCGCCGCGCTGCTCACCGCGGACGGCTTCACCGTCCTGCGCCACGGCGAAGTCCCCCCGAACGACGGCGGACTGGCCCTCGGGCAGCTCGTGGTCGCGGCACACGGGCGGCACCACCGGCGGCGCCCGGAAGCCGCCGTATGAGCCGACCGGGCCGGGACCCGCGCGAGAGCCGCGGGGCCGGCGGACGACAGACAGCGACGAGACGGAGTGACCCATGTGTTTGGCAGTGCCCGGCAAAGTCGTGGCCATCGACCACCGTGCCGACCCGCTCACCGGTCTGATCGACTTCGGAGGGGTGCAGAAACAGGCGTGCCTCGAGTACCTGCCCGATGTGCGGGTGGGGGAGTACGTGATCGTCCACGTCGGGTTCGCCCTCCAGCGCCTGGACGAGGAGTCGGCCCGTGCGTCCCTGGAGCTGTTCGAGCAACTGGGGCTGCTGGAAGAGGAGTTCGGTGACGCCTGGGTACAGGCGGCCGAGCAGGCCGGCGACCCGGCCCCGCAAGCGCCCGGGGCCGGGGAACGCGAGAAGAGCGGGAGTGAGGCCTGATGAAGTACATCGACGAGTTCAACGACCCCGGTCTGGCCCGGCGGCTGCTGGACGAGATCCGCGCGACGGTCACCCGGCCGTGGGCGCTGATGGAGGTCTGCGGCGGGCAGACCCACTCGATCATCCGGCACGGCATCGACCAGCTGCTGCCCGAGGAGGTCGAGCTGATCCACGGCCCCGGCTGCCCGGTGTGCGTGACCCCCCTCGAAGTCATCGACAAGGCACTGGCGATCGCCGCCCGCCCCGAGGTGATCTTCTGCTCGTTCGGCGACATGCTGCGGGTGCCGGGCACCGACCGGGACCTGTTCCGGGTCAAGGGCGAGGGCGGGGACGTACGGGTGGTGTACTCGCCGCTCGACGCCCTCCGGCTCGCCCGCCGGCACCCGGACCGGCAGGTGGTGTTCTTCGCCATCGGCTTCGAGACGACCGCTCCCGCCAACGCCATGGCCGTGCACCAGGCCCGCCGCCTGGGCCTGGACAACTTCAGCCTGCTGGTCTCGCACGTCCGGGTGCCACCGGCCATCGAGGCGATCATGACGGCCCCGGCCTGCCGGGTGCAGGGCTTCCTCGCCGCCGGGCACGTGTGCAGCGTCATGGGCACCGCCGAGTACCCGGACCTGGCCGAGCGGCACCGGGTGCCGATCGTGGTCACCGGCTTCGAACCGCTGGACATCCTCGAAGGCATCCGCCGGGGCGTCCACCAACTCGAGCGCGGCGAGCACCGGGTGGAGAACGCCTACCCGCGCGCCGTGCGCGAGACGGGCAATCCGGCCGCTCTGAGCATGCTCCAGGAGGTCTTCGAGGTCGCCGACCGGTCCTGGCGCGGCATCGGACGCATCCCCGCCAGCGGCTGGCGGCTGTCCGACGCCTACCGCGCCTACGACGCCGAGCACCGCTTCGACGTCGGTGGCATCCGCACCGAGGAGCCCGCGGTGTGCCGTGCGGGCGAGGTCCTCCAGGGGCTGATCAAGCCCACCGAGTGCTCCGCGTTCGGCACCACCTGCACCCCGCGCACCCCGCTCGGCGCCACCATGGTCTCCAGCGAGGGCGCCTGCGCCGCCTACTACCTGTACCGCCGGATGACCGGGCAGGCCTCACCGGGCGCCCCGGCGCCGCAGGGCTCCCGCATCCCGCAGGAGGAGATGAACCCCGTTGGCTGAACTGGCTTCCGCGGCGGCCGACGCCCCCGTCGACCCGGCGAACTGGACCTGCCCCGCCCCCCTGCGCGACCAGCCGGTCGTGGTGATGGGCCACGGCGGAGGCGGCGCCCTGTCCGCCGAACTGATCCAGGACGTCTTCGCCCCGGCCTACGGCAACCCCGTCCTCGCCGCCATGGGCGACTCCGCCGTCCTCCACCTCGGCGGCACCCGGCTGGCGTTCTCCACCGACTCCTACGTCGTCAGGCCGCTGTTCTTCCCGGGCGGCAGCCTCGGCGACCTGGCGGTCAACGGCACCGTCAACGACCTGGCGATGAGCGGCGCCCGGCCCGCCTACCTCTCCGCTGCCTTCGTGCTGGAGGAGGGCGTGGAACTGTCCGTGGTCGACCGGATCGCGCGCGCCATGGGCGCGGCCGCCGAAGCCGCGGGCGTCACCGTGGCCACCGGCGACACCAAGGTGGTGGAGGCCGGACACGGTGACGGCGTGTACGTCACCACCGCCGGGGTCGGTGTCGTCCCCGAGGGGGTGGACATCCGCCCGCAGCGGGCCCGGCCGGGCGACGCCGTCATCGTCAGCGGCCCGATCGGCCTGCACGGCGTGGCGATCATGAGCGTCCGGGAGGGCCTGGAGTTCGGCGTCGAGGTCGCCAGCGACACGGCGCCCCTGGGGGACCTGGTGGCCGCCATGCTGGCCGTCACCCCGGACATCCACGTGCTGCGCGACCCCACCCGGGGCGGTCTCGGCGCCTCCCTCAACGAGATCGCCCGCGCCTCCGGCACCGGAGTCCGGCTGCGTGAACGCGCCATCCCCGTCCCCGAGGCGGTCGCGAACGCCTGCGGATTCCTCGGCCTCGACCCGCTGTACGTCGCCAACGAGGGCCGGCTCGTCGCCTTCGTGCCGCCCACCGAGGCGGAGGCCGTCCTGGAGGCGATGCGTGCCCACCCGCAGGGCGGCGGAGCCGTGCTCATCGGCGAGTGCGTCGCCGACCATCCCGGCATGGTGGTCGTCGCCACCGGCCTCGGCGGCACCCGGGTCGTCGACCTGCCCCTGGGGGAGCAACTGCCGCGCATCTGCTGACCCGTAGGGACGGACGGCCCCGCCGGTGCGTCGTGCACCGGCGGGGCCGTCCGGCCGCCTGGCGGCCCGTCAAGGCGCCGGCGACGGCGCGGGCTCGATGGCGGTGATCTCCAACTCCCGTCCGCTGCGCAGGTCCCGCGACGGACGATCGCAGTGCGGGCACCAGAAGAACGGGGGCATGCCGACCGGGAACTCCGTGTCGCACGGGACGCAGTAGGCGTGCGCGGTCACCTGCTCGACGACGAGCCGGGCCCCGGCCAGGGCGGTGCCCTCCCGGGCGACCTCGAAGGCGAAGCTCAGCGCGTCGGGTACGACCCCGGCCAGCTCGCCCACCCGCACCGTCACCACAGAGACGGCGCCCGTCCCCTCGGCCCGGGCGGCCTCGCCGGCCTGTTCCACGATGGCGGTCGCGATCGACAACTCGTGCACGTCGGTCAGCTCCGATCGGCCAGTTCCGTTCGGTCAGTTCTGTCTCGGTCAGTTCTGTTCGGTCAGCTCCGCGAAGAACTGCTCGACGGCGGGCCACACCCGGGCCCCGCCGGACATGCCCCGCCACTCGCGGCGGACCACGGCCAGCATCCGGAAGCAGTCGTCGACGGGCACGATCCAGTGGTGGTCCAGGCCCTGGACGGTGTTGACGAGCAGCGCCTCCACATCGGGCTCCATGGAGGCGAGTTCGGGGGACCGGGTGGTCAACCGCCGCCAGGCCGCCGCGTCCACCTCCCACCGCATGGCACCCGCCGGGCTCGGGCCCTCCGCGGTGACCGTGCCGTCGGCGCGCGGCACGAAGAAGACCAGACCGACCGGCACCCCCAGCGCCGCCGTGTCGACGCGCGGAAGCCGCACCCGGCGCCGGGGGACGAGCCGGTAGTGCCCGCCGCCCGCCCCGTCCTCGGCGAAGAGCACCGAACAGGGGCCGCAGGCGCACCGCACCTCGGCCTCGGCGGTGTCGTAGAGGTGGCGGTGGTCCTCGGGCACCGGCGCGGCGCACAGATCGCACACCTCGCCCGGTGCCGCGGAGGCCCGGCCGGCCGAGGAGCGGATGAGGCGGGCCAGCGCTCCGTCCCCGGTCACCGTGGCCCCTGCGAGCGTGGCGCACCCCGGCGCGCGAGCGTCTCCAGGGGAACGAACGCGGGAGCCGTCTGCCGCTCGGACGCACCGGGCACCGCCTCCACCGCCGCCAGTTCCGGAGCGGCGGCGAGCACGGCCGCACGGACGGCGCCGGTCACGTCGTCCGTGGCGCCGCCGCACCCGGAACCGCACCCGCCGCCGCCCGTGGTCACCCGCACCCGGGCCACCTGTTCCTCCAGGCCCATCCACTCGACGTCGCCGCCGCGCTCCCGTACCGCCGGGCGCAGCCGTTCGACGGCGCGCGCCGCCCGGCGCTCGGCCGGCTCGGGGTGGATCTCGTGCAGGACCAGCAGGTGGCCCACCAACTCGTCCTCGGCCAGACGCGCCGTCAGTTCACCGTCCGCGCGGTCGAGGACGCGGCCCAGCGCCTCGCCGTAGACCTCGGTCAGCAGCCGCACCGCCTCCAGGGCGGACCGCACGGTCGGCCCCGGAGCGGACTCGAGCCCCGCGAGGAGTTCGTCGAGCCGGGCGAGCCGCGCCTCCACGTCCGGGTCCGCGAGCCGGCCGGACCGGGCGTCCTGCTCCGTGTCAGGCATGTTCGGCTCCGTAGGTGGGGGTGTGGGTGGTGGTGAGGGTTTTGCCGTTGCCGAGGTACATGTGGACGCCGCAGGGGAGGCAGGGGTCGAAGCT